>JBJMIW010000049.1:0-20075 GCA_045806665.1 Actinoallomurus sp.
ATCAGCGGCAGTGTCGTCTCGGGATCGCCGACGAAGGTCAATTCCGGTAGATCCGCCAGTCGGCGGACGTGGGCGCCATCCGCGGATCTGATCTCCGCGCCCGCCTCGCCGGCCATGAGCAGTGATCCGAGCAACTCCGTCCCGGAACACTGGTAGACGACAATTGCGTCAAGACCGCCTCGAAGGTAGAGGAAGACGTCGATGGTCGGCGCCCACGTGCAGTAAACGCGACGACTCCGGGTGTTGAGCAGCGAAGATACCGCGGAGAGGTCGCCGTCGTACTCGGACTCATACCCGATCCACAGCGCGGTGGCCGGCATCTGGTGATTGGTCGCCGGGGCGCGGACGAATGGCTTGTCGTTCATCCAAACGCCTTGATCCCTTATGGCGTATGCCACGTCACCGGAATGCGCTTCACCGATGGCGGCGACGAGTGGTTCCCCTCGATGACACAATGTGACCGCCGCGCCGTACAGCGGGAGAAGGTTGGCATAGTTGTTGGTGCCGTCCAGCGGATCCACCAGCCAAACCGTGTTCGACCCCTCGAAAAGCACCCCGGACTCTTCGGTCTCAATCGTGTGGTCCGGGAAGGATCGGTGTAGAAGGTCGATGATGACCGCTTCGCAGTCACGGTCGACTGCTGTGACCAGATCCCCGCGCGGCCCCTTCACCTCCGCGACAAGCGCCTGTCCGAAACGTCGGCGCGCAATCGTGCATGCTTGATTTATCGCCTCTTGTGCGACTTTGGCATAGCGCGTTAGATCACGGGGCATCTCCATAGCGTAACCTGCCCGGTCATACGGGAGCAGCACTCGAACGTGAGGGCTTCGTTCTATGCGCAAGATCATCCTTGCTTCGGCTTCACCCGCACGTCTCGCTCTGCTGCGCCAGGCGGGTTTAGCGCCAGAGGTCATGGTCAGCGGTATTGATGAAACGAATACGGCCGCTCCGTCCGTCGCCGAACTCGTGCGTGTCCTCGCCAGGTCGAAGGCCAAGGCCGTTGCGAGTGACTTCGAGGATGCCCTGGTCATCGGGTGCGACTCACTGCTGGAGTTGGACGGGCAGGTGCTCGGAAAACCGCTTTCGGTTGCCGAGGCCACCGAATGGTGGAGACGGCGAGCAGGCCGCGTGGGGACGCTGCACACGGGTCATTGCGTGATCGATACGGCGTCCGGCCGGGAGGCCGACGCCGTCGCAGGGACGACCGTGCGGTTCGGCTCGCCCACCGACGAAGAGATCGATGCGTATGTGGGCACCGGCGAACCACTCCGGTCGGCCGGCGCCTTCACCATCTATGGCATGGGTGCCTGGTTCGTCGATGCGATCGACGGCGACGCCGGGAACGTCCTGGGAATCTCGCTGCCTCTGCTCCGGGCACTCTTCTCCGACTTGGGCGTCTCGGTGGTCGACCTGTGGCCGGGGACAAGCCGATCTGATCGTAACCATGACGGAGACCTGCCACTCACAGGCGCGCTTCCGCAGAAGACGGACGAACCACGGGGACAGGCGTCCTGATGGTCATCTCGTCGGAGCCTCCGGGCGGCGGCGCGTACGTACGAGTATCAGGGAGAGCGGAGCACATGGCGCTGGTCGAACGCTCCGTTGCGGGCGGCCTTTGCGGCGCGGAGCCGGTCGAGGTCGCTCGCCGCGACGCCGTGCGCGGCGGCGAGGGCGTAGACCACCTCGAGGATGTCGGCGAGTTCCTCGACGGCTTCGGACTCGGCGAACTCTCCTACCTCCTCGTACAGCTTCGCGCGCAGCAGCATGAGGTACTCGCCGTCCTCGGCGACCCGCACGTCGGGGCTACCGCCGCCGGCGCGGATGAGGTCGGGTACGCGGTCGCGTACGAGCTTCTCAAGGCGGCCGGGGCCGGTCCGCGCCCGGTGGGTCAGGCATCCTTCGCGGCGGTCGAGCGCCTGGACCCACTTCACGGCGACCGCTGCCGTCTGGATCAGCTCGGTACGCAGGGCCTGCGGGTCGGTCTCGGCGAGCGCCTCGTGGAACTCCTCGGCGAGGATGTGCCGCCAGGTGAGCCGGGCACCGGCCCAGGCATCCCGGCAGTCGCGCTTGGCGGCGTCGGCCGCGGCGGCGCGCTCGGCCGCGGTGCCGTCGGGGAGGTCCTGCACGCCCCACATCGCGTCCTGCGCCGCGCGCTCGGCCGCGACGTCCGCGAGGACGCGGTTTAGGGAGCGCGGCGTGCCGGAGTCCCCGGCGGACGGATCACCGTACGGATCGTCGGCATGGCTCATGGGGCCAGTCTGGCGTGCCGTCGTGGCTCAGGCACCGGTGCGGCGCGCGCGGGCCCGGCGCTTGCCCTCGTGCATCGCCTGCACCCGGGCGACCGGGATCGTACGGCCCTCGGCGACCAGGCCCGGATCGAGCGGCTGCGGCGCGGGCATCCGGTCGGCCCACGGGTCGCCATCGGCCAGGGACCGTGTCACCGTCCGGATCGTGAAGTCGGCCGGCGTCACGTCGTCCAGGTCGTCCCACGCGACGGGGAACGAGACCGGTGCGCCGGGCCGTACGCGAGGGCTGTAGACGGCCACCACGGTCGCCCCGCCGGCGCGGGTCGAGTCGATGAACACCTTGCCGCCGCGGTCCTCCCGGATGAACGCCGTGGTGGCGAGCGCCGGGTCCAGGCGTTCGGCACGCGCGCCGATCGCACGAGTGGCCGCGGCCGCCTCCTCGGCCGTCACACGTTCCTGGACCGGGACGAACACGTGGACGCCCTTCGCGCCGCTCGTCTTGACGACGCCGGTCAGGCCGGCGTCCGTCAGGACCTCGCGGACCAGCCGGGCCGCGCGGACGGCCAAGGCGAAGGAGTCCGCGTCCGGCGGATCGATGTCGAGCACGAGGTGGGTGACCTGGTCGCCGCGCAGGAGCGCGGGGTGGTACTCGACGGCCCGCTGGTTCGCGAACCACAGCAGCGTCCGGCGGTCCTCGCACAGCGCGTACGTGACCTGGCGGTGGGAGGCCTCCGCCCACATCCGCACGGTCGGTATCCAGGGCGGGGCGTAGCGCGGGAGGTTCTTCTGCATGAACGGCTCCTGGCCGCGCAGCGCGCGGATCACCGACAGCGGCCGGCCCCGCAGGTTCGGGATAAACCGGTCGGCCACCGCATCGAGATAGTCGACCAGGTCGCGCTTGGTCGCGTCCGCGCCCTCGAAGAGGGGCTGGTCCAGGTTGGTCAGCGCCACCCCGTGACGCTGCTCGCCGTCCCCGCTCATCGCTCCATCCTCCGACGTCCGGCCGGAGTCGTCCATGCCCCGGCCGAAGGAGCGCATGCGGGCGGACGGCGATCACGGCGGGAACGCGCGACGGGGGAGCCGCGAGGCTCCCCCGTCGCTCAGGTCGTCATCGGGTGCCGGCGTCACCTGCGGTGCCTGCAACCGCGGGGCAACCAGTAACCGGAGACGTGGACCATCCTCCCGCGGACGCGCCGGTAGTGCCCCCTTACGAACTTACGGCACCTCGGCGGGCGGTTTTCGAGTGCCGTGGCGATGAACTCGGCGGAGGTCGAGATGTTCGGCGAAGCCGTGACCTTTCCCTGGCCGGTCGCGGCGTTCGCCGGCGTCCCTGCGAGAGCCACTCCACCAGCGAAGACCAGGCCCGACACGGTAAGTGCGATGGGCAACTTCATAGACGTCGCCTCCTCGGGAATTCGGAAGTCGAGAGGGCCGCCACAGTCGTCGCGAAGTGCGCTGTTTCGGCCCGGTCGGCGCGTAGGACAACGCGTTCCTGTTTTCCCCGGAGGGGGTTATGTATAATCCCCGGAAAAGACACTTGACTAGGTCTTTGACTCCTCGTGGTGTTCCTCTCGGTCGGCCTTGGGCGGCTGGTCCAGGACGGCACGGGGCTCACCGCGCAAGCCCGGGGCCAGGAGGACGGTGACCGCGACCGAGGCCGCCGCCATCACGGCCATCGCCGTGGCGGGCGAGAGGTACTGCGCGACCGCTCCGGCGAGGGCGGCGCCGACGCCCTGCATGGTGAGCATGCCGGCGGAGTGCAGCCCCAGCGCCTGCCCGTGGACGTCCCTGGGCGTCAGCGCCATCAGGTGGTCCTGCAGGAGCAGAGTGGCCGAGTACCCGATCGATGCGAGGGTGACGGCGGCGACCGCGAGGACGAGCGCGGGGTGCGCAGCGAAGACCAGGTACGGCGCGGCGAGCAGGAGGCGCAGCGGAGCGTCCAGCCGCCGCCTCCACCCCGGCGGGACGAACCGGCCGGTCACCGTGTCTCCGACCAGCATCCCCCCGGCCGCGAATGCGAACAGCAGGCCCGCGTGCCGCGGCGCGTACGGGACGAACAGCGACTCGCAGCCGACGATCAGGCCGTTGGGAACCCACAGGGCCAGGTAGACGTACCGGCGGGGCGGTGACGACCAGAGCCGTGCGTTCGTGCGCCAGGTCGCGGCGATCGACGGCCGTCCGGCGGCGCGCGCCGGGCGGCGGCTGAGGCCGAACCGGGCGACGGCCGCCGTGGTGAGGTAGAGGGCGGCGCCGACCAGCAGCGTGCCGCGCGGAGACAGGGCCGTCACCAGGCCGCCGCCTGCGGCGAAGCCGCAGATCTGCATCGTGCCGACGGACATGTTCAGCACCGAACGGCCGAGCAGGTAGCCCTCTCCGGGAAGGATCTCGCTGAGCAGGCCGTACCGTACGCCGCCGCCCACCGACCCGGCCAGCCCGAGGAACATGATCACCGCGAAGACGGCCCCCAGCGGCAGACCGGGGACGGCCAGCACCGCGGTGCCCAGCCCGAAGGCGACCGCCAATCCCGTCATCGCGGCGCGCGGTGGCATCCGGTCGGCCGCCGACAGGAGCGCTGTCGCCCCGATCACCTGGGCGAGGGACGGGCCGAACATGCTGAGCGCGGACAGCAGCGGTGAGCGGGTCGCCGTGTAGACGAGCGTGCCCAGGGCCAGGCCACTGACGGTGGACGCCGCGACCTGCGTCGACGCGGTAGCGAACAACGGCGTGAACTCGGGCGTGCGGAACAGTCCTCGGTAGGTCATGGGCATGATCGGGAGTCTCACGGCTGGGCGACGCGCCCGTTAATGTTTCGCGCGGAGGCGAAACGTGGGCTGATGGCGGATCAGCACGGACACGCTGGCGGAGAGCCGGTTCGTCGTCTCGGCACTGGCCGAGACGACCGCATGCCTGATCGCGCTGGAGAAGGGGACGGCAGCGCACCCTGGCGAGCGCGAGTGGCTCGACGCCCGCCTGCCCGCCTACCGGGCACGGCTCGCCGGCGATCCGATCACCGCGCTCCTGGTGCGGTCGGCACTGCGACCCCGTTGGATCGCCGACTTCGTGACGCCGACGCCGACCGGCGAGGCGGACCTCACCTTCCACGAGGAACTGGCGCCCCAGCGGGATCCCGCCCCGGTGCCCGACGCGCTGGGCGCGTTGCTGGGGCCCGCGCGGGCGCGCGTCCTCGTGCTCCTGGACACGCCCAAGAGCACCACGCAGCTGGTCGCCCTGACCGGCCAGGGACTCGGTTCCGTCGGGCGCCACCTGAAGATCCTGCTTGCCGCCCGGCTCATCCGGCGACGGCGGGCCGGACGGTCCGTGTTGTACGACCGCACTCCGGCCGGCGAGGTCCTGGTACGGGTCCAGGCCCGGTGACCCCGGAGCCGGGGGCCGGTGTGCAGAAGGCTCGGTAAAGCCGCGGGTGTCGGCCTCGTTAATGGGGAGAAAATGGGCCGATCTGGGCGGGCGTGGTGGCGTTTTCCGAGACTTCCGTACGCATGACGCACGCACGCGGTGAGGGTGGGCGGGGCCTGAGGGCGGGTGTCGTACGGTGGCTGGCCTCCGAGGACAGTGCCTGGATCACCGGTCAGGTCATCGACTCGGAAGGCGGCTTCCGGCGCTGGGTCATGTGATCTGGGAGGAACCCGCCCCGCCGACGCGGCAGCCGGTGTG
The DNA here is from genome assembly GCA_045806665.1 of Actinoallomurus sp. Lineage (GTDB taxonomy): Bacteria > Actinomycetota > Actinomycetes > Streptosporangiales > Streptosporangiaceae > Actinoallomurus. The sequence goes on from JBJMIW010000049.1 coordinate 5,919, forward strand.
GGAGGCGGCCTCGGTGGTGGCCGTGGCGGCGTCCCCAGCGCGGATGGCGTCGAGTAGCCGGGCGTGGTCCATGTGCTCCCTGGCCGACAGCCCGGTGCCGAAGTGCTCCCGCAGCGAGTCCCGGATCACCTCTCCGAGGTCGGCGTACAGCTCGGCCATCACCGCGTTGTGGGAGGCGGCGACGACCGACAGGTGGAAGGCTGCGTCCGCGTCGACGAAGGCGTCGCGGTCGCCGGAGGACCAGGCGCTCTCCCGCCGTTCCAGGAGCGCGTCGAGCCGTCGCAGGTCCTCGTCCGTGCGCCGCTCGGCCGCCAACCCCGCCGCTACGGCCTCCAGGGCGCCTCGTACCTCGATCACGTCGCGTCGATCCACGTCGGCGAAGCGGCGCTGCATCACCCCGGCGAGCTCGCTCGTCGCGACCACGTACGTCCCGGACCCCTGGCGGATGTCCAGCATCCCGTTGTGCGCGAGCGCCCGTACGGCCTCCCGCACGGTGTTGCGGGCGACGCCCAGCTGCTCGACCAGCTCCGGCTCGGTGGGGATACGCGACCCGACCGGCCACGTTCCTGAGGTGATCCGCTGCCGAAGCCGGGCGATCACCAGGTCCGACAGCGCGGCGCGCCGGACGACTGGACCGAGATTCATCCCATCATTCTACGATTAGCCTTATGTCGAATCATGAGGCGGTTCGTCCGCATTGTGCGGAACTGCCCCAAGACCTCTCCACGCCCACCGTCCCGAGTCGTCGGCTGGCGGTCGTCGCCCTGATCCTGGCCGCGCTCAACCTGCGCCCCGCCGTCACGAGCCTGGGCCCGGTGCTCGAAGAGGTGCGCTCCGCGCTCGGGATGAGCCCCACCGTGGCCGGGCTGCTCACCTCCCTGCCGGAGGTGTGCTTCGCGCTCTTCGGGTTCGCCGCGCCGCGGCTCGCCCGCCGGTACGGAGCCGACGGAGTCATCGCCATGGGTGCCGTGGCGCTCGCGGTGGGCCTGGTGTCGCGGCCCTTGGCACCGGACACGGTCGTGTTCGTGGCGCTGAGCGCCGTCGCGCTCGCCGGCATCGCGGTGACCAACGTGCTGCTGCCGGTCGTGGTCAAGCAGCGCTTCCCGGACCGGGTCGGCGCGATGACCGGTGTGTACTCCATGGCGCTCAACCTCGGCGCCACCACCGCCGCCGCCACCACCGTTCCGCTGGCCCGGGCGTTCGGCGGGCACTGGGGCGCAGGTCTGGGTTCGTGGGCGGTCCTCGCCGCCCTCGCGATTCCGGCCTGGGTCGCTCTCGGCCGCCGCCATGGCGGACCGGCGACCCGTACGCGCGACAGGAACGTTCCCCTGCCCCGCGCGCCGGAGTCCACGTCCGGAGTACGTATCACCCGGAGCCCCACGGCTTGGGCGCTCGCGGTGTTCTTCGGACTGCAGGCCGGTGGTGCGTACGTCATCATCGGCTGGCTGCCGCAGATGTTCCGCGACGCCGGGCTGTCGGCCGAGGCGGCCGGCCTGCTGTTCGCGGTCACCTCCCTGCTGAGCGTGCCCCTGTCCTTCCCGCTGTCGGCCCTCGCGGGTCGCCTGCGCGACCAGAGTGGTCTGGCGGCGGGCCTCGCCCTCTGCGGTCTGGCCGGATTCGCGGGGCTCTGGGCCGCGCCGGCCACCGCGCCCTGGCTGTGGGCGATGCTGCTCGGACTGTCCAACTGCGCCTTCCCGCTCGCCCTGGCGATGATCGGGATGCGAGGTCAGGACGGCGCGACGGTCACCCGGCTGTCCGCCTTCGCCCAGAGCACGGGCTACCTCATCTCGATCCCCGTGCCCATCCTCGTCGGGGTGCTGTACCAGCACAGCGGCGGCTGGCGGACGCCACTGTCGCTGATGGCCGTGCTCATGGTGCTCCAGCTCGCGGCCGGCCTCGTGGCGGGCCGCGGCCGCAGGATCGGGTGATCCGAGGATCGCCATGCACGGATACGATCGGCCGAGGCAGGAGATCCCGCTCGGCAGGCTCGTACGCGGATCTGGTGGTGGAACACCCCGGGCGTGGAAAGGATGATGTCACGATGGCCGAGGGCGCTGAGCCGCGACTCACAGAGGTGGCGCCGGGCGTGCACGCCTGGCTGCAGCCGGACGGCAGCTGGTGGATCAACAATGCCGGGGCCGTGCACGGGCCCGGCGGCGTGATCCTCATCGACACCTGCGCGACGGCCCAGCGCACCCGCCGGTTCCTCGCCGCGGTCGACGCGGCGACCGGCGGGGACCCGGTGCGGATGGCGGTCAACACTCACTTCCACGGCGACCATGCGTACGGCAACGCGCTGCTGCCCGACTCGGCCGTGGTGGTCGGGCATCGGGCGACGCGCGAGGAGCTACTGGCGGACTTCATCCTGAAGCTCACCCCGCCGATCTGGTCGCCGACGCCCGACTGGGGCGTCTCGGACGTCAGGCCGCCGACCGTCGTCCTGGACGACGAGCTCACGCTGTTCACCGGCGAGCGGCGGATCGAGCTGCGGCATCCCGGTCACCGGGCCCACACCGCCGGGGACGTGGTCGCCTGGCTGCCCGAGGAGCAGGTGCTGTTCACCGGCGACCTGATCTTCCATGAGGTGACGCCCCTGGTCCTCATGGGGTCGGTCGAGGGGGCGCTGCGCTCGCTCGACTGGCTGGCCCGCTTCGGCGCCCGTACGGTCGTACCGGGCCACGGCGCGCTGATCACCGGTGATCTCGCGCCGGTCCTGGCGGCCCACGAGGCGTACTACCGCCTCATCCTCGACACCGCCCGGCGGGGCCGGGCGGACGGGCTGAGTCCGCTGCAGGCCGCCCGGACGTGCGATCTGGGCCCGTTCGCCGGATGGCCGGACCGCGAGCGGATCGTCCTCAACCTGCACCGGGCGTACGCGGACGCCGAAGGCGGCGACCTCGACCTGATCGCCGCATTCACCGACGCCATCGACTACAACGGCGGCCCGCTGCGCTGCGCCGTCTGAGTCCCTCAGCGCCGCCCGGCGAGCGAAGAGCGCGAGACCGGGAAGTCGAAGTAGGTGTTCGGGAACGGCTCGGGCTTGTAGGTGTAGTGCCACCACTCCTCGGCGAGGTTGACGAAGCCGGCCGTCTCCATGGCGTTCTTCAGCATGAGCCGGTTGGCGTGCTGCCGGCCCTGGATCCGCGGGTCCAGCGTGTGGGCGAGCGTGTCGAAGCAGTCGAACCCGGTGCCCATGTCGATCGAGTTGTCGGGGAACCGCTCCGCCTGCGGGGCATAGCAGGGGACGAGACGCTGTCCGGGACGGTACGGCGGGGTCGGCCGCGCGGGCAGCTTGACGATGGTCAGGTCCATCGTGCTGCCCTGGCTGTGCCCGGACTTCTCGGCGATGTAGCCGTCCGCGAACAGCCGCGACTTATCGACGCGCGGGTAGAACTCGGCCTTCATCTGGGTGGCCTTCGGGTCCTCCGCCCACCGCACGAAGTGGTTCACGGCGCGCTGCGGGCGGTAGCAGTCGTACACCTTCAGTGAGTAGCCCTGAGGCATCAGCTTCCGCTGTACCTGGTGCAGGGCCTGGGCGGCCGTCCTGGTCAGGATGCAGATCGGCTGGCGGTATCCGTCGATGCGCCGGCCCACGAAGTCGTGGATCGTCGCATAGCGCATCTCCTGGATGATCGTCGGATCGACGTCGCTCAGCGCGACGAACTCCTTGGGGGCCTTCGGCTCCGTGCGCGCCTGCGCCGCCGGGGACACCAGCGTGACGGCCAGCAGCGCCGCGAGCGAGACGGCGAGGCGACGGATCAGGGTGGCAGGTTTCTGCATCACTCTGGCCTACCAGGTCGACCCCGTTCCGGGAACCCTGGGTTCGCTCAGCCGAACCGACCGCCGAGCGAACGGAAGACGCCCGGCGCCGCGCCCCGGAGCCGGGACGGCACCCGGAGCCAGCGCGGCACGTAGCACTCCGCGCGGTCCCGCTCGATCGCGGACACCACCGCCCGCGCGACCCGTTCGGGCGGTATCGGCCTGGGCCACCGACGGGCGTACGGCGTCCCACGCCGGTCGAAGAACGGCGTGTCGACGACGCCGGGCAGCACCACCGACACCCCCACGTCGCGCAGTTCGTGGCGGAGCCCCTCCGCGAAGACGATCAGTCCGGCCTTGGTCGCGGAGTACACCGCCTCCTCCCGTACGCCGATGGCGCCCGCGATGGAGGCGACGAACACCACGTGACCACGTCCCCGGTCGACCATGCCCGGCAGCAGCAGCCGGGTCAGCAGCATCGGCGCGGTGAGGTTGACCGTGGCCAGCCGCTCGACGGCCTTGCCGGGCATGCGGGTCAGCGGCCCCGCCCACCCCGCTCCGGCGTTGCTCACCAGGACGTCGATGGGCCCGGCTCGGGAGGCGAGGCGAGCGACGTCCCAGGCGAGATCTCCCGCGACCGCCCGCCCGCCGGTCTCGGCGGCCACGACGTCGAGCCGGCGCCGGTCACGCCCCGCCAGCACGAGACGGGCACCCGCCCGCGCCATCTCCCGCGCGGTGGCCGCCCCGATGCCCGAGGACGCCCCGGTGATCAGCACCCGCGCACCGCTCAGCCGCATGCTCCAACCGTTCCCCGAGCGCACTCGGATGATCCCGGCGTTCGTCGGTCCGGACGGCCGGGACGGCCGGGACGGCTGAGCGTGGACTCGCGGAAGGGTAAGAGGGTGCTCGTTCGGGGGTGTCTACCGAGGCGAAACGCTTTCTCGTCTCACGAAACACCGCCGGATCGGAGGCCCGGCGCCGACCGCCACCGCCCTCAGCCGGTCAGGCGCCGCCCTGGGGAAGCGTGTCGCCGTGGTCGGGACCGTTCGTCGTGAAGTATTGATCACGATCGCTGCTTGACCTGAGATCCCGGCCGAGTACTGGGCAGTATGAGGCCCATGGGCTGGGTTATTACCGGAGATATTGCGGAATACGACGGGACCGCTGGGTGCTTCCTCCGGTCCCGGCCGGTTGAGAACACCGTCCTGATCACCGTGTTGGAGTCGCTGCGGGCGCGGGGGCTGACGGCCTACGGTGACGCGCCCGCGGTGATGGGGGCCTGGATGTCCGCCGGCTGCGTGGCCGGGGCGTTCGTTTACACGCCGCCGTTTCCGCTGCTCCTGAGCGTGATGCCGGAGCGGGCCGGCATGGAGCTCGCGCAGACCCTGGCGTCGGACGGGCTTCGGCTGCCGGGAGTGACGGGGCGTCATGAGCTGGCCGAGGCCTTCGCTAAGGGCTGGCGGACCGAGACCGGCGCCGACTTCACGATCTGGGAGCGCCGACGGCTCTATCGATTGCAAGAGGTACGCGACCCGGCCACGGCCGGGCGCGCCCGCCTCGCCCGGTCCGCAGAGCGTGACCTGCTGCTCGGCTGGTACCACGACGCCGAGCGGGAGATCCGCGAGCGTCCCGGGGACCACGGCGCCGCGGTCGACGACCGGATCGCGTACGGCGGCCTGACCGTGTGGGAGCGGGACGGGGTCCCCGTGTCGCTCGCCGGCCGGACCCGCATCATCGCCGGGATGGTGCGGATCGCTCCGGTCTACACCCCGCCGGAGCACCGATGCCACGGATACGGCGCCGCCGCGACCGCCGCCGTGAGCAAGGTCGCCGCCGAGACCGGGGCGGAGGACGTCGTGGTCTTCGCCGACCTGGCCAACCCGGACATCAACGCGATGCACCGGCGCCTCGGCTTCCAACCTCTGGACGACTACCTGGTGATCTCCTTCAGGCGGCGGCCCGGCGCTTGACCGGCCGCGCCTCCGGAGGCGCGGCGGCCTCGGCTATGACCCATCGGTGACGCGGCTGCCCTCCTCGGCGGGCGCCTCCGCCGGTGCCTCATCCGTCGTGATCCCCGAGACGAATGCGGCCGAAAGCGCCAGCAGCAGGGCCCACAGGCCGAAGAAGGTGAACGCCACGGCGCCGTACGGCCCCGCGATCCAGTCGATGAACAGACCCGCGCCGATGATCCCGATCCCCGTTAACGCAATGCGCATGCGTACTACTTTGCGGCGAGATCCGGGCAAATGTCGAGTGGATATCCCGGACCGCCGCGGCGGCTCAGCGCGCGGGAGGAACCGCAGGTCAGTCGGTATGGGTGGGCAGTCTCGGGTACCAACCCTACGTGACTTCGGCGGGCGGCCGATGAAGACGCTCCTCGCTCTGGCGGCGGCCTGCTTCCTCGGCATCGGATTCGTCGCCCAGCAGCACGTGGCATACCGCGAGCCGCTGGACGAGATGCTGCGCCTCCGGCTGCTCGCCCACCTGATCCGCCAGCCGGTCTGGCTGCTCGGCATCGCCGCGATGGTCTGCGGGCAGGTGCTGGGTGCGGTGGCGCTCGACGAGTCCGACCTCGGCCGGGTCGAGCCGTTGCTGGCGACGAACCTGATCTTCGCGCTGGTCATAGCCCACCTGGTCTACAAGGAGCGGCTCAGCCGGGAGGTATGGTGGGGCGGGCTGCTCGTGACGGGGGGAGTGGTGATCTTTCTGGCGTTCGGCCAGCCGCACGGCGGGCGGCCCACGGGGCCGGAATCGCCCCGCTGGCTGGTGGCCGGTGCCGTGGTGCTGGTCGCGGCGGGGCTCGTGCTCGCCGCCCTCCCGCGCTCCCTGCGGACCAAGGCGATGCTGTTCGCGGCCGCGGCCGGGATGCTGTTCGGCGTCCAGGACGCGCTGACCCGAGGCTCGCTGCTGGAGCTGGGTCAAGGGGCGGCGGTCGTCCTACGCAGCTGGCAGCCGTACGCCCTGATCGTCGTCGCCGTGCTGTCCCTGCTCCTGGCGGAGAGCGCGTTCGACGCCGCGCCGATCGGCATCTCGCTGCCGGCGATCACCGCGGTCGAGCCGATCATCGGGATCATCCTGGGGATCTTCGTCTTCGCCGAGAACCTTCGGCTGAGCGAGGGCGCGCTCGCGGCGGAGGTTCTCGGCCTCTTGATGATCGTGACGGGCATCGGTGTGCTCGGACGCTCCTCGTTCCTCGGCAAGCCGGTACAGGACCCCGGCGCGCGGCGGGAGGGCGGCCCGGGATGATCTCCGTCCTGTTCGCGGTCCTCGCCGCGGCGAGCAACGCGCTCGCGTCCGTGCTGCAGCGGCACGCGGCGCGGGCGGCGCCCGCGGACGAGGCCTTCCGGCTGGCGCTCATCGGGGACCTCATCCGGCGTCCGGAGTGGCTCGGCGGCATCGTCGCGCTGACGTTCGGCTTCCTGTTCCAGGCCGCCGCGCTGACCACCGGTGAGCTGTCCCTGGTGCAGCCCATTCTGGTGACCGAGCTCCCGATCACGATGCTCGTGATGGTCGTCTTCTTCCGGTTCCGGCTCGGCTCGGAGTCCTGGCGGGCCGTCGGCGCGCTGACCGTCGGGCTGGCCGCTCTCCTGGCCTCCGCAGCCCCGTCTCCGGGGCACCGGCATCCCGACCGGATCGATTGGGCGATCGCCATATTGGTGACGGCCGGGCTGATCGCCTATCTCGTCTCGGTGGCGAAGATGACGCACGGGGCGAGCCGCGCGGCGCTGCTCGGGGTCGCCTCCGGCCTGGGATTCGCGTTCACGGCCGCGCTGATGAAGGAGGCGACCAAGGTCCTGCCCGCGGGCCCGGCCGCGCTGCTGACGTCCTGGTCGGTGTGGGCCATGGTGGCGGCCGGGCTGGGCAGCCTGTTCCTCCTGCAGAACGCCCTGCACAGCGGCACGCTCGTCGCCGTGCAACCGGCGCTGAACGTCTCCGACCCCGTCGCCAGCATCGCGTACGGCGTCGGACTGTTCGGCGAGGAGATCCGGCTCGGCGGCTGGGCGGTGGCGGAGGTCGTGGGCGTCGGCCTGATCCTCTACGGGAGCAGGCTGCTCGCCCAGTCAGCGCCGATCCGCGGCGAGGTCAGCCCGTCCGGCCCGGAGAGCGAGAGCCGTCTGGGTCCCTGACCGTGGTCGCGGACGGCCCGAAGAGCAGGTCCTCGGCCGGAGGCGCGTCGAACAGCGCGGCAGCGCGGGTGACAAGACGGCTCCGTACGACGGGATCCCGCAGCCGGTCCAGTTCGGCGACGAGCCGGGCGGCGTCGTCCGCGTGCACGCTCAGTCCCGCCCGGGCCATCACCAGGACGCCGTCGCGGCCGTGCCCCGGGATCGGCCGGTACGACAGGACGGGCAGCCCTGCCGCGAACGCCTCCCGGCACGTCAGCCCCGCCGCGTTGTCGACCAGCGCGCACGCGACCGCCATCAGCTCGGGAACGTCGTCCCGCCAGCCGAGCGCGACGGTCCCCGCGACCTCGCGGAGCCGGAGCCGCAGCGCGTCGTTGCGCCCGCACAGCACGACGGGCACGTACCGTCCCGTGCCCGCCAGCACCCGCGCGGTGTCCTCGACCTCGCCCACGCCCCACGAGCCCGCCGAGACGACGACGAGGCGGTCCTCCGGTCGCACGCCGAGCCGAGCGTGGATCGCCGCCGCGTCGGCCGAGGGACGCCGGAAGGCGGGGCGGGTGAGCGGAGCATGACAGGCGGCGGTGCGGCCGGTCCTGGCGGCCACGTCCCGCGCCGTCTCCGGACAGGGACAGAGGTAGTGGTCAGTCCCCGGATGCAGCCACAGGCGATGCGCCGCGAAGTCGGTGAGCAGGACCGTGCTGGGAACCCGCAACCGCCCCGTCAGGCGCAGGTGCCCGGCCGCCTGCGCGGCCAGGTGGAACGTCGAGACGACCAGGTCCGGGGAACCCCGCCGTACCAGGCGGTCGAGGCGCGCGGCGGCCAGCACGGTCAGGGGAGAGGCGAGCGAGGCCGGGCGGCGTCCGCCCGGTGCGGCGGCGCGGGTCCGGCCGGGCACGAAGAAGACCCGGTAGATCAGGGCGTACGACCAGGGGGCCCGGCGCATCATCCAGCCGTACCAGCGCCGCAGCGCCCGCCCGAGGCCCAGCGGAAGCAGCTCCAGCACGTCGACGACGGCGGCCTCGTGGCCGGCGGCCGCGAGCCGCCCGGCGAGCTCGACGGCGACAGCGTCGTGGCCCGCGCCCATGCCGGCGCTGAGGATCAGCAGCCGATGTCGCATTTCTGGAAGGTGGCGTCGGTCTTCTCGAATGCTTTTCATTGCGGTTTCGTGGGCCTCAACTGGCGGGCGTTTTCCCCTACTGGACAACGAGGTGCTCAGTATATATTCGCCCTGGTCAACCCCAGTGAGGGATCGTCGGAGAGTCAAATCATGGTTGATATCGATCCGACGTAACGGTTACCGGCGGCCTGGTCGTTTACGCCGTCTCTCTGGGGAAATCGTGAACTCGTGTCATCGGCTGAGGGCGTCATATACAAAGCGCGCCGGGAGAATTTTCCGGTCGCATCGCGGTTGCTGCCACGTGGGTACCGCCGCCACCTGATGGCGGTCTACGGCTTCGCCCGGTTCGTCGACGACATCGGAGATGAGGCCCCGGCCGCGGACCGGCTCCGCCTGCTGGACATCGTGCAGGAGGACCTGGAACGCCTGTACGCGGGCCGCAAGACACAGGTGCCCGTCGTCGGGGCGCTGGAGCGGACCGTCGGCGCGTACGCCATCCCGGCCGAGCCCTTCCGGCGGCTGATCAGGGCCGGACGGCGCGACCAAGCGGTCACCCGCTACGAGAGCTTCGAAGACCTGCTCGCGTACTGCGAGCTGTCCGCGAACCCGGTCGGCCACCTCGTGCTGCACGTGTTCGGAGTCGCCGACGACCGGCGGTGTGCCCTCTCGGACCAGGTGTGCTCGGCGCTGCAGGTGATCGAGCACTGCCAGGACGTCGGCGAGGACTACACGCTGGGCCGCGTTTACCTGCCGGCCGCCGACCTGCGCCGGTTCGGCTGCACGGAGGACGACTTCGCCCGCGCGACCACCCCCGACCGGCTGCGCCGCGTGGTCGCCCTGCAGGGGATCCGGGCGACGGCGCTGCTGGACGCCGGGACCGGCCTGGTCTCGGCGCTGACCGGCCCGGCGCGGGTCGCCGTCGCGGGCTATATCGCGGGCGGTCGCGCGACGATCGCCGCGTTGGCCGCCGCGGACCACGACGTCCTCGGCCAGGCCGTCCGCCCCCGGCGCGCGCGGTTGGTGACGACGTGGCTACGCGTCCTCGCGACAGGAAGGTGAGCCGGTGAGCGTGTCCGACGCCTATCGAAGCTGTGAGCAGATCGTCCGCATACAGGCGCGGAACTTCTCGTACGGCATCCGGCTCCTGCCGGGACCGAAGCGCCGCGCGCTGAGCGCCGTGTACGCCTTCGCCCGCCGGATCGACGACATCGGGGACGGCGACGGGCCCGCCCACCGGCGTCTGGCACGCCTCGAGGAGGAACGCGCCGCGCTGCACCGCCGGTCACCGGATCCGGGGGACCACGTGCTGGTCGCCCTCAAGGACGCCGCCCGGCGGCTGCCCATCCCGCTCGGGGCCTTCGACGAGCTGATCGACGGGTGCGCGTCCGACGTGCGAGGCGCGACGTACGCCCGGGCCGAGGACGTCGTCGGGTACTGCCGCAGCGTCGCGGGGTCGGTGGGGCGCCTCTCCCTCGGCGTGTTCGGCGCGGAGGACGTCGAGGCCGCCACCCCGCTGGCGGACGCGCTCGGCGTCGCGCTACAGCTCACCAACATCCTGCGGGACGTCCGTGAGGACCGGCTGATCGGACGGATCTACCTGCCGGCGGAGGACCTCGCCCGCTTCGGCTGCACGCTGAACCTCGACTACGACGGCGCCTTCACCGACACTCCGGACCGGCTCGCCGAACTGATCCGGTTCGAGGCCGACCGGGCCCGCGGCTGGTACATCCGCGGCCTGCGGCTGCTGCCCCTGCTGGACCGGCGCAGCGCGGCCTGCACGGCCGCCATGGCCGGCATCTATCAGTGCCTGCTGGAGCGGATCGCCACCGACCCGCTCGCCGCGCTGACCGCCCGCTCGGCGCTGCCGACGTGGGAGAAGGCCATGGTCGCGGCCCGCGCCCTGGTGGGGGCCGGCCGGTGACCGCGTCGACGCTCGACCTGCCGGTCGCCCCGCCGGAGTGCCGCAGCCTCGTCGCACCGGTCGCGGTGGTGGGCGGCGGCCTGGCCGGGATCACCGCCGCCCTCGCGCTCCGGGAGGCCGGCCTTCCGGTGACCGTGTACGAGGCGCGTCCGCGGCTCGGCGGGGCGACCCACTCGTTCGAGCGGGACGGGCTCGTCGTCGACAACGGCCAGCACGTGTTCCTGCGCTGCTGCACGGCATACCGCGGGCTGCTCGACCGGCTCGGCGGTACGGACCGGGTCCGCCTCCAGGACCGGTTCGACCTGCCGGTGCTCACGCCGGACGGGCGGCCCGGCCGGTTGCGCCGCGCGGGCCTGCCGGGCCCGCTGCACCTGATGCCGGCGCTCGCGACCTACCCGCTGCTCCGGCCGGCCGACCGGCTGCGGGCCGTACGCTGCGCGCTCGCCCTCCGCGGTCTGGACCCGGCGGACCCGGACCTCGACCGGATCCGCCTGGGGGCGTGGCTGGCCGCGCACGGGCAGCGGGACGCCGCGCGGCGGGCGCTGTGGGAGCTGTTCGCCGTCGCGGCATTGAACATCGGCGTCGAGGAGGCCGCCCTGGGACCGGCGGCGATGGTGTTCCGGACGGCGCTGCTGGGACGGGCGGACGCCGCCGACATCGGCGTACCCGACGCGCCGCTCGGCGATCTGCACGGCACCGCCGCGCAGGCGGCGATCAAGCGGCAGGGCGGTGTCGTACGGCTGGCGGCGAAGGTCACCGCCATCGAGCCCGGACCGGTGCTCGTGGTCGACGGCGAGCGGATCGACGCCTCCGCCGTCATCGTCGCGACGCCGCACCGGCAGGCCGCGCACCTCGTTCCGTGGGACGCCGCCCCCGGCCGGGACCGCTGGGCGGGTCTGGGCGAGAGCCCGATCGTGAACGTCCACCTGCACTACGACCGGCCGGTCACCGACCTGCCGTTCGCGGCCGTCGTCGACTCGCCCGTGCAGTGGGTGTTCGACCGGACCCGCGCCGCCGGCCTCCGCACCGGCCAGTACCTCGCCGTCTCGGTGTCGGCGGCGGACCGCTGGATCGACGAGCCGACCGCCAAGCTCCGCGCGGAGTTCGTCCCGGCGATGGAGCAGCTGTTCCCCGCGACCCGCGGCGCCCGGCTGCGCGACTTCTTCGTCACGCGCGAACGCCGCGCCACCTTCCGTCAGGCGCCCGGCAGCGGTGCGCTCCGGCCCGGAGCCGCCACCCGGTGGCCCGGGTTGTACCTCGCCGGCTCGTGGACCGACACGGGCTGGCCCGACACGATGGAGGGGGCCGTGCGTAGCGGACTCACCGCCGCCCGTCTGGTCCGCGACCGGCTGACGGGAGCGGCCTCATGACTGCGATCGCCCCGCCGTCGGTCGTCGGCGCCCGGCCGCTGGTCGAACCGGTGCTGCGCGAGGCCGTCGCGCGGCTGGACCCGCTGACCGCCCGCGTCGCCGGTTACCACCTGGGCTGGAGCGATCCGTACGGCCGGCCGGCGACGCCGGGCGGCAAGGCACTGCGGCCCGCCCTGGCCATCCTGTCGGCCCGCGCGGCCGGCGCGGACGTCGGCTCGTGTCTTCCGGCCGCCGCGGCGGTCGAGCTCGTGCACGCGTTCTCCCTGCTGCACGACGACATCATGGACGGGGACCGCACCCGCCGGCACCGGCCCTCCGCCTGGACCGTCTTCGGCCGGTCGGCCGCCATGCTCGCCGGCGACGCGCTGCTCGTCCTGGCCGGAGAATTGCTGCTGGATCAGGGCACCCGGGGCGGCGTCTGGGCGGCGCGCGGCCTGGCCGCGGCCACCCAGCGGCTCATCGCCGGACAGGCCTCGGACCTGGAGTTCGAGGGACGCGACGATGTGAGCCTGGAGGAGTGCCGGCGGATGTCGGCGGACAAGACCGGCTCGCTGCTGGCCTGCTCCTGCTCGATCGGGGCGATGGTCGCCGAGGGCCCCGCCCACCTCGTCGCCGCGCTCGCGGCATTCGGCGCGCAGGCGGGACTGGCCTTCCAACTGGCCGACGACCTGCTCGGCATCTGGGGTGTCCCGGAGGTCACCGGCAAGCCGGTCCTGGCCGACCTGCGGGCCCGAAAGAAGAGCCTGCCGATCGTCGCCGCGCTCACCAGCGGGACCACGGCGGGCGAGCGCCTGGCGAAGCTGCTCGCCCGGCCCGACCCGTTGTCCGAACTGGAGCTGGACGAGGCCGCCTGGCTGGTCGAGGACGCGGGCGGCCGCGCTTGGGCCGAGGCGGAGGTCGAGCACCGGCTCGACGCGGCCGAGCGCCAGCTGGCCGCCCTGGGCCTGCCCCCGGGCGTTCGTGAGGAGTTCGGGGACATCATCCGTTTCATCGCATCCCGGGATCACTAGTGACCACAGAAACTCGTCCGGTCGTCGTCGGCGCCGACATCGCCCTCAAAGCGGCCTGCGATCACCTCCTCGGACTGCAGGCCGAGGAGGGGTGGTGGAAGGCCGAGCTGCAGACCAACGTCAGCATGGACGCCGAGGACCTGCTGCTGCGGGAGTTCCTCGGCGTCCGTACGCCGGAGGACACCGCCGAGGCCGCCCGCTGGATCCGCTCGCAGCAGCGCGAGGACGGGTCGTGGGCGAACTTCCACGACGGTCCCGGCGACGTGTCCACCACCATCGAGGCCTACACGGCGCTGCGCCTGGCCGGGGACCGCGCCGACGCCCCGTACATGCGGGCCGCCGCCGCCTTCGCGCGCCGGCACGGCGGGATCGAGGGCAGCCGGGTGTTCACCCGCATCTGGCTGGCGCTGTTCGGGCAGTGGCCCTGGCGCGACCTGCCGGTCATGCCGCCCGAGCTCGTTCTCCTGCCGCCGTGGTTCCCGCTGAACGTGTACGACTGGGCGTGCTGGGCCCGGCAGACGATCGTGCCGCTGACGATCGTCAGCGCGCGGCGCCCGGTCCGGCCGCTGCCGTTCGACCTGGACGAGCTGCGCACCGGCCGCAGGTCGCGCCGCCGGCCGCGCCTGGGCTGGGACGGCTTCTTCGGGGCCCTCGACCGGGTGCTGCACCGTTACGAGCGGCGGCCCGTGCCGGGCCAGCGCCGCGCGGCGCTGAGGCGTGCCGCCGAGTGGATCGTCGCCCGGCAGGAGCCGGACGGCTCCTGGGGCGGTATCCAGCCGCCGTGGGTGTACTCGCTGATCGCCCTTCACCTGTCCGGCTACGGCCTCGACCATCCCGTGATGCGCCGGGGCCTGGC
>JBJMIW010000050.1:0-8539 GCA_045806665.1 Actinoallomurus sp.
AGCCGGTCCTACGAGCACGATCCTGCAGGCCCGTACGAGCTCGCCGGTCACCTCCGCCCAGCGGGTGCGGGGCTGGTCCACCAGCAGCACGCGCTGCAGATCGGCACCCATTCCCGCAAGCGCCTGCAGCCCGGCCTCCGGCACGCCGACGATCGCCGTCCAGTCATGCTCATGCAGAGGGCCGGCCAGCAGGGCTGGGCCCAGGAAGGCAGAACCGTCGACGGCGACCACGCTGCCGGGCGTGAGCCCGGCATCCGGCAACAGGGGACGCAAGGCGGGTAGCACCGGGACAACGTCGGGCGGGGCCGGGGTGTCGAAGCCGCGCCGGACGGTCGCGATCGCGGTAAGGTCCATCACGAGCATCCGAACACTGGGGCGCAACACTCAGCCAGCCGCGATCGCCAAACCGGGCTTCTGGCCGGATGGCGACCGGGTTGTCCTGCGCGGCCGACTTGACTTTGCTGAGGACGGCGCTGCGGTGCTTGAGACGGGCGACTCGCAGATCTTGTTCGATTTCGCTGCGCCACCGCCTAAGAGCATCGACCGGGCTTGGGTGGAGATCAGCGTCGGACGGACAGAGTCACCCTTTGGCCCTACCGGATCTGACATCGCAAGACCGGCGACAGATCCCGTCCGCCTGTACGCACCTACGTACGTCTACCTCTACGCCGGCACCGCGGTACGACTCGGCTTGGGCACTTCTTAGGCGATCGATTGGTAGATGCCTGAACCTGGGGCGGCGTGTCGATCGCAGTGGTCACCCGCAATGCTGGTCTCGGTGGACCGGGTGGCGTCGATCAGGGACGGCGGCTTGCTGTCGGGTGTGGATGTCTCTGATCGGCTTGAGATGACTTGGGCCGCTGTGTCGGAGCGGCTGGTCTGTGGTCGCGTTCGGTGTCTGTTTCGGTGTCGTCCGGGGCCGTGTCGGCGGGGGTTTTTACCAAGATCACGGCACGCGAGCAGCCATGGAGCGACCACGGTCGCCAAACCGCCCTGAAACGGACGCTGGGCGCTCCCGGTGGAACCGAGAACGCCCAGGTCGGGACGGGTGTGCCGCCAGGGACTTGAACCCCGAACCCGCGGATTAAGAGTCCGCTGCTCTCGTGTCAGATCGGCGCTCTCACTGTCGGTCCATGCCGGTTCGTCCGCGACTCCACCGGTTCCGGTGTCGGATCGTGCCGCCGCGTGACGGCCTGTTTCATGGCATCCGAGCAATCACCGAGCAACCACGGCTCCGGTTGCGCGGGGCATGCTCGACCACGGATCGCGATGACGAACGGCGACGGCCCGTCCTCGGGGTCTCCGTCGGCCGCTGTGGGTCCTCGGCAACCGCCGGCTGGGATGCTCTCGGCTTCCGGACTGACCGCGATTGCTGTTCTCGAGGATCTGCAGGTCACACGACATGGATGAGGTTTTCGGCACCCGCAAGGTTGCAGCTAGGTGGCCGATTCGAGGGTGACGGTGAAGCCGAGGGCTTCGAGTTGGCGGATGTGGTTGCGTTTGCGTCGTTCGGGGTCGATGCGCACGGTGTAGTAGTCGGCGCCGAGGTCGTGGAAGCGGACGTCGGGGTCGGACAGCAGGTGCCAGATGATCACTAAAAGGGATCGGCCGATCGCGACGATGGCCTTCTTCTTGCCGCGGCGGCGGGCGATTCGCCGGTACCTCTCACCGAGGAAGGTGTCGGTCCTGCCGATGGCGACGGCGGCGTTGCCGAGCATGCTGGCCAGGTAGGGATCTCCGTGTCCGGTGGCGTTCTTACCTTTCTTCTTGCCCGCGGACTCCTTCACGCGGGGCGTGAACTTGGCCCAGGACGCCAGATGCCCGGAGGTCGGAAACCGGGTCATGTCCGTGCCGACCTCGGCGGTGATCACATGCGCGGCGATGGGGTTGATGCCGGGGATCTCATCCAGTTTGGCGACCGTCGCGGCGAAGGGGGCGATCTCCGCCTCGATCTTGGTCTCCATCGCGGAGATGTCGGCGTCGATCGCATCGACCCGGGCCACCATCTTGGCGAGCAGGAAGGCGTGATGGTCGGTGAAGTGTTCGGTGAACGCCTCCTCCAACGCGGTGATCTTGCCGCGCATCGCGGTCCGCGCCATCTGCGCCAGCACCTTGGGATCACGCTCGCCCGAGATGTGGGCACCCATCATCTGCCGCCCGGAGACCCCGAAGATGTCGGAGGCGACCGCGCTCAGCTTGATGCAGGCGTCCTCCAGCAACTTCTCGGCTCGCTGCTCCTCCGCGGTCCGTACTCCCACCAGATCAGAGCGGTATCGGGTCAGGTCCCGCAGCTTGCGGATCTTTGATGGCGGGACGAAACACGGCCGGAGCATCTGCCGTTCGGCGACCTTGCACAGCCACACGGCGTCCAGCTTGTCGGTTTTGGGCTGGCCGGGCAGATGCTTGACGTCCTTGGCGTTCACCAGCCACACCTGAAACCCCGCGGCCTCCAGCAGGTAGAACGGAGACTTCCAGTAGTCCGACGTCGCTTCCATGACCACCAGGGTCACGCCCAGGCACCGCAGATGATCCGCCATGCCCAGCAGGGACCGGGTCATCGTGGAGTAGGTCTCCACCTCCTGCAGCCGCTTGCCCGGCTTGCCCTCGTGCGGGACGCGTACGCAACACACCAGTTCGGCCTTGTCCAACGCCGCGACCCGCTCGATGATCTCTTCGTTGTCCTGCGTCTCGCTCAGCACCCTGCCTCCTCGCGCTCGTCCCGCGGACGGCTGCCGCCCGCAGGAGCCATAGGGACAGGTGGAGGAATCTCATCCTCGTGCTCGAAGCAACATTGAAGGGCCCGTTGGCTGGCTCCCAGCACCCGGCTCAAGCACGACCTCGAAGATCAAGGAACAACGGCGTCAGCGGGCGGCAACCACGCCCGATTTTCTTACGTGCTGCGGGGTGCGCCCTGCCAAGGCGGCCAGTACGGCGTCCATGGCGCCCTGCCCATGCGGTCCACCGCCTCTGCGATCTGCGCGCCGATGCGCGGTGTGACCACGACGCGCATCGGCGAGGGGCGCGTCAGCGCACGATCATGTTGGGCAGTGCTCTCCTGCCTGCTCGGTGCCGCCTGAGGTTGACCTGGGACCGGCTGCGGTCGCGGCCGTGCCGAACGGCTCCACCGGCCGGCCGGTGACGTCCCAGGCGGTGCTGTACAGGAGCGGGACGGGGTCACGTGCGCAGGCCGAGCGCCTCGGCGCGATGGCCAGCGGCGCGGGCACCGCCTCCACCAGCCGCCGCCCGTGGTCCAACTCGACGCCATACAGCGACGACTGCTCGGAGCATCCAGGATGCCGGAGGCGATGTCGAACCGAAGGTAAGCGCTGTTAGCGCCCATGGCTCGCCACTGATGAACGTCTGCCTGCGATCGGCCGGCGGCGGGGAAGCGCACGCGGCGGTCGCGTAGTGGGCCGGCGGGATCCGCCGCGAGGGATGTCGCGCGTCAGGACAAGGTGCCGTGGACGACCGCGCCGCGCGCGATCACCGTTTCGGTGTACAGGTCGGCCGAGAGGATGGCGAGGTCGGCGTCCTTGCCCGGCCGGATGCTGCCGGTACGGTCGGCGATGCCGAGCAGGGCCGCGGGAGTGGTCGCCGCCGCGGTGGCGGCCTCGGTGATCGGGATGCCGACGCGGCGCACGGCGTGGCGGACGGCGGCGTCCATCGTCAGGGTGCTGCCGGCGATGGTGCCGTCGGTCAGCGTGACCTTGCCGTCGCGGGCGAACACCGGGACCGGGCCGAGGTGGAAGTCGCCGTTGGTCATCCCGGCCGCCGGCGTCGCGTCGGTGACCAGCGCGACACGGTCGGGGCCGGCCGCGGCCAGCGCGATCCGGACCGCGTCCTCATGTACGTGGAACCCGTCGTTGATCAGCTCACAGGTGACCGTGTCGTCGGCCAGCGCGGCACCGGCCGGGCCGGGATCGCGGTGATGGAAGTGCCGCATCGCGTTGAACAGGTGCGTGGCCAGCGTCGCGCCGGCGGCGAAGGCGTCCCGCGCCTGGTCGAAGGTGGCCTCGGTGTGCCCCACCGCGGCGATCACACCGGCCGACACGGCCTCGCGCAGCAGGTCCATGCCGCCGGGAAGCTCCGGTGCGAGCGTGACGACCCGTACCGTTCCCTCGCCCGCGGCGAGCAGGTGCCGCAGCGCCGTCACGTCCGGTGCCAGCAGGTACTCGCTGTGATGCGAGCCGCGCTTGGCCGGGTTGAGGAACGGCCCCTCCAGGTGCACGCCGACGATCGATCCCGTGACGGCGTCGTCACGGATGAGGCCGGCGATGGTGCGCACCGAGGCCGCCATCCGGTCGAGCCGGTCGGTGACCAGGCTGGCCAGCGTACGGGTGGTGCCGTGACGGCGGTGGAACGCCACGGCCCGCAGGATCTCCTCGGGGTCGTCCGTGGTGATCTGCGCGCCACCGCCGCCGTGCATGTGCACGTCGATGAAGCCGGGCAGCACGTAACGGCCGTCCAGGTCGTGTACCTCGTCCGCGCCGGCCGGTGGGTCGCCGGCGCCGACGCCGACGATCCGTCCGTCGGCGATGCTCACCCAACCGGGCTCCAGCACCCGCCGCCGCAGGACCACACGGCCATTGCCCAGAACGATCACTCGACCACCCCTCCGCCGGCCGCGCTCTCACGCGCCGGCGTCCTTCATCACTGATCTCGGCGGCGGCCGGCGACGGTCGCGCAGTCGTTCACGTCCTGGTCTCGCCCGCCGCCGGGTACCTCGGCACGGTGACGGTCGGCCCGCCCGGACACCGGCGCGCGCCGGTGTCCGGGCGTGGGCCCTCTCACGTGCGGCCGAGCGCCCAGGAGACGGAGGAGTCGAACGCCCGCACCGCCTGCGGCGTGACCAGGTCGGTCTCCAGTCCGGAGTCGCTGAGGAAGATCGCGACTCGGCGGGCCGGCGCGACCGCCGAGACCATCTGCGCCCCCTTCTCGTACCCGAACAGGACGGCCTCGCCTGGGCTGCCCGGCAGGGTGGCACCGACGATGGCGGTCGGGGCGGGCGTACCCCAGCGGATACTGTCCGGCCGCCTGTAGACGTCCACCGTTCCCGTCACGCCGCCCGACAGCGGCGACGCGGGGCTCTTGAAATCGGCCTGCTGACTGCGGAACGCCTCATTCGCCGAGCCGGCCATGCCAAGGTAGCCGTACAGGTAGCTCTCCCAGGTGACCAGCGGCACCGGAACGTCGCGGAACCTGTCCTTCAGCTGCGAGGACGAGATCGTGGAGGAAACCGCCACGAGCGCGGTGCCGTCGGCGTCCGCCGCGACGGCCTGCGCGGCCGATTTCGACGTGACAGCGAGTCCCAGGTAGTTCAGCCGCTGCACTACGGCCTGATCACCAGGGGTCATGGCGTCGGCGTCGTTCACGATGAACAGGGCCCGGTCGGGCGTCCCGATGGTCAGGTTCGCGGGCGCCGAGGTGATCGTCGCACCAGTCTGGTCGGTTGCCGAGACCGTGATCTGGGCCAGTTCACGCGGCACGTTGTGCCAGACCACCTGGTACGGCGCGGTGGTCGTCTCGCCGATGAGGGTGCCGCCCGCGTAGAACCGCACCGACCGGATGCCGATGTCGCCGGATCGCACCGCCGCGCGCAGCGTCACGTCGGTCCCGGGCTGGAGGGCGTCAGCCGGCGCGGGCGACTCCAGGGTCACACGGTCGCTCCGGCCCTGCGCCCAGGTCAGGAACGGGTCCAGCACTCCGGCGCCCACGGTCCGCGGAACCGCCGTGGCATCCTCCACCGCGCGATCGAGCACGATCCGCTGCCGCCACGCCGTGTCGTCACTAACGGCGAGCTGGGCGGCGAGGGAGCGCACGGCGGCCGCGCCGCCGACGCCGTACAGCCCGGCCTTGGTCAGCCAGCGGTCGGCCTCTGCGGCGAAACCGGGATCGGGCACGCCGGTGCGGATCCTGCCGGGGGCGGCGGCGAGCCCGTCGAAGGCGGCGGCGAGTGCAGGAGCCGAGGCGGCCGATCCCGCGGTCAAGTCCTTCTCGAACGCCGCGATCTTCGGCGCCAGGTCGGGCGACTCGGTGCCGCCGAGCTTTGAGGACAGGTTGTTCTCCGCGAAGGTGCGCAGGGCAGCGCTCGCCGGCCCACCGACGGAGGCCACCGCCTGGTCCCAGGACCGCTGCGGGTCGTACGCGGCGTCGTTCCAGGTCAGGTCGGCGGTGGTGGCCAGCGCCGGCTCCGAGGCAATCGCCTCCAGCATCGGGTTGGCGACGAACCCGCTCACCCCGTCGGCGGTCATCATCGTCCCGCGGCCGGTCACCGGACCCATGAACAGCCGATCGAGCTGGTAGTCGTTGACGGGGTAGTTGTCCCACACCTCCAGCGGGTGCGCGTACAGCGCGCGGGCGGCGGTCAGGTCGCTGTCGCTGATCGTGGGTGAAACGACCTGCGGGCCGGTCCAGTACATGTGGACGTCCGTGGCGACGAGCTCGGCCAGGCGCTTCTTGTAGTCGCTCGGGTTCAGGCCGTTGTACTCGGTCGGCACGGTCCGCAGCGGCGCCATGCCCGGGTGTGCGGCCACGAATTCGTGGTCGAACCGGTTGAGCAGGAACGCCTGGGCGGCGGCGGACGGTGAGGGGTCGGTGCCGAAACGCTCCTGGTCCGACGCGCACGTCAGCGTGCCGGCGATGTCGTCGAAGAACAGGGCGAATGAGCGTACGCCCAGGTCATAGACCGACCGCGCCTTCGCCTCCAGCGCGCGCAGGTCGTCGTCGGACGAGTAGCAGATGCTCTGGCCGGGCGAGACGGCGAAGACGAAGTCGACGTGTTCCTGTCGGGCCAGTCGCGCCAGCGTGCCGAGCCGGGCGAGTTGGTCGGCGGGGTACGGGTCGCGCCAGCGGTCACGGTGGTACGGGTCGTCCTTGGGCGCGTAGACGTAGGAGTCCATCTTGTGCTCGCCCTCGAACCGCAGGATGGCCTGGCGTTCGGCGTCCGACCACGGGGGACCGTAGAAGCCCTCGATCACGCCGCGGCCGCGCAGGTCCGGCCAGTCGCGCACGACCGCGCCCGGCAGGTGCCACCGACGGCCCATCCGGTGGACGAGCTGCCGGAGAGTCTGCGCGGCGTAGAACGTCCCGGCGGCGTCGACGCCGGCGAGCACGATGTCGAACCGGCCTGCGTCCCGGCCTGAGGCCAGGACGTAGCCTTCGGCCGGCAGGCCGTCCGTGCCGGGCACGCCGAGCCGTTTCAGGGCGGGCCCGGTGGCCGGGTCGCCGGCCGGACCGCCGACGTACACGGCCAGGCGTACGTTCGCCGGGACGGTCGCGGTGGTGGCGAAGCTCAGCACGCTCGTCGCTCCGGCGTCCCGCAGGAGCGATGTCACCTCGGATGTGGCGGACGGGTCGCTGCCCGGACCGATGATCACCGCGGCTGTCCCGGCCACGGTCGCATCCTGGCCGGTCAGGCGCAGCGAGTGAGGCGCGGGGGTGACGGCGGGGGTCCAGCGGGATGTCGCCGCAGACGCGGCTGGTGGCGCCAGGCAGGTGGCCAGCACGGCGAGGATCAACAGCACGACGGCGCACGGCCGACGGCGAAGGGGGGACGAGTACACGAGGGGCGCATCCCTTTCACGGCGTTTCGACCGTCAGATCCTGGTCTAGACCAACCGTCGTTGTCCAGATTCGCGGCCGGATCGTTCCAAAGATCGTGCACCGTGCGCGTGCCCCGCCGACTCGATTTCGTGCGGTGAGCTCGGGTTTTCGGCCTCGGTCGCCGAGTTGTGTGGATGTGCGCTCCGTACACACCGCGGTCGAACGACACATCGCCCGGTCACCGTCCGCCAGCGGACACGTTGATTCACCGAATTCGACCTGGACAAAACGCCAGCAGTCCGACAAGATTTTCCGGTCTAGACCGCCTGATCGTAAGGGATTGCGTCATCGTGGATGCCAGCTCATCACGCGTCCGGAGTGCGCTGGTCGTGGCCATGCTCATGGCCCTGGCGCTGCTGGTCATTCCGGCATCGCCCGCGTCCGCCCAGCCGACCACGCCGGACTGGACGCCCACGGTGTCGCCGCAGTCGCCGCGGTCAGCCGGCGCTGACGCGGTGGTCGCCGCAGCGTCGCGGTGGTGACCGGTCCCCGCAGCGGTCCCTTCGCAATCGTCGAAGTCGAAGATCTGCCGAGTACCGCCGGAGCGGCCGGGAGTCTTGACGCTGCGTCGCGCGGACATTCCGCCGAATCTGCGGCCGGCAACCCCACTTCACCACATATGCGACACCAGGTCGGCCCGGGCCGGGTCGGCGTGTGTCTCAGTGACTCCGGATAACCGGCGGACCTCATCGAACCAGAAACGGTACCTGTCTTCGGCACAGCCGCGTCGTGGGCATTGGGCTGTTCCTAAACGGAGGGTTGGATGTTGATGTGGAGACCGACGCGGCCGAGGGCCGCCCGATTTGTCGCGACATTCGCGGCCGCCGCGACACTGCTCGGCGCGGGGACGCTCGCGCCCGCCGTGGCCGCGTCCGCCGAAGTGCCCCTGGCTGACGTGCACGATCCCGTCGCGGAGACGAGCCCATTCGTGGGCACC
>JBJMIW010000051.1:0-12996 GCA_045806665.1 Actinoallomurus sp.
GCCCGTGCAGCGTGCGCACCGAGCCGACCGGCTCGGCCGTCCGGATCCGCCCGTCCGAGCCGACGAGCACGGCGTACGGCGTGGCCGGGACCTGGTACTCCTGGAACAGATCGCCCTGACCGGCGAAGATCAACATGTTGTCCGGCGGGGCGACGTCCAGCGCGCCGTCGAAGAACAGCGCGCGGATCGGCGGAGCGCCGGTCAGGCCGAGGGCCTCTTCGAAGATGTCCTGGCAGGCCGGGCACTCGTCGCCGAGGAACAGCAGCAGCGTCGGGTGGCTCGGCTCCGGCATGAGCCGGTCGAG
This sequence comes from Actinoallomurus sp., assembly GCA_045806665.1. Lineage (GTDB taxonomy): Bacteria > Actinomycetota > Actinomycetes > Streptosporangiales > Streptosporangiaceae > Actinoallomurus. The sequence goes on from JBJMIW010000051.1 coordinate 305, forward strand.
ATGGGGCGCGGGCATCCCGGTCGTCAGGCCGACCTCGTCGGGGGTCCGCGGCCCTCGGGTCAGGTGGTGCACCTGCCGGACCAGCCCGGCCACCACCAGGGCGAGCAGCGCGAGGGCCACCCAGGTCACCAGCAGCGCCGTGGTCTCGAAACTCATCCGACGGTGCTCCTCTCGGGATCGGACATGGCCGGCGGCAGCGACCACAACAGGACCGCGAACACCACGGACGACAGACCCACCATCGCGACCTGGACCCCGTGGGAGGCGACGGCCGAACCCGCACCGGCCGACGCCGTGACGGACGCCAGCGCGAGCGCCGCGGCCCGCCCCGCCACCCAGCCGCTCATGGGGGTGTCGTCGGCCGCGCAGCCGCACGGCACGCCCGGCCGGTTGCGCAGGACGTACAGTCCGTACAGCGCGTACGCCGCGAACAGCAGACCGCTGCCGGTCGCGCCGAGCACGAGCGCCTGGGGCCGTCCGGCCACCAGCGCGTAGCCGGTGACCGCACCCAGCACGCCCTCCAGGGCGCCGACCGCCACGGCCGCCGGCCAGATCAGCGGGCCGGGCACCGTGCGATGTGCCGTCAACGCCGCGGGCAGCGCGCGCGGATGGAGCAGATGCCCGCCGAAGCCCGCGAGGAGGATCAGCGCCACCGCCCCGGCCGACACGCCGGCCAGCATGGTGGCCATCAGGCGACGGCCTCGACGCGCAGCCCGCCGACCCGGTTCGCCACCGCCTTGGCCTGCCGGTCCTCATGCGGCAGCACGGTGACCATCGCGGAGGACGTGGCGAGCAGGAAGTACGTCGAGTCGTCGTCGAGCGTGTCGCGGAACAGCTCGCCGCCGGCCACCCGGGCGCCCGACCAGGCCGGGAGCCTCCGCGCCGTCGTCTTCGTGAGCGCGGTGATCTCCAGGAGGCCGACCCCCGGGATCTCCTTGGCCACGTCGGCGGGCTCGGCGATGCCCGCCCGCTTGGGATTGCGGGACGCGACGGTGAGGCCGTCCGCGTGCTCGGTGACGCGCAGAAGCTGGAAAAGGCGTACGGCGTCGGCGGCCCGGGCACCGTACATGGGAATGAACAGCGAATAATTGCGACCCTGCCACATCACGGCGAGGAGATGGTCTTCCAGGTGGACGCGTTCGTCATAATGGGTGACTCGCGTTGTACGAAGTCTGCCGCCCTGAACGGAGAATTCGTCGTCGAAGTGGCGGATGCCGAGATCCTGGGCCCACGCGGACGCCGCGTGGTGGTCACCGGAGGTCAGCTCGTAGATCCTCCCGTCCACGGCGAACCGCGCCACCGAGGTGAAAGGAAGAGTGAGGTCCAGATCGCCAGAGATGTGAAATCGGTAACCGTCCAAAGCCCTATGCACCACGCCGTGCGCCATGACGCAACCTTCCCCGTTCGACCGACCCGCCTAAACGAAGGCCGTGACGAGCAACAAAGTAGGCGCATTCCGGCCGGTTGGCGAGATACCAGTGCCGAGATGCCCGAATGTGGCCAATCACTCGTGGAGGCGAACGCATCGGGACGGGAAGACGTCGGCTCGGTGGCGAGTCGACGATGATGGTTCGGGTAGAGCGTGGTCGGAGGAGGACAGTGAGCGATCGGGATCCGGGAGTGTCGCGGACGCTCCAGACCGCGGCCGCGTTCTGCTGGCGGTTGATCGTCGTCGGCATCGTGGTGTACGCGGTCGTTCGCATCATCGACAAACTGCGCCTGGTCGTGCTGCCGTGCGCGATCGCACTCCTGCTGTGCGCGCTGCTGTACCCGGTCACCGCCCGGCTGCGGCGGCGGATGCCCTCGCTCGCCGCGACCTGGCTGACGATGCTGCTGGCCCTGGGCGTCCTCGGCGGCGTCGGCACGTTCGTCGGGATCCAGGCCAACGACCAGTTCCCGCACCTCGTGAGCCGGATCCAGAAGACGGCGACCGACGTCCAGCACTGGCTGGTCACCGGGCCGCTGCACCTCAAGAGCTCCCAGCTCCAGTCGGCCGTGGGCCAGCTGCTCAACCAGATCCAGCAGCAGCGCGGAAAGCTCGTCAGCACGGCCTTCACCGGCGCTACCGTCGCCGGTGAGGTGCTCGCCTCCGTCGTCTTCCTGTTCTTTGTCACGTTCTTCCTGCTGAAGGACGGGCCGGGGATCTGGCGCTGGCTCATCAAGGGGACGGGGCGGCACCACGACCGCGTCGACCGGGCCGGCCGCGCGGCCTGGGAGACGCTGTCCCAGTACGTCCACGGAACGGTGATCGTCGCGCTCATCCACGCGATCGTCATCGCCATCACATTGGTGATCATGGGAGTGCCGCTCGTCGCGCCGCTCGCCGTGATCGTGTTCTTCGGGAGCTTCATCCCGATCGTCGGCATCCTGGTCGCCGGGGCGCTGGCCGTGCTCGTCGTGTTCAGCTTCAAGGGCGTCGTCGCCGCCCTGATCTTCCTCGGCGTCCTGGCCCTCGAGCAGCAGCTCGAGGGCCACGTCCTGCAGCCGCTCGTCGTGGGCCGCTGGGTGCGCTTCCACCCGCTGGCGATCATCATCGCCATCTCGGTCGGCGCGGTCCTCGCCGGCATCCCCGGCGCGGCCGTCGCGGTGCCCACGGCGGCGGTCATCTACCGCGCGTGGCCCGCGCTGCGGAACTCGGACGGGCACGCTCCGAACGACCAGCCCGCCCGTGCGCGCCTCCTGGCCGGCCGCCGTTCGTCGGACAGCGCGTCAGACCGGGGCTCGTCCCCGGCAACCGGGACCTTCGCACCGGACGACGCGACACCCCCCGAGGACCCACCGGCCGATCGGACCACGGACGACCGGCCCCCGGGGGGCCCCTGAGCGGCGGCGCGCGACGCTCACCGGCGGCGGGCCGTGCAGGCGGTAGTGTCACGGCCTGTGACGCGCGCCGAGGCGCGGCCATCGGATCGTGACGAGGTGGAGCCCTTGACTGTGGACGTTCTCATCCAGCGGCTGGATCCCGGCCTGCCCGCGCCGTCGTACGCCCATCCGGGTGACGCGGGGGCCGACCTGGTCACCACCGTGGACGTCGAGCTGCCACCCGGGGCCCGCGCGCTCGTGCCGACCGGCGTCGCGATCGCCCTTCCCGACGGCTACGCCGCCTTCGTGCACCCGCGTTCCGGTCTGGCGGCTAGATTGGGAGTGACGATCGTCAACGCGCCCGGCACCATCGACGCGGGCTACCGGGGAGAGATCAAGGTCACTCTGCTGAACACCGACACCGAGCACACCGTGCGGCTCACGCGCGGCGACCGCATCGCGCAGCTGGTCATCCAGCGCGTCGAGCGGGCCGTCTTCCATGAGGTCCAGGCACTGCCAGGATCCGCCCGCGGAGACGGTGGTTTCGGATCCACGGGCGGGTACGCAGGAGCCGTTGAGGGCCGCGCCGCCGACGCGGCCGTACAGCACAACGAAGGAGCGTGAGTCGTGTTTCGACGCCGTCGTCGGGACGAGGAGCCCGAGAAGAACCTCGAGCCGACCGACGAGGAGACCGTCGCGGCCGAGGAGTCCGGAGATGAGGCCGGATCCGAGGAAGAGCAGGATCGCGCGGCAGTGTCCCACGGCGGCCCCTGGGACGCCGAGGCCGACTCGATCCCCGAGGTCGAGCGCGTCGACTTCGGCGCGATCCAGGTGCCCATCGCCGAGGGGATCGAGCACCAGCTGAACATCGAGGACGCCGAGCAGGACGCCGAGGGCAACCTCGTCGGCGGGCACTTCGTCGCCGTCACCGTCGTGACCGGTGAGAGCGGCCTGCAGCTCCAGGCCTTCGCCGCGCCCAAGAAGGCCGGTCTGTGGGAGGAGCTCCGCCAGGAGATCGCCGAGGAGATCAAGCAGGCCGAGGGGGAGACCCAGGAGGCCGAGGGGCCGTTCGGCACCGAGTTGCACGCCATGGTCCCGGTCGCCATCCCGGAGGAGCTGAAGGACCAGGTGCCGCCGGAGATCGCCGAGCAGGGTTTCGGCTGGCAGCCGGTCCGCTTCCTCGGTGTCGACGGCCCCCGCTGGTTCCTCCGCGGTGTGGTGCAGGGCGCCGCCCTGCAGGACCCGGAGCAGGCGCGGGCCATCGAGGACATCTTCGGCAACATCGTCGTCGTACGCGGCGACGCGCCGATGCCGCCGCGTGAGCTGCTCCAGCTCAACCTGCCGGCCGGAGCGCAGCAGGCGATGGACGAGCAGGCCGGGCAGCAGGAGGACGGTGAGGACGGCAGGTCCCCGTTCAACCCTTTTGAGCGCGGCCCGGAGATCACCGAGGTCCACTGACACCGACCCCGAATCCCGCCCCTGGCAAGAGCCCAGGGGCGGGATTCGCATTTTCCATATCCGTAGCCGCATCGATGCATACAGTGACGATGTCGGCGTGCGATCGGCCGAGTTCGTCGGCCCACGGGGCTGAGACTCTCTCGGGTCATGGACCCTGGGAAGAGTCGCTCATAGCCTGGACACGTCCGGCACGTGCTCGGGAGGACTCGATGGAGACGACGGCTCTGACGCAGGCCCGCTGGACCCATATCGCGCTGCCGACCGGGGATCTCGACAAGGCGATCGAGTTCTACACCACGCTGACGCCCCTGGTGGTCGTCGAACGCTTCCAGGACGCCGTCGGCGAGAGCGCGTGGCTGTCGAACGACAGGCAGGTCGAGACGCCGTTCGTGCTCGTCCTCGTGTCGTTCAATCAGGACAAGGGCGGCCGGCTGGGGCTGCTCGCGCCCTTCGCGCACCTCGGCATCGAGGTCCCCCGGCGGGAGGACGTCGACGCCCTGGCCGACCGCGCCCGCGAGCTCGGGTGCTTGCACTGGGAGCCACGCGACATGCCGGACCCGGTCGGCTACATCTGCGCCCTGAAGGATCCCGACGGCAACGTCATCGAGATCTCCCACGGTCAGAAGGTCTTCCAGACCGTACGGGAGCGGTGGGGCGGCGGCTCCTGATCGGGTCCCGCATACGGACGGCGGACCGTGGGTGACGGTGAGCGGTCCGGTGTGATTCCATTCACTGGGTTTTCGTTCGAAGGGATGGAACCGATGGCAGGTCTGCGCAGCTCTCAGTGGTATTCGGGTCAGGACCGCAACGCGTACATCCACCGGGCCTGGATGCGCCGCGGATTGCCCGGCCATGCCTTCGACGGGCGCCCGCAGATCGCCATCGCCAACACGGCCTCCGACCTGACCCCCTGCAACGCCCACCTCGACCAGGTGGCCGAGAGCGTCAAACAGGGCGTGTGGGAGGCCGGGGGCGTCCCCCTGAACCTGCCCGTCGTGTCCCTCGGTGAGACGCAGTTGCGGCCGACCGCGATGCTGTGGCGCAACATGGCGGCGATGGCGACGGAGGAGATGCTGCGCGGCAACCCCGTCGACGGCGTGGTCCTGCTGGGCGGCTGCGACAAGACCATCCCGTCGCTCCTGATGGCGGCGGCATCGGTGGACCTGCCGGCGGTGGTCGTGCCCGGTGGGCCGATGCTGACCGGGACCTTCCGCGGCGTGCCGCTCGGCTGCGGCACCGACGTGTGGCGGCTGAGCGAGGAGGTCCGCGCCGGTGAGCTGTCCGAGCGCGACTTCCTGGAGTCCGAGTCCTGCATGATCCGCAGCCGGGGCCACTGCAACACGATGGGCACCGCGTCGACGATGGGCCTGCTCGCCGAGGTGCTCGGAACCACGCTGCCCGGTACGGCGGGACTGCCAGCCCCGGACAGCCGCCTGCTCGCCCGGGCGCACGAGACCGGCCGGCTGGCCGTCCAGATGGTGCACGAGGGCCGTAGGCCCAGCGACGTGCTGTCGGCTGGATCGTTCCACAATGCGATCGTCGCGCTGGCCGCGCTGGGCGGCTCGACCAATGCGGTCGTGCACCTGCTGGCCATCGCCGGCCGGCTCGGCGTGCCCCTCACCTTGGACGACTTCGACCGGATCGGCGCGGAGGTCCCGCTGCTGGTGGATCTGCAGCCCGCCGGTCGCTTCCTGATGGAGGACTTCCACCGGGCGGGCGGGTTGCACGCCGTGCTCCGCCAGGTCCGGGACCTGCTCGACCCCGCCGCGCTGACCGTCACCGGGCGACCGCTCGTCGACCACCTCGGCGAGGCCGCGATCTGGGACCCGGAGGTGATCCGCAGCCGGGAGGCGCCGCTGCGGCCCGCCGCCGGGATCGCCGTCCTGCGCGGCAACCTCGCGCCCGATGGCGCCATCATCAAGCCGGCGGCGGCCTCCCCGCATCTGATGCGCCACCGCGGCCGTGCCCTGGTCTTCGACTCGGTCGAGGACCTGCACGCGCGCCTGGACGACCCGGACCTCGACGTCGACGAGGACTCCGTGCTCGTCCTGCGCGGCTGCGGCCCGAAGGGCTATCCGGGCATGCCGGAGGTCTCGAACATGCCGCTGCCCGAGAAGCTGCTCAAGCAGGGCATCCGCGACATGGTCCGGGTCTGCGACGGCCGCATGAGCGGCACGGCGTACGGCACGGTCGTCCTGCACGTCGCGCCGGAGGCCGCGGCGGGCGGACCGCTCGCCCGCGTCCGGACCGGGGACCCGATCATCCTGGACGTCGAGACCCGCCGGATCGACGTGGACATCCCGCAGGAGGAGCTCGACCGCCGGACACCCTCACGGGCGCTGCTGGACAGCGTGGCCCGGCCGCAGCGTGGCTGGGAGCGGCTGTACGTCGACACCGTGATGGGCGCGGACACCGGCGCGGACCAGGACTTCCTGGTCGGCTCGTCGGGCGACCGGGTGGCCCGCGAGTCGCACTGATCCGCCGGGTGGCCCGGGAGTGCCACTGACCGCCGATCGCCCGCGAGTCGCACTGACCCGCCCGCTCAGCGGGACGTGAGCAGGACACCTGCGTAGGCGAGGCCGGCGATCAGCACCCAGGAGATCAGCCCGAGGAGCAGGGCGCGGCGGCCGGTCCGCGCTAGCTCCGGCAGGCGTACGGCGCTGCCCAGGCCGAACAGCGCCGCCGCGAACAGCACGTCCCGTACGGTGCTCCCGGCGGCCAGTACGCCCGGCGGCACGGCGACCGCCGAGCGCAGCGCCATCGTCGCCAGGAAGCCGAGCACGAACAGCGGCAACAGCGCCGGGCGGCGCCCGGCGCCCCGCACGGACGCGTGCCGGGTCCGCAGTGCGACCCCGGCGGTGATCGGCGCGAGCATGGCCACCCGGACAAGCTTCACGGCGACCGCCGGGACGAGTGCGGCCGAGCCGGCCAGGGTGGCCGTGGCGACGACCTGGCCCACGTCGTGCACGCTCGCCCCGATCCAGCGGCCCGCGTCGTACGACGACAGTCCGAGCAGCCGGGCCACCGGCGGCAGCACGGCGATGGCCAGGCTGCCGCAGAGCGTGACGAGGCCGACCGCGGTGGCGGTCTCGCGCTCCGCCTCCGCGTCGCCCGGGCCGGTGCCGAGCGCGCCCTCGACCGCCGTGACGGCCGACGCCCCGCAGATCGAGAAGCCGGCGGCGACCAGCAGGGACAGCCGGTCCGGCAGGCCGATCCTGCGGCCCAGCCACCTGGTTCCGGTGAACGTGACGGCCAGCACCGCGACCGTCATGACGATCGTCCGCACGCCCAGCCCGAGGATGTCGCCGAACGAGACCTGCAGCCCCAGCAGCACCACTCCCGCCCGCATGAACTTCGTCGCGGCGAATCGCAGACCGGGCCGGGTCGCCGCGGGGAGCGGCCGGACGTTCGCGGCGAGCACGCCGAGGATGAGCGCGGCGGTCAGCATCGGCACTGCGCCGGCCATCCGGTGTACGGCGTACGACACGACCACGGCCAGGGCGGATGCCGCGATGCCCGGCGCGAGCCGTCGGCGCCGTATCGGGGCCGGGACGGGTCGCACTGCGCCGTTGTCCCGCGCGAGATCCGGTCCGGAGATCGACGCGGGTCCGGTGTCCGGGGTGATGGGCGTGACGGCGCCTGCGCGCCGGGGCGGCGTCCAGATCGACATGATCTCAGCATCGGGCCCGCGTGGACCCGCCAGTAGCAGGCTTTTCTATGGCAGGTCATAGGGTTCGCCTTTGACCTCCTCCTCCGACTGGAGGCGGGGGATTCCAGCCCGGTTTCTACCCGGAGGGGAGAACAGTTTGAGGTTCCCGGTTCTGAGGAGGGAGCGGCGTTTCCTCCCCGGCCTGAAGGCCGGGGTCTCCACGCCGCGCAGCCGATGACCTCCCGGCTACCTGACCTCGAGGCCCTCGCGCTGCTGGTGGCCGTCGCCGAGACCGGCAGCCTGGGCCAGGCCGCCGCCCGCCTGGGCATCAGCCAGCCCTCGGCCAGCGCGCGGATGCGCACCCTGGAGCGACGGCTGGGCGTGCGGCTCCTCGTGCGCTCGACCAGCGGTTCCCGGCTCACCTCGGCCGGCTCGGTGGTCACCGACTGGGCGCGCGCCGTCCTGGTCCAGGCGAACGCGCTGGTCGAGGGGGTCGCGGCGCTGCGTTCCCGCCAGGCGGACCGGCTCCGCGTGTCGGCCAGCCTCACGATCGCCGAGCACCTCGTCCCGGGCTGGCTCGTCGCCCTCCGGGAGGCGGCGCCCGGCGTCCACGTCGAGCTGAACGTCGCCAACAGCACGCACGTGATCGAGCGGTTGCGGGCGGGCGAGGCCGACCTGGGGTTCATCGAGGGGCGCGGCGCACCGCGCGACCTGCACAGCCGTGCCGTCGGCCGGGACCGTCTCGCGGTCGTCGTCGCGCCGGGGCATCCCTGGGCGCGCAAGCGGCGGCCGCTGCGCCCGGTCGAGCTGGCGGCCACACCGCTGCTCGTACGGGAGGCGGGGTCGGGCACCCGAGAGACGTTCGAGGCCGCGCTCGCGCCGTACGGCGGGCCGGCCGAGCCGGCGCTGGAGCTGGGCGCGACCGCCCCGCTGCGCGCCGCCGCCGTCGCGGGCACGGCGCCGGCCGTGGTCAGCGCGCTCGCCGTCGCCGACGAGATCGCGGCGGGACGGCTCGTCGAGGTGCCGAGCGAGCTGCGGTTGGACCGAGTGCTGCGGGCCGTGTGGCCGCGCGGCCGCGAGCTCCCCGAGACCGCCCTGCACCTCCTGCGCGTCGCCCGCTCCTGAGTCTGGCGAAGGGGTCAGCCGCCGCGCACCGGGGGCGGCCTGAGCCGCGCCCTGGCGGGGCGGCCGTTAGAACCGCGTTAAGGCGCTGCCGGGCGGCGCTAGGGACGCATCAACGGCGATTTCGGGGTTCGACGTTCACACGCTGGGCCGGATCACCGTGTCGGGTGCGGATGACGTGGGCCGCGCGGCGCTGCTCGTCCTCGCGCGCCCCCGCACAGGCCGACATGCTGCGGACCGTCGGCGCGCTCTTGCTGCTGCGCGCGTTCGCGAACGGGTGCGCCGCGACACCGACGTCGTCGTCTGCCGGCTGCGCTTCCGCCTGGACACCCACGCCCACGTCCCGGGCCACGCGGCCCGCGCGATGACGCCCGCGGCGCGCATCCGAAGCTGATCACGGCGGTAGGCCCCTCTGACACGCGTCTCGGGAACCGCGTTTGGGGACACAATTCGGGAAGGGGGGTGAATCCGATGGCCACGCGCGGCAGGCTCAAGATCTACCTCGGCGCCGCCCCCGGGGTGGGCAAGACGTACGCCATGCTCGATGAGGCCCACCGGCGGCTGCAGCGCGGCGTCGATCTCGTCGTGGGCCACGTCGAGACGTACGGCCGGGCGCGTATCGCCGCGCTCCTCGACGGCCTGGAGGCGGGGCCCGTCCGTGAGATCGCCCACCGGGACCGGGTGTTCACCGAGATGGACGTCGACGCGATCCTCGCGCGCCGCCCCGAGGTGGCCCTCGTCGACGAACTCGCGCACACCAACGCCCCCGGATCCCGCAATGACAAGCGCTGGCGGGACGTCGAGGACCTGCTCGACGCGGGCATCGACGTCGTCTCCACCGTCAACGTCCAGCACCTGGAGTCGCTCACCGACGTCGTCGAGCGCATCACGGGCGTACGGCCCCGGGAGACCGTGCCCGACGAGGTCGTCCGGCGGGCCGACCAGATCCAGCTGGTCGATATGGCCCCGGAGTCGCTGCGCCGCCGCCTCGCCCACGGCAACGTGTACGGACCGGAAAGGATCGACGCGGCGCTGTCCAACTACTTCCGCGTGGGCAACCTCACCGCGCTGCGCGAACTGGCCCTGCTCTGGGTCGCCGACCGGGTCGACGACGCGCTGGCCCGCTACCGCGACGAGAAGGGCATCACCGAGACCTGGGAGGCGCGGGAGCGGATCGTGGTCGCACTGACCGGCGGCCCGGAGGGTGACACGCTCATCCGCCGCGCCGCCCGCATCGCCGCCCGCGCGGGCCGCGCCGACCTGGTCGCCGTGCACGTCGCCCGGGGAGAGGGCCTCGCCGACGGGTCGCCGGATGCGCTCGCCCGCCAGCGCGCCGTCGTCGAGAGTCTCGGCGGCTCGTACCACCAGGTCACCGGCGGCGACGTGCCCAAGGCCCTGATCGATTTCGCCCGGGCCGTGAACGCCACGCAGATCGTGCTCGGGTCGAGCCGCCGGAGCGGCTGGCAGTACGTCTTCGGGCCCGGCGTCGGCGCGACCGTCGCCCGAGCGTCCGGCGACGTGGACGTGCACATCGTCACCCATGACTACGCCGGCAAGGGCCGGGGATGGGTGGCCGTCCCGCCGCCGTCGCTGGGCCGTCGGCGGCGGATGGCCGGCCTGCTGCTGGCACTGCTCGGCCCGCCGCTGCTGACCGGCCTGCTGTTGATCGACGGGCGGCACTTCGGGCTCCCGACCGAGCTGCTGTTCTTCCTGGCCGTGGCCGTCGGTGTGGCGCTGGTCGGCGGGCTGTGGCCCGCGATCGTGGCCGCCGTCGCCGGGTTCCTGCTCCTCAACTGGTTCTTCACCCCCCCACTGCACACCTTCACCGTGGCCCACTTGGAGAACGCCCTGGCCCTGCTCGTCTTCGTGGCCGTGGCCGTGGCCGTCTCCACGGTCGTCGACCTGGCGGCCCGGCGCAGCTCGCAGGCCGCGCGGGCGCGTTCGGAGGCGACCACGCTCAGCATGCTGGCCACGAGCGTGCTCCGCGGCGAGGACGCCCTCCCCGAGCTGCTGGAACGCGTCAGGGAGACGTTCGGGCTCTCGTCGGTGACGCTCCTCGAACGCTCCGGCGACGGCTGGGCGTGCGCGGCCGCCGCCGGCCCTCAGCCATGTACCCGGCCCGGGGACGCCGACGTCACCGTCCAGGTCAGCGACACCCTGACCCTGGCGCTGGACGGCCGGGTGCTGCCGGCCGCCGACCGCCGGGTCCTCGCCGCCTTCGCCTACCAGGCGGCGGCCGCCCTCGACCGCTCGCGCCTGGCAGAGGAGGCCAAGGAGGCCCGGCGGCTCGCCGAGGGCAACCGGATCCGTACGGCGCTGCTCGCCGCCGTCTCCCACGACCTGCGGACGCCCCTGGCCTCGATCAAGGCGAGTGTCGGCAGCCTCCGTTCGACGGACGTGCGCTGGGACCCCGAGGACGAGGCCGAGCTGTTGGCCACGATCGAGGAGTCCGCCGACCGCCTCGACCGTCTGGTCGCCAACCTCCTCGACATGAGCCGCCTGCAGACCGGCGTCGTCAACCCGCTCGCCCGCACCGTCTCCCTCGACGAGGTGATCCAGCCGGCGCTGGCCAACGTCCCGGGCGACCAGGTCAAGATCGAGGTACCGGAGGACCTGCCGCCGGTGGTCGCCGATCCGGGACTCCTGGAGCGGTCCCTGGCGAACGTCGTGGAGAACGCCGTACGGCACGGCGGCCCCGAACCCGTCCGGATGACCGCGAGCGAGCACGACGGCATGGTGGAGCTGCGGGTGGCCGACCGCGGGCCGGGCGTCCCCGACTCCGCCAAGCTCCGCATGTTCGAGCCGTTCCAGCGGCTCGGCGACCGGCCGCGCGGCAGCGGGATCGGCCTGGGCCTCGCGGTGGCGCGCGGCTTCGCCGAGGCCGTCGGCGGCGACCTGCGCGCCGAGGACACTCCCGGCGGCGGGCTGACCATGGTGTTCTCGCTGCCGACCGGTCGTACGGTACGGGTAGGCAAGGAGGAGATGTGACACGAGTCCTCGTGGTCGACGACGAGCCTCAGATCGTCCGCGCGCTGCGGATCAACCTGCGGGCCCGCGGCTACGAGGTCGACGCCGCGTCCGACGGGCGTACCGCCCTGGACCTGGCCGCCCGTCGCCGCCCCGACGTCATCGTCCTGGATCTCGGCCTGCCCGACATGGAGGGCGCCGAGGTGATCAAGGGCCTGCGCGGCTGGACGAGCGTGCCGATCATCGTGCTGTCCGCGCGGCACGCGTCCGAGGAGAAGGTCGAGACGCTCGACGTCGGCGCCGACGACTACGTGACCAAGCCGTTCGGCATGGACGAGCTGCTGGCCCGGCTGCGCGCCGCCGTACGCCGGGCCGCCCCGGCCGAGGAGGACGCCGTCGTGGTCACCGACGACTTCACCGTCGACCTGGCGGCCAAGAAGGTCGGCCGTGACGGCACCGACGTCCGCCTCACCCCGACCGAGTGGCACGTGCTGGAGGAGCTCGTACGCAACGCGGGACCCCTGGACAGCCAGCAGCTGCTGCTCCGCGAGGTCTGGGGCCCGGCGTACGAGAGCGAGACCGGCTACCTGCGCGTCTACCTCGCCCAGCTGCGCCGCAAGCTGGAGAAGGACCCGTCCCGCCCGCGCCACCTGATCACCGAACCCGGCATGGGCTACCGCTTCGAACGCTGACC
>JBJMIW010000052.1:0-7911 GCA_045806665.1 Actinoallomurus sp.
CGGCCTGGCCGGCGCGATCTACTCCCGGAGCCGCTCGACCGCCATGGACGCGGCCCGCAAGCTGCGCAGCGGCATGACTTCGATCAACGCGGTGATCGCATTCGCGGCCGTCCCCGCCCTGCCGTTCGGAGGGGTCGGCGACTCCGGCTTCGGCCGCATCCACGGCGCCGACGGACTGCGGGAGTTCGCCCGCCCCAAGGCCATCACCCGGCAGCGGTTCGCCGCGCCGATGAACCTCACGTCGTTCAAGCGCACCGACAAGGACATGGCCAAGCTGCTGCGGCTCGTCAGCCTGCTGCACGGCAAGCACTACCGGTAAGCGCACGGCGCCGGGGCCGAAACCCCGGCGCCGGCCGCTCTCCGTACGGCCGGCTCACCAGTCGTGCATGCCGCCGTCGGCCAGCCGCGCGACGGGCAGGTACTTCGGGTCGTACGGGTGCCGGCGCGCGGCCTCCTCGTCGACCTCCACGCCGAGGCCCGGCCGGTCCGACAGCCACAGCATGCCGCCCTCGTACCGGTAGCCCCAGTCGAACACCTCGCCGGCCGGGTCCCGGTGGCCCATGTACTCCTGGATGCCGAAGTTCGGGATGGCCAGGTCGAGGTGCAGGTTGGCCGCCAGGCCGACGGGCGAGACGTCGCCCGGGCCGTGCGATCCGGATCGGACGCCGTACAGGTCGGCCAGGTCCATGATCCGGCGCACGTGGGAGATGCCGCCCGCGTGCGTCACGGACGTCCGGATGTAGTCGATGAGCCGCTCGGTGATCAGCTGCTGGCAGTCCCAGATCGTGTTGAACACCTCGCCGACCGCAAGGGGCGTGACCGTGTGCGAGCGGATCAGGCGGAACGCCGTCTGGTCCTCGGCCGGCGTGGCGTCCTCCAGCCAGAACATGCGGTACGGCTCCAGCGCGGCCCCGAGGCGCGCCGCCTCGATCGGGGTCAGCCGGTGGTGCGCGTCATGCAGCAGGTGGAAGCCGTAACCGAACTCCTCGCGGACCCGCTTCATCAGCGTGGGGATGAAGTCGAGGTACGCGGCGGTGTTCCAGACCTCCTCCGTGGGCAGCGCGCCGGACGCCGGCTCGTACAGGTGTGGGCCGGTGTGCACCCCGTACGTCGAGTCCATCCCCGGGATCTTCGCCTGCACGCGCACGGCCGTGTAGCCGAGTTCGAGGTGCCGCGCGACGTCGGCGAGGAGGTCGTCGACGTCCGCGCCGCTCGCGTGCCCGTAGACGGTGACCGCCTCGCGGGCCCGGCCGCCCAGCAGCTGGTACACCGGTAGGCCGGCGGCCTTGCCCTTGATGTCCCACAGCGCCTGATCGACCGCTGAGATCGCCGTCATCGTGACCGGCCCGCGCCGCCAGTACGCGCCCCGATAGAGGTACTGCCAGGTGTCGCCGATCCGGGAGGCGTCCCGGCCGGTCAGCAGCGGCAGCACGTGTTCGCGCAGGTAGGCGTCGACGGCGAGCTCGCGCCCGTTCAGGGTCGCGTCGCCGTACCCGACGATGCCGTCGTCGGTCGTCAGCTTCAGCGTGACATAGTTGCGTCCGGGAGCGGTGACGATGACCTCGGCACAACTGATCTTCATCCGTCCTCCGGGTCGAGCAGCAGCTTCAGCGCCGTCCCCGCCCGTAGCCGGTCGACGGCCTTCGCGGCGTCGCGCAGCGGGACCACCGCGGTGACGAAGCCGGAGACGTCCACGCGGCCGGTGGCGATCAGCTCGATCGCGGCGAGGATGTCCGGGCGGGTGTAGATCCGTGTACCGACGAGGGTGAGCTCGGCGAACATGATCGACAGCAGGGCGGCCTGCTGTGGTGCCGGAGGGTACGCCCCGACGAGGACGATCCGCCCGCCCGGCCGTACCCAGGAGGTGATCTCTGGTGCCGCCGCCGGGTGCCCGGTCGCGTCGAAGACCACGTCGGCCGTTGGTGCGGCGCCCCCGTCGACGACGGTCAGGCCGAGCGCCGCCGCCTGCTCACGGCGGAACGCCGACGGCTCGGACACGGTCACCTCGACCGCTCCGGCCATGCCGGCCAGCATGCCGACGATGCAGCCGATCGGGCCCGCGCCGATGACGTGCACGCGGTCGCCGAGGCGCACCTCGCCGCGCCGGACGGCCCGTACGCCGACGGCCAGGGGCTCCACCAGGGCGGCGTCGGTCAGTGGCATCGCGGGCGGCAGCGGGTACAGGCCGTAGTCCGGCACCACGACCTCGGGGCAGGCCGCTCCCGGGTAGTCGATGCCGACCGAGGTCAGGGACGTGCAGATGTTCACCAGGCCGCGCGTGCAGGCGTCGCAGACGCCGCAGTGCACCATCGGGTTGACGAACACCGGCGTGCCCGCCGGCAGCCCGGCGGCCGGTTCGTCCAGCCGGCCGACGAACTCGTGCCCGATCACGATCCCCGGCTGCGCCCGGCTATGCTCGCCGCCCAGGATGTGCAGGTCGGTGCCGCACAACCCGGCGTACCCGACGCGGACCCGCGCCCAGCCGTCCCGCGCCGCCGGACGCGGCACGTCATCGACGGCCGCCTCGGTCCCGCCCCGCCACACCAGCGCCGGAAGAACGCCGTTCACCGTGTTCGCCATCTCAGCCGGCCACCTCCGGACCCGTGCCCCGCACCGTCGTCGCGGATGTCCCCGCGCCGTTCTCCTGCTCAACGTAGCCGTAGACCTCGGGGAGGACGTACGTCGCGGCGAGGTAGCCCGTCAGCGACAGCAGCGAGACGACCACGGTCGCGAGCGGCACGCCCAGGTGGTCGAACAGCACCGGGAACAGGTAGATCGTCACAAAAGACGCCAGCTTGACGAAGACGTACCCGAAGCCGGAGGCCGTCGCCTTGTAGCGGGTCGGCGCCACCATCGACGCGATCGTCATGCCGTTAGAGGCGTCCCAGTAGTGGCCCCACATCAGGCCGGCCGCGGCGATCGGGACCAGCGGCTTCCAGTCGAGGTGGAGGAAGAGCGCGGCGAGCAGCAGGGAGATGAAGGCCATGCCGAAACCCCAGCGGGCCACGCCCCGGTGCCCCAGCCGCGGCGTCACGATCGGCGCCACGAAGCCGCTGATCGTGGCGATGACGTAGATCGCCCCGGTGACGAAGTTGGTCGCGCCGATACCGGAGACGCCGGTGAGCACGAGGATGGTCGGCAGGTAGAACGCGAACGCGGAGAACTCCGCGCCCTGCATGGCGTTGGAGATCCAGGCGAAGATGCTCGCCCGGCGGCGGATCGGATCGCTCCAGATGTCCTTGAGGAAGTCGCTCGTACGGGGGCGGTCGATCGCGTGGTCCTCGTCCGGCAGCATGTCGAGCGGGTCGCCGAACATCTCCAGCGAGACCTTCTTGGCCTGCCGGAACCGGCCGCGCTGGATGAGCCAGAGGGCGGTGTCGGGCACGTGCAGCCGGCCCAGCAGCAGAGCCAGCGCGGGCAGCGCGCCCAGCGCGAGACCGACGCGCCAGAGGGTGCTGTGGTCGATGCCCGCCAGGTACATGACGGTGATGACCGCGATGGCGACGACCTCGCCGATGCCGAACATGCCCTGCCAGCGGTTGCCCATCACCTCGCGCTTGCCCTTGGGCATCGTCTCCATGATGTAGGCGTAGCCGGAGGAGATGTCGCTGCCGAGGGGGAAGCCGAGGAAGAAGCGGATGACGACCAGCTGCCAGATGTTGGTCGCGAAGCCCTGGGCGACCGCCAGGACGACGAACAGCACCATCGTGCCGAGGAAGACCTTGCGGCGGCCGAGACGGTCGGAGACCCATCCCCCGAGCACGGCGCCCAGCAGCGCGCCGGCCTGGACCGCGGCCGACGCCAGTCCGAGCATGCTGGCGCTCGGGTGGAAGTCCTTCTTGATGAAGATCAGCAGGAACGAGATCGAGTAGAGGTCCCAGGCCTCGATGAGGATCGTGGAGATCATCAGCCAGCCGGTACGGCGCCCGCTCTCGGTGCCGTGGGTGCTCATCACGTGGTCGACGGCTCGTCCGGACAGCCTTCGCAGCTCCGGCTGTGTGAGGGACACGCTAACCTCCTGGGGGCCTGAGGTTCCGCATCACGGAACGCAATTCAGCATTCCTGAATGACCGGGACGTTAGCTTGCGACGTGGAGCACGTCAATGGACCGAAACCGCCAATAAGATCCCGGTCGGACGCGCGCTCAGACGAACTCGACCGGGGGCAGCAGCGGGCCGCCGGCGATCAGGTCTGCGGCCCGCTCGGCTATCGCGATCGTCGGGGCGTTCGTGTTTCCCCGGGGCACCGCCGGCATCACCGACGCGTCGACGACGCGCAGGCCGTCCACGCCGCGTACGCGGAGTTCGGGGTCGCAGACCGAGTCCTCGGTCCCGCCCATCGCGCACGTGCTCGTGGGGTGGTACAGCGTCACGACCTGCCGGCGGACCCACTCGGCGAGGTCCGTGACCTTCTCGTCCGGGACGTACTCCCCGCCGACGATCCGGGCCAGCGGACCGGTCCCGGCGATCTCCCGGGTCTGGCGGACCCCCGCGAGCAGCACGGCGAGATCCGCGGTGTCGGCCAGGTAGTTCGGGTCGATGAGAGGCTTCCACCGCGGGTCGGCGGACCGCAGGGTCACGCTCCCGCGACTCGCCACGGCGACCGCGGTGGCGAACACCGAGATGATCCGCTTGCTCGGATCGGTCAGCCCCTGGTCGAGGAACGGCGTGGGCAGCACGTGGTACTGCAGGTCCGGGGCCGGCAGGTCGGAGCGGGTCCGTACGAAGCCGCCGGCCTCGGCGACGTTCGACGCGTACGGGCCGCGCCCCAGCGTCTGGTAGAGCAGCAGGCTGCGCGTGTTGACGCCCTCCCACAGCGCCTTGGTGCCCGGTGTGTGCCACATGACGGGCACCATCGGGTGGTCCTGCAGACCGGTGCCCACGGCGGGCAGGTCCACGATCGCATCGATGCCGAGTGAGCGCAGGTGGTCGGCGGGCCCGACTCCGGACAGCATGAGGATCTGCGGCGAGTTGACCGCTCCGCCGGACAGGATGACCTCGCGCCGGGCGACCGCCCGCTGCTCCGTCCCGCCGCGCAGGTAGCACACGCCGGTCGCCCGGCCGTCCTCGATGACCACGCGGGTGACCAGCGCGTCGGTCGCCACGGTCAGGTTCGGGCGCTCTTCGGCGCGGGCCAGGTAGGCGTCGGCGGTCGACCACCGGCGGCCGCGCCGCTGCGTCACCTGGTAGAAGCCGACCCCGTCCTGCTCGGCGCCGTTGAAGTCGTTATTGGCCGGCAGCCCGAAGGCCGTCGCCGACTCGGCCCAGGCGCGGGTGAGCGGATGCTTGAAGCGCAGGTCCTCGACCCGGAGCGGCCCGCCGGTGCTGTGGTAGTCCGACGCGCCGCGCTGCTGGTCCTCCGCGCGCAGGAAGTACGGCAGCAGGTCCGCGTACCCCCAGCCCTTGCAGCCGTACTCGTCGCGCCAGGTGTCGAAGTCGTGCCGGTGACCCCGGACGTAGATCATCGCGTTGGTCGACGAACTGCCGCCGAGGGTCCGGCCGCGCGGCCAGTACACGGTCCGGTCCCCCGCGCTCGGCTGGGGGGTCGTCGTGTAGTCCCAGTCGAACTGGCTCTTGAACAGCGCGGAGATCCCCGCCGGAATGTGGATCTCGGGGGCGTCGTCGGGCGGCCCGGCCTCCAGGAGCAGGACCTTGGTCCGGGGGTCCGCACTGAGCCGGTCGGCGAGCACGCAGCCCGCGCTGCCGGCACCGACGATGACGAAGTCGTACACGGCCACCTCCACGCCTTGAGAACCTCCGCGAAACACTATCGATCAGGGACGATTCCGGACAGTCCGCCGAATGAGGTTCTAGCCCACCGACCCCGGCCTTCCACAACGAGTCGATCTCGTGTCTGGCGGCGGCGCATCCCGCGTCGGCGGGATTCGCCCGGGTCCAGGAGGCCCGCCGGGCCTCACCGCGCCGCAGCGGCCAGTGTCGTGACCTGCCCCCAGGGCTTCCCCTTACCTCGCACCGGCGGGACTCGCCCTGACCGGCCCTCGTTAGGGTGACGTCATGCCGAAGAAGCGCGACGACCAGCCCGTCGTCCTATCGAAGATCTACACGCGGACCGGTGACGACGGCACGACCGCCCTCGGCGACATGAGCCGGACGGCCAAGACCGATCCACGGCTCGCCGCGTACGCCGACGTCGACGAGGCCAACAGCGCGATCGGGGTCGCCCTCGCCATGGGCGACGTGCCGGAGGACATCACCGCGCTGCTCATCCGGGTGCAGAACGACCTGTTCGACGTCGGCGCGGACCTGTGCACGCCGGTCGTCGCCGATCCGGAGTTCCCGCCGCTGCGGGTCACCGAGGACTACGTCACCCGGCTGGAGAACGCCTGCGACGAGCACAACGCCGACCTGCCCACGCTGCGGAGCTTCATCCTGCCCGGCGGCACGCCGGCGGCGGCGCTGCTCCACGTCGCGCGTACGGTCGTCCGGCGCGCCGAGCGGACCACCTGGGCGGCGCTGACGGCGCATGAGGACATGAACCCGCTGACCGCGCAGTACCTCAACCGACTGTCCGACCTGCTGTTCATCCTCGCCCGCAAGGCCAACGCCGACCGCGGCGACGTGCTCTGGAAGCCCGGCGGCGAGCGCTGAGCCTCGCGCACCGCGCCGGGGACGGTCAGGTGATGGACGATCCCGGCGGGGCGGCCTCGAGCCAGGCGAGGAAGCCGGTCAGCGCCGCTCCGCTCATCGCGAGTTCGACGGTGCCGTTGCCGTCCTGAATCTCGACGATGCCGACGTCCGGCTGGAGCGCCGCCTCCTCGTCGGTCTCCGGCTTACGGCGCCTGGACACGACGAGGCCCCGGCGGTGGACGACCCGCCGAGGCCTCAGCCGAATGCCGAAAATCGCGAACCAGAGCAGCTCGTCACCGTTGTACCGACCGATGCCGAGCCGCCATACATCACGGCCGCGGGGGTCGCGGAGGCTGCACTCGACCGTGCCGCCGCGGCGTTCGAGCAGCCAACGCCGCAGCGACAGCAGGGCGAACGAGGCGAGCACCGCCACCAGGACGACAGCGAGCAACCCGCCGATGTCCCAAGCCAGGTACTCGCCCACTCCCCCCTGCTTCCCCCACGAGTCCGGTGACGATCAGACCTCTTGGCCGGCGGCCCGCAGCCGCGCGCGTGCCCGCCGCTGCGCGACCGCTGCATCCTCGCCCTCCAAGCCGGACGTCCGCTCGTACTCCGCGCGGGCGGCGTCGAGATCGATCTCACCGCCCAGCTCGGCGTACTCGGCGAGCACCGACACCTCGTCAGAGGCGACCGAGAAGAAACCGCCGGCGACCATCGCGGAGATGGTCCCCGACTCGTCGGCGGGCTTGATCCGCACGACGCTGCCGTCTACCAGCAGGCCGAGGACCGGCGCGTGACCGGGCAGGATGCCCATCTCACCCTCGATGGTCTTGGCGACGACCATATCGGCTTCGCCGGCCCAGATCTCACGCTCCGGTGAGACCAGCTCGACGTGCAGCTTTGCCACTTGCTCTCCTCCGAACGCCGAGGCGTTACTTCTGCAGCTCCTGGGCCTTCTTCTCGGCCTGCTCGATGCCACCGACCATGAAGAACGCCTGCTCAGGGAGGTGGTCGTACTTGCCCTCGGTGATGGCCTTGAAGGACGAGATCGTCTCGCTGAGCGGGACGTTCTCGCCGGGCTGGCCGGTGAAGGCCTCGGCCATGTACATCGGGTGCGACAGGAACCGCTCGATGCGGCGGGCGCGCTCGACCGTGACCTTGTCCACTTCGGCGAGCTCGTCGATGCCGAGCAGGGAGATGATGTCCTGCAGCTCCTTGTAGCGCTGCAGGATCCGGATCACTTCCTGGGCGACGTCGTAGTGCTCCTGGCCGAGGATCGTCGGGTCCATGATCCGGGAGGTCGAGTCGAGCGGGTCCACCGCCG
>JBJMIW010000053.1:0-22067 GCA_045806665.1 Actinoallomurus sp.
GCGGAGGGCAAGTACACGACCCTCACCGACATTCTCGGCGCCGAAGACGCGTTCGGCGACATGGACTTCAAGGTCGCCGGCACCCGTGACCTCATCACGGCTCTTCAGCTCGACACCAAGCTCGACGGCATTCCGGCCACCGTGCTGGCCGGCGCGCTCAAGCAGGCCAAGGGCGCCCGGCTCGCCATCCTGGACGTCATGGAGGAGGCCATCGAGGCCCCCGGCGAGATGAGCCCGAACGCGCCGCGGATCATCACGATCAAGGTCCCGGTCGACAAGATCGGCGAGGTCATCGGCCCCAAGGGCAAGATGATCAACTCGATCCAGGACGACACCGGCGCCGAGATCACGATCGAGGACGACGGCACGATCTACGTCGGCGCCACCGACGGCCCGTCCGCCGAGGCCGCGCGGCAGGCGATCAACTCGATCGCCAACCCGCACATGCCGGAGGTCGGCGAGCGCTACCTCGGCACGGTCGTGAAGACCACCACGTTCGGCGCCTTCGTGTCGCTGCTGCCCGGCAAGGACGGCCTGCTGCACATCTCGCAGATCCGCAAGCTGCACGGCGGCGGGCGAATCGAGAACATCGAGGACGTCATCAAGGTCGGCGACAAGATCCAGGTCGAGGTCAGCGAGATCGACCCCCGCGGCAAGCTGTCGCTGGTGCCGGTTGAGGTCGTCGAGCGCGAGGCCGCGGCCGCCGAGGCCGGCGACTCCGCCGGCGACGCGGCGGCCCCGAACGGGGACGGCGCTGAGGACGAGCGTCCGGAGCGCCGCGAGAGCCGCGACGGCGGTGAGCGCCCCCGTCGGCGACGCACCCGAAGCGGTGGCAACGGCGGCCGGGGCGACAGCGACCGTAACTCATGACGGTTCTCGCCAGGGAGCAGGAGCCCGGCAGCACCTTCGTCGTTCACCCCGGCGCCGACGGCGCCGGGGTGGTCCGGCGGACCGTCCTGCCGGGCGGGCTGCGCATCGTGACGGAGACCGTGCCGACCGTGCGTTCGGTGGCCTTCGGCATCTGGGCCGGGGTCGGATCGCGTGACGAGTCGATAGAGGACGCCGGTGCCAGCCACTACCTCGAACACCTGCTGTTCAAGGGCACGCGCACGCGCACCGCGCTGGAGATCTCCTCGCTGATGGACGCGGCGGGCGGCGAGATGAACGCCTTCACCGCCAAGGAGTACACCTGCTACTACGCGCGGGTGCTCGACTCCGACATGCCGCTGGCCATCGACGTCGTCTCGGACATGGTGATCAACTCCCTGATCGAGCCGCAGGACGTCGACGCGGAGCGCGGCGTGATCCTCGAAGAGATCGCCATGCACGACGACGACCCGACCGACGCGGTGCACGACGAGTTCTCCGCCGCGCTGTTCGGCGACACCCCGCTGGGGCGGCCGATCCTCGGCACGGTGGAGTCGATCAGCGGGATCGGCCGGGACCGGATCGCGCGGTACTACCGGGACCGCTACGTCCCGCAGAACCTCGTCGTCTCGGCGGCCGGCAACGTCGACCACGACGAGGTGGTCCGCCTCGTCCAGGCGGCGTTCGAGGGCGTGCTCGGCGACGAGGGGCAACTGCCCAGTGCTCCGCGGATCGGCGGGCCCGGCGCGGCCCCGGCGTCGGGCGTCCGTTCGATCGTCCGTCCGACCGAGCAGGCGAACCTCATCCTCGGCTCCGTCGGGATCACCCGCACCGACGAGCGGCGCTTCGCCCTCGGCGTGCTGAACGCCGCGCTCGGCGGTGGGATGTCCTCCCGCCTGTTCCAGGAGATCCGCGAGAAGCGCGGCCTGGCCTATTCGGTGTACAGCTACAACTCCCAGTACGCCGACACCGGCATCTTCGGGGTGTACGCGGGGTGCCTGCCGGCCAAGGTCGACGAGGTCCTCGAGATCTGCCGTGACGAGGTCGCCAAGGTCGCCGAGCACGGCATCACCGAGGAGGAGCTCGAACGCGGCAAGGGCCAGCTCCGCGGATCGTTCGTGCTGGGCCTGGAGGACACCGGGTCGCGGATGAGCCGCATCGGCAAGAGCGAGCTGGTGTACGACAGCCTGCTCTCGGTCGACGACATCCTGGCCCGCATCGAGGCCGTGACGCTGGACGACGTCCGTACGGTCGGCCGCGACATCCTGGGCCGTCCGATGACGATGACCGTCATCGGACCGTTCGAGGACCGCGACTTCACCCTCTGATCACCGACCGCCGAGGCCCTGGGAAGCCATGACGACGGCCAAACCGACGGCTGAGAAGATCAGCGAGCTGCTGGGCGTCCGCCTGGATGATCTACCCTGGCGGACGTCCGGCCACGGAGAAGGCATGTTCCAGGTCGCCATCATCCGGGGTGATGAGGCGACCTGGGCACTCGTCCGCATTCATGGAAGTCCGGACGTCCAGGTCTACAGCGAGCACGAATGGACGTGCTTCCTGGACGGCGTACGTCGAGGCGAGTTCGACGATCTGGTGTGATGGTCCTGGTAGTGCGTACCTGACCGCTGTCTTAACGAGTCGCGCATTATCTTGTGAATCACAAGTTTCCTGCGCGATATGCTGGGTAGCCCGCCACGCCAAGGGAGGACCGGTGGAGGGTGACGCCTACGGCGCGACGATCGCCAAGCGGCGGCTCTCGCGCATCTTGACCGACCTGCGCCTGCGTACCGGAGTCACCGCGAACCACATCTGTGACACGTTGATGTGGGGACGTGGCAAGGTCGGCCGCTTCGAGGCGAACGTGTGGAAGCGGCCGGAGATGAGCGACATCCGCGATCTCCTCCGGGTTTATGAGGCCGACGAGGAGACCCGGCGCGAGGTCGAAGAACTCGCGATCCGCGCGAAGCCCCGCGCATGGTGGCGCGACTCCTACTACCAGGACGTCTTCCAGGACAGCGAGTTCCCCGGCTTCGAGAGCGACGCCTCCGAGATCCGCACCTGCATGCCGCTGATCCTTCCCGGATTGCTGCAGACTGAGGCGTACATCCGAGCGCAGATGGAAGTCGGAACGCGCAATGCCGAATGGTGTGAGCGTGCGCTGCGTGGACGGGTGCGCCGCCAGGCGATTCTCGATCGTGACGGTACCGCACCGAAGTTGATCGCGGTCATCACCGAGGCGTCTCTGCGCTACCGCTGGGGCAGCGTGGATGAGCGCCGTGATCAAATCCAGCACCTGATCAAGGCCGGTCAGCGTACCAACATCGAGATCCGCATCCTGAGATTCCAGGACGGCTTCCATCCAGGGATGAACAGCCTGATCAACGCCTTCACCTTCCCCTATCCCGACGAGCCGCCCATGGTCTATCTGGAGACCGATACGTCGGCGAAGGAAGTCGACCTCAACGAGGCGAGGTCCTATCTGGACCTCTTTGAACGCATCCGTGCCACTGCCGCCTCAGCGGCGGAGAGTAGCGCGTTCCTGAGTACTCTCGTAGAGACCTTGGAGTAGCGAGTGATTGACCTGTCTCAGGCCACCTGGCGTAAGGCGAGCGCCAGCACCGGCAGCAATGGAGCGTGTGTGGAGTTGGCGACCAACCTGCCCTCCGGGTTCGCCGCCATGCGGGACAGCACCCGGCCCAGTGCCGGCACTCATGTGACGACCAGCGCGGCTTTGTGCGCCCTGTTGGACGACGTCCGTGCCGGCATCTACGACATCTAATCGCCCACGCAACGTATTAAAAGATCCTCCGGGCCGCGTTCTCGGGGGATCTTTTATTTCTCCATGTCTTAGACCGTCGCATTGCTCAAACGTGGACTTACCGGGGCAGTCTCGACGCTTTGGCATGGCCAATTCAACTTCTTCGCTGATAGTGCTTGGCGGCTCACGGCTGTGCTTCCTAGTCTGTGATTCACAGATTTCTCGTTCGGTAAGAGTGAATCTGGAAACTGCACAGGACCACTCGACGCGATCCCGTGCATGCGGTGCGATGACTACGAACCTGGCAGGAAAGCCGATGACGAACGCCGTATCGATCATCACAGGCGGCTGCCTCGTATGACCGCTTCCCCATACGCGCGCATGCGCTGAGGCCGCGCGTGCGATCGTCCGTACGACGCCGGCCGACCTGGTGCCCAACCGGCTTGACGACGGTCTCCTCATGGCGAGCGAGCTCGCCACCAACGCCTGGCTCCATGGCCTGCGGGGCGTCGAGCTCAACGACCGGAACGCACCGGCCGCTGGACGATCCGAACTCGCCATCTATCGGCGCGGACCGGAGACCGCCGGCGAGCTGGTCATCACGGTCTTCGATCCCCGCCCCGACCTCGATGCCGTCGTCGGAGCCATCCCGGCGAACCCTCTGGCGGGGTTGCCCGACAAACCGCTGCAGGGATCGTTGCCGCCGGCGGTCATCGACCAATTGCTCCGCGACCTGCCGGACAATCCGCTGCCCCAATCACCGGCCGCCGTCATCGACGGCCTTCCGCCGCAGCGGTGGTCTGGCCGACGGGGCCTCGACACCGTCAGGGCGCTGTCGGGCGGCCGGCACGGCTTCTACCGGACCCGTTCCCGGCTGGGGGCGTATCCCGTGTCCGGGAAGGCCGCATGGTTCGCGATTCCCATCCCGGGCGCCTCGCTCGCCGCCAAGCCCCCGGCCATCCGTCTCAGCCCGTCCGACGCCGTACGCGCTCTTCGCGACCAGTTGACCGCCCGCGGCGTGGGCGGCATGTACCACAACGACCTGCACGGCCAGTCCGTGCTGTCCCTTCGGCACCTGACCGTCTGGTGCCGTGACGAGGGTTTCACCTGGGCAGACGAATCCCCGGAGGCAGTGCGGATCCCGTACTTCGACCTCATCGATGCCGTCGAGGAGATCCTCCGTATCAACGAAGACCGCGAATACGTCACGCTCGAAGCCTGCCCATGACCAGCGAGGTCGCGCCCGATGCCGACAGTCCGACGCGGTCGTACCAAGGTCGTTCCTTTCGCAGATGGGGCTGCCTTTCGGATGGAATTCCATGTCGGCACCATGTGGGGGACGATCGGACAGACTTGCGGCGATGGGGCATCGCCGCTGGTCACTGTCCAGGCCGACCGCTATCCGGATGGCATCGGCGTCCGGCCAGTCCCCCATGGCCTCGGTGGCCAGCAGGTAGCCCAGCCCGCCGTAGAACGCCATCGACGGAGCGATCACCATGCCGGCGTCCCGGGCGCGATCCGCCAGGCGCTCGAAGGCGCGGAGCGCGACGGCTTGCTCCGCTGTCACGTCCAGGTAGTGCACGCCCGCGCGTAGCGCGGCGTCCATCACGGCCGGCGCGGTGTCGGCGAACGGCTCGGCGCAAAGCTCCGCTGCCGAGGCTCCGCGTGGGGCGAGCCGCGGAGGGAAGACGCCCGCCGCTCGGCGATAGGCTCGGCTGCGTAACCGGACGGGAGGACCTCATGATCAAAGTCGGGGTGCTGGGTGCGCGCGGGCGCGTGGGAGCCGAGTTGTGCCGCGCGGTCGAGGCGGCGGACGACCTCGAACTCGTCGCGGCGGTCGACGCCGGTGACGATCGTGAGCCGCTCGCGGCCGCGCAGGTCGCCATCGACTTCACGCATCCCGACGCGGTCATGGACAACCTCCGTTGGCTGATCGAGCACAGGGTGCACGCCGTCGTGGGCACCACCGGATTCGACGAGGACCGCCTCGACACCGTACGCGGGTGGCTGGCGGAGCGACCGGGAACGAACGTCCTGATCGCCCCGAACTTCGCCGTCGGCGCGGTGCTGATGATGCACTTCGCGCAGAAGGCCGCCCCGTTCTTCGACTCGGTGGAGATCGTCGAGCTGCACCACCCGAACAAGGCCGACGCCCCGAGCGGTACCGCACGGCGCACGGCCGAGCTGGTCACGGCCGCGCGGGAGAAAGCCGGCGTCGGCCCCTCTCCCGACGCGACCACGACCGGGCTGGAGGGCGCGCGCGGCGCGGACGTGGACGGCGTCCACGTGCACGCCGTCCGGCTGGCCGGGCTGATCGCGCACCAGGAGGTGCTGCTGGGCGGGCACGGCGAGACGCTGACGATCCGGCACGACTCGCTCAGCCGCGAGTCGTTCAGCCCGGGCGTGTTGCTCGCCGTACGCCGGGTCGCCGAGCTGCCTGGCCTCACGATCGGGATCGAGTCGTTGCTGGGCCTGTGAACCGTCGCCTGAGCCCCGGCCCTGCTCCTAGGGCCGGGGCTCAGCCGTTCACGCGGGCGAGCAGCGCCGACGCCAGGTCGTGGCCGCGTCAGGAGCGCCGCGACCAGGCCGTGGGAGCGTGCTCAGGCGTTAAGGCGGATCAGCAGCGCCGTGACCAGGTCGTGCACCGACTCGCAGGACCCGCGCCGCAGGTGGCCCTGGACGCGGCCCAGCACGTCGACGCGCGTCCCGTGGCCCAGCCCCGCCCGCAGGTGCAGCGGACCCGAGCGTCCCGGCGGCCCGAACCACCAGACGGCCTCGCGGGTCTGCCGCCGCAGCACCTCACCGGCGTACGCGCCGGCGAGCACGACCAGGTCCCCGTCGGTGAACTTCTCGTCCTCGTCCTCGGCGCGCAGGCCGTGCAGCCGGCGTCGCTCCTCGAGCACGTCGTCGAGGAGCGCGAGGGACTCGACCGAGCCGTCCAGCCCGTGCCGGTCGGCGAAGTGGTCCGCGTTCGCGCCCTGCAGGGTCGCCAGGTCCGGCGAGCCGTCGAGGAGGTTCGGATGGCGGGCCGGCCGTCCGGTGGCCGGGCGCGGGCGCAGAGGGCTGCCGATCGTCGCCGCGATGTCCCGGTCCCACAGGAACTGCAGCACGCTCACGGGGGGCTCGGCAGTACTGTGCACGAGCACGGTGGAGCGGCGTCCCTCGTCGCCGATCCGCTCGGCGTAGGCCAGTGCGCCCGACGCCTTGATCATCAACTGGACGTAGTCGAGGGCCTCGCGGTCCGGCGGCCAGTCGTCCGCCACAAGCCACAGGCCCTGGTCGCCGCCAGGGGGACCCGTCACGAGGTCGACGCTGTCGAGGTCGGCGAGGCCCACAGGCTGAACTCCGTACGGGGGAAGTGTTCGCTGCGGCGAACATTGTCGCTCCGTTGGGCATCCGTGCGCACTTCGACCCGCCGCGCGCAGGAGAGTCACCCGATTGGACCGTTCCCCCCGGCCGTACCGTTTGCGGCTGACGCGTCCGGGTAGGCGATCGGCGAAATGGGCAGCACACTGGAGCAGGTCCTCTCGGAACTGCTGGACCGATCGCACCTGGTGCAGCCGGGCGCGATCGCGAAGACCCTCGCCGAGGTGGCGCGTCCTCTGGGCGTCCGGGACGCCACGATGTACCTCGCCGACCTCGAACAGGAGCACCTGCGGGCGACGCCGCGCGCAGACGGCCGGACCACGCCGGCGCTGCGGATCGATTCGACCCTCGCCGGGCGGTGCTACCGGACCATCGAGATCCAGCCGGGCGCGGCGGACCAGGACGGGCTGCATCATCTGTGGCTGCCGCTGATGGACGGCAGTGAACGGCTCGGCGTGCTCGAACTGGTCGTCGAGGACCTGAGCGAGGCGGTACTCGGCCATTGCCGGCCGCTCGCCTCGCTGGCGGGCCTGATGGTGGTCAGCAAGAGTGCCTACAGCGACACCTACGCGCAGGTTCGGCGAACCCGGGAGATGGCGCTGCAGGCCGAGATGGTGTGGGCGTTCATGGCCCCGCCGACGTTCGCCACTCAGGACCTCATCATCTCCTGCGCGATCGAGCCGGTGTACGGAGTCGGCGGTGACGCCTACGACTATTCGTTGCTGGGCGACCAACTGCACGTCTCGATCTTCGATGCCGTCGGGCACGACCTTCCGGCCGGCCTGATCACCAGCGTCGCGATGGCCAGCTGTCGGTACACCCGCCGCGCCGGTGGTGACCTCACCGCCATGGTGGCCCGCGCCGACCACGCGATCGCGAGCCAGTTCGGCGGTTCCCGGTTCGCGACCGCACTCCTGTGCGACCTGGACGTGCCCACCGGCCGGTTCACCTGGATCGCCTGCGGGCATCCGCCGCCGCTGCTGATCCGGGGCAACAAGGTGATCAAGGAGCTGTTCCGCCGGCCACGGCTGCCCCTCGGCCTGCCCCAGAGCCGGGACGGCCTGAGCGTCGACGCTCCCGTGCCGTCCGTCCATACCGAGCAGCTCGAGCCCGGCGACCGCCTGCTGCTGTACACCGACGGTGTCGTCGAGGCCCGGACCGCGGACGGCACCCAGTTCGGCGTGCGACGCCTAGGCGACTTCGTCATCCGCCACAGTGCGGCCGGTGTCCCGGCCCCGGAGACGCTGCGCCGTCTCAACCGCGCCCTTCTCGACTTCCAGCACGGCCGGCTGGCGGACGACGCCACGACCGTCCTCGTCGAGTGGAAGTCTGACGATCCGGAGCGGCATTACCGGTTCTGACCGGCCCGCGTCCTCCGGTCAGGGCGTCGGGAAGCCGTACTTGCGCAGGATCGCCGTCGCGGTCGCCGAACGGAGCCAGGCGACGAACGCCTTGGCGGCCGAGCCGTGGGCGCTCCCGCGCAGCGCGGCGGCGAAGTAGGTGGCCGTGACGTTCTGCTGTGCGGGGATCGGCACGCTGCTCGCCGCGATGCCCGCCGACCGCAGGTCGGTCACGTAGACGATGCCCGCGTCGGCCTCGCCCGTACGGACCCGGGTGAGCACGGTCCGCGCGTCGGCCTCCTCCGCCCTCGGCCGTACGGTGACGCCGGCCTTGGCGAGGACCTGGGCGGCGTACCGTCCGACCGGCACGATCGGTCCGCCCAGGACCACGCGCAGCCGGGGGTCGGCGAGCGACGCGAGCCCCTGGACGTGCTTCGGGTTGCCGGGAGCGACGGCGATCGTCATGGAGTTGTAGGCGAACGCGCGACGAGCGGAGACCTTGTCGGCCACGCTGTCCATGGACGCCTGATCCGCGGTGGCCAGCACATCCGCGGGGTCCCGCTCCTGAACGTTCAGCGCGAGATCTTTTGACCCGGCGAACTCGAACCGCACGGTCACGTTCTTCGCGGCCGTGCCGTACGCCGTGCCGAACTCCTCGAAAGCCTCAGTGAGCGAGGAGGCGGCCAGGACGTTCAGCGTGATCCGCTCGTCGCCGGAGGCGACGCCGCAGCCGGCCAGCACCAGGGCGACCAGGGTGAGGACGGCGACGCGCGGCATGGGGGGCATGCGCGCTACTTTAAGGCGACGCATCCGCTATTACCGGGCACAACGCGCCGTGGGCGCTCATATCCGTGCGTCGCCGTCAGGCCGGATATGCATGCGTCTCGGCGGCCTTGACCGCCGCCCAGACGCGGTCGCCCTCCGCGAGCCGGAGGTCGGCCAGCGCGGCGGGGGTCACGTCGGCGGCCGCGGGCACCGGCCCCTCCAGATGGATCCGGATCTGGTCCGCGTGGGGTTCGAACCCGCCGACCGTGGCCTCCCACAGGTTGCGGGGGCTGCCGTCGGGACGCGTACGGAACAGCGCGACGGCCGACGGGGGGAACGCCAGGAAGACGTCCCCTTCCAGGGACTCGGCCGCGTTGAAGGTGACGGAACCCCCGGTCAGGGCGACGGAGTGGCCCTGTCCCTTGCCCCGGTAGAGGTTCAGGCCGACGAGCCGGGCGACGTAGTCGGTTCTGGGATGGCGGGCGACGTGCGCCGGCGTCCCCTCCTGGACTATGCCGCCGTCCTCAATGACGACCAGCCGGTCGGCCAGCGCCATCGCGTCGAGCGGATCGTGCGTCACCAGGACGGCGACGCCGTCGAAGGCGGCGAGGTGACGGCGCAGCCCGGCGCGGACGGCCGGGCGGGTGTGGGCGTCGAGCGCGGACAGCGGCTCGTCGAGCAGCAGCAGCCGGGGCCGTACGGCGAGCGCGCGGGCGAGGGCGACCCGCTGCGCCTGCCCGCCCGACAGCGTGCGCGGCTTCCGTGGCGCCTGCTCGGCCAGGCCGACCCGGTCCAGCCACTCCGCCGCCAGCCGGCGCGCCTCGCGCCGGCGCACGCCGTGACAGCGGGGGCCGAAGGCCACGTTCTCCAGGGCGGACAGGTGCGGGAAGAGCAGGTGGTCCTGGAAGACGACGCCGACCGGGCGGCGCTCGGCGGGCCGGTCGTGCCACGGCTCGCCGTCGACGCGGATGTACCCCTCCGACAGCGGCGTCAGGCCGGCGAGCGCGCGCAGCGCGGTGGTCTTACCCGCGCCGTTCGGGCCCAGCAGCGCGACGACCTCGCCCGGCGCGGCGGTGAGCGCCAGGTCCAGGGTGAAGGTCCCGCGCCGTACGACGAGGCGAGCGTCGATCACGACACCCATCGCCCCCGCAGCCCGGTCAGCACGACCACCGAGACGGCGAGCAGCACGAGGCTGAGCACGATGGCGGCCTGCGGGTCGTTCTCCAGCGCGAGGTACACCGCGAGCGGCATCGTCTGGGTGCGGCCGGGGAAGTTGCCGGCGAAGGTGATGGTGGCGCCGAACTCACCGAGGGCCCG
This sequence comes from Actinoallomurus sp., assembly GCA_045806665.1. Taxonomy (GTDB): domain Bacteria; phylum Actinomycetota; class Actinomycetes; order Streptosporangiales; family Streptosporangiaceae; genus Actinoallomurus. The sequence continues at coordinate 10,417 of JBJMIW010000053.1, forward strand.
CGCCCAGCACAGAACGGAGCCGGCGCCGATGCCCGGCGCGATCAGGGGCAGGGTGACGCGGCGGAACGTCGTCCACCGGGAGGCGCCCAGCGTCGCCGCGGCGTCCTCGTACCGCAGGTCGGCGGCGCGTACCGCGCCCTCCACGCTGATCACGAGGAACGGCAGGGCCACGAACGCCTCGGCCAGCACAACGCCCGCGGTCGTGAAGGGCAGCGTCACGCCGAACCAGCGGTCGAGCCAGCGCCCGACCAGACCGTTGCGGCCGAGGGCCAGGAGCAGAGCCACGCCGCCGACCACGGGCGGCAGGACGAGCGGCACGGTGACCAGCGCGCGCATGAGCCGCCGGCCGGGAAAGTCGAGCCGGGCCAGAACCCAGGCGAGCGGCACCCCCACGAGCAGGCAGCCCAGCGTGGCGAGGGTCGCGCTGAGCAGCGACAGCCGGAGGGCGTCGAGGATCTCGGGCCGGGCCAGGCGGGTGCCGAGCGTCGACCACGGCGCGCGCAGCAGCAGACCCGCGACGGGAAGGACGAGGAAGATGAACCCGACGAGCGCGGGCAGCGCCAGCACCCACGGCACCCGCCGGTTCACGGCCGTTCGAACCCCGCTTGGAGCAGCGTCGCGAGCCCCTGCTGGGAGAGGACCGACCGGACGAACTCACCGGCCAGGCCGGGCTGCGGCGCCTTGTCCAGCGCGGCGATCGGGTAGTCGTTGATCGCCTGGGCGGCCTCGGGGAAGTCGATGCCCCGGACCTGCCCGGCGGCCGCCTTGACGTCCGTCCGGTAGACCAGGGCGGCGTCCGCCTCACCCAGCCGCACCTTGGTGAGGGCGGCCTTGACGTCCTGCTCCTGGGAGACCGGTTTCACGGCCAGCCCGGCGGCCTTCAGCGCCTTGAGCGCCGCCGCCCCGCAGGGCACCTGCGGGGCACAGATCACGACCTTCACCTTCGGGTTCGCCAGGTCCTTCAGCGAAGTGACCGTGCCGCCGGAGTTCTTCGGCACCGCGATCTCCAGGCGGTTGCGCGCGAACACACGGGGTGCGGACGCCCGGCCCGCGCCGGTGACCTGCTCCATCGTCACCGGGCTGGCCGCGGCGAACACGTCCGCGGGGGCGCCCTGGTCGATCTGCTGGGCCAGGGCCGAGCTGCCGCCGAAGTTGAACTTCACCCGGACACCGGGATGGCTCGCCTCGAACGCCCGGCCCAGGGAGGTGAACGACTCGGTGAGGGAGGCGGCGGCGAAGACGACGACCGTCCGCGTCGCGGCCCTGACGCCTGGCCCGTTCTTCACATCGCCGCAGCCGGCCATGAGAGCACCCGCGAGCCCGAGGATCGACGTGGTCCGAGCTACGGCACGAGGACTGATCATTGGGTCAGCTCCACGACGATGTTGGTGGACTTGATGACCCCCGCGGCGACCACGCCGGGTTCCAGGCCGAGCTCGTCGGCCGCCTCCCGGCTCATCAGGGAGACGACGCGGAACGGCCCGGCCTGGATCTCGACCTGTGCCATGACCCCGTCACGGACGACATCGGTGACGATGCCGCGCAGGCGGTTGCGGGCCGAGGACGGCACCGTGCCGTCCCGGTCCGCGGGGGCCCGGACGAAGGCCGCCAGATCCGCCCCCGAGACGATCCGGCGGCCTTGCTCGTCACGCCGCGCCGGCAGTCTCTCCGAGTCGATCCACCGCCGCACCGTGTCGGCGCTGACGCCGAGCAGAGACGCGACCTCGCTGATCCGGAATGCCGTCACGCGGATCAGTGTAACCCTCGCGGAAACGAGGAACAGCTCCAATTTCCGGCATCGGATGCGAGGGGATGCGGTCGTTCGGCCTCGCAGGCGCGGTCCCGGATCAGACCGTGGTGACCACCTGGTCGTACTCCAGGCGCGGGTTGCGCGAGAACCAGGCGTCCGGCCCGGGCCGGCCGATGTTCACCACGGCGAGCACCTGGTGGCCGCCCTCGGGGAAGAACTCCTTGGCGACCCCTTCGGCGTCGAAGCCCGCCATCGGCCCGGCGGCGAGCCCGGCGGCGCGGACGCCGATGACGAAGTAGCCGACCTGGATCGCGCCGTTGAACTCCGCCATCTTGGCGCGGACCTCGGGGACGCCGTGCAGGTTGTCCCTGGCGCCCTCGTAGTGCGGGAAGACGGTCGGCAGGTGCTCGTGGAAGTCGCCGTCGGCGGCGAGGATCGCCACGAGCGGCGCCGAGGCGGTCTTGGCCTTGTTGCCCTCGGCCATGTGCGTGAGGAGGCGCTCACGGGCCTCCGGCGAACGGACCAGCACCACCCGCAACGGCTGGGCGTTCATGGCCGTCGGAGCCCACTTGACCAGGTCGTAGATGGCGCGCACCTGCTCTTCCGACACCGGTTCGTCGGTGAAGGTGTTCGCCGTACGGGCGTCGCGGAACAGCACGTCCTGGGCGGTGGGGTCGATGCTCAGCAGCTCGCTCACGATCACTCCTTCTTCAATGCGTCCGGTGGTGGTTCCACCGGACGGCAGGTCCAATGCTAGTTGAATCTTCAATCATTCCGCCGGTGGAGTGATCCGGCTCATACCCAGGAGCTCAGAGTGCCAGGCCGAGCGTGAAGAGCGCGCCGAAGATGATCTGCAGGCGGCCCGTCTCACCGAGTACGGCGATCAACTCGGGCCCCTTCGCGCCCCTGAGCACCCGGGTGTTCGGCGCGATCGCCCACAGCGCGGACGCCAGCGCGATCATCGCCCACGGCCGGGAGACCGCGACGATCGGCACGCACAGGAAGGCCGCGACGATGCCCCCGGCGTACAGCAGACGTGTGCGTCCGTCTCCGAGGAGCACCGCGAGGGTGCGCTTGCCGGATGGAGAGTCCGTGTGAATGTCGCGCAGGTTGTTGACGACGAGCATGGCGCAGGACAGCAGCCCGACCGGCACCGCGGCCACCCACGCCGCCCACGGCAGGCTCTCCAGCTGTACGTACGCCGTGCCGACGACAGAGACCAGCCCGAAGAAGACGAAGACCGATACTTCGCCCAGAGCGCGGTAGCCGTACGGGCGGGAGCCCCCCGTGTAGAACCACGCCGCGGCGATCGCCACCGCGCCGATCAGCAGCAGCCACCAGGTCGTGACCGCCGCGAGGACCAGCCCGGCCACCGCAGCCAGCGCGAAGCAGCCGAACGCCGCGGCGAGGACCTGCTTCGGCGGCGCGACCTTGGAACCGACCAGCCGCATCGGCCCGACGCGGACCTCATCGGTGCCGCGGATGCCGTCGCTGTAGTCGTTCGCGTAGTTCACCCCGATCTGCAGCAGTAGCGCGACCCACAGCGCCAGGAGCGCCCGCCACCAGACGAAGTGGCCGTACCCGATCGCGACGCCGGTGCCGACGGCGACGGGGACGATGGAGTTGGGGAAGGTTCGGGGCCGCGATCCGGCGACCCAATCGGACAGGGTCGCCACTATCGACCTTTCTCGGAGCCGGTGATCATGCAGCTGATTCTTCCGGATCCGTCCCTGGACGCAGCCGGAGGGTCAGCAGCAGGCCGACGGCCAGGAGCGCCGCGGTCGCCAAGGCCGCGTGGTCGGTGGCCGTGGCCAGGCTCTCGTCGGCGGCCCGCGCCAGCCGAGGGTCCTGCCGGTGCAGGTCACGGGCGAAGGTCCCGGCGCTGTCGCGGAGCCGCTCGGCGTACGCCGAGCCGCGTCCGGCGGGAAGGCCGGCGTCGCGGAGCCGGGCCGTCATCGCATGGCTGAGTCCGACCGCGAACACCGCGCCGACCAGCGCGATCCCCAGCGCCGAGCCGACCTGGCGCGCCGTCGACTGCGTGCCGGAGGCCAGGCCCGTACTGGCGGGCGGGACGTCGCGCAGCACGATCCGGGTGAGCTGCCCGGTCGTCAGGCCGAGGCCGATGCCGTAGACGAGCATCCACGGCGCCAACTGGAACCCGGTCGTGTCCGCGCGCGTGGTCAGGCCGATCAGCGCCGCGGCGACCACCTCCAGGGCCATCCCGGCCTGCAGCATCCGGGCGGGGCCGAGATGGCGCGACAGCCGCGCCGACATCCCGCCGGCCAGGAACGTCCCGACAGCCAGGGGCAGGATCGCGACGCTCACCTGCAGCGGGGAGTTCCCGTGCACGTCCTGGAGGAAGAGCGGCAGGACGAACATCAACCCGAGTTCGCCGACGCTGATGAGGGAGGCCGCCGCGTTGCCACGCCGGAAGTCGGGGATGCGGAACAGCGACAGGTCGAGGACGACCGGCCGTCCCGCCGCCGCGCGCGCCCTCTCGACGCGGAGCAGCGCGGCCAGCATCAGGACCCCGGCCGCCAGCGCCACCGGGATCGGCGAGACGCCGATGTGCGGCCAGCGGACCGGTCCGGCGGAGAGCGGCCGGGTCGGCGACCACCAGCCGTACCGCTGTCCCTCGATCAGCGCGAAGACCACCGCCCCGAGGCCGGCGGTGCTCAGCAGAGTGCCAGGCCAGTCGCCGACACGGCGCACCGCCGGATCGCGGGTCTCGGGCACGAGCAGCACCGTGCCGACGAGGATCGCCGCGCCGAGCGGCAGGTTCACGCCGAACGCCCAGCGCCAGCCGTACGACGTCGCGAGCCAGCCGCCCAGCAGCGGGCCGAGAGCGGCCATGCCGCCGATCAGCGATCCCCAGATCCCGAAGGCGATGGCCCGGTCACGGCCCGTGAAGACGGCCGTCACCGTGGACAGGGCGGCGGGGAGGATCATCGCCGCGCCGACCCCCTGCAGGAGCCGCGCCCCGACCAGCGCCGGGCCGCTGCCGGAGCGGGCCGCCAGCAGGCTCGCCACGACGAACACGACGGTGCCGACGACGATCATCCGGCGCCGGCCGTACGCGTCCGCCGCCCTCCCGAAAGGGATGAGGAGCGCGGCGAACACGAGGGAGTAGATCGACGTGATCCACTCGGCGTTGGTCGTGGTCAGCCGGAGATCGGCCACGATCCGGGGCAGCATGACGCTGACGATGGTCGCGTCGACGATGATCAGGGAGACCGCGAGGCTGATGACCACCATCCCCAGCCAGCGGCGACGTCGCGGCGAGCCGGTCGAGGACGCGGGAAGGAGAGGAGCCGAGCGCAAGGTCATCGAAGGGTTCCAGAGCGGTCTGTTCGATCCTGAATCGTTCGACGTCAAACCTACCCTCGCCTTCTCAGGCCTCTCCCGGGCCCCCTCACGGTGACGTCACGGCTCGAGATCCCGCTGGCCCTCCACGCCCTGAGCACGGAGAATGTCTGCCGTGCGCACCTCTGAGGTTGACCTCGAACGCATGTCGCTGTCCCGCCTGCTCGCCGTCACCGGTCACCTCGTCGCCATGCGCTGGCAACGGTTGATGGGAAGCTACGGCCTCACCCCGCACGGCCTCGCCGTCCTGGCCTCCCTCGAGCGAGGGTCGGCGCTGACGCAGCGGGAACTCGCCAAACGCTGCGGCGTCGCCCCCTCGACACTCAACCACACCGTGGACCACCTCGAGCGCTCGGGCTGGATCGAGCGGCGGCGTGAGGCCGTGGACCGCCGCCTGGTCCGCCTGGCGCTGACCGAGACGGGACGCCGGCAGCTCCGGCAGGTCCAGGACGCGGTCGGCAGCCACATGGAGCCGATGCTCGACCACCTGCGCCCGGCCGATGAGAGCACCGTGCGCGACTTCCTCCTCGCGACCGTGCTGCGCTTCCAGTCGATGGACGACGACGCCGACGGCGCGCCGGGCGACCGGGCCACCTTGAGGACCGAGCCCCTATGACGGGCCTGGCCCTCCCGCCGGCGATCGATCGAGGACCGAGCGCAGTCGACAGGAGCGGCCGTCCTACGACGGATCCATCGAAGACCGAGCGTGTCTCGCGGGTGCGGCCGTCCCGCGGCGGATCAGCCGAATGTGTCCCCCGGCGGTGTTAGGTTGCGGCGCATGGCCTTCGACCTGCTGGAGCACCTTCCCGACGCCTGGCGCGAGCGCGTGGAGCCGCTGCTCGACCCCGACGCGACCCGGCGTCTCAGCGACTTCGTCGCCGCCGAGTACGACGCGGGCACCGTCTACCCGCCGCTGCCCGACCTGTTCAGCGCCTTCCGCCTCTGCGCGCCCGACGACGCCCGGGTGCTCATCCTCGGGCAGGACCCCTACCACGGTGCGGGCCAGGCGCACGGGCTGAGCTTCAGCGTACGGCCGGGCGTGCGGATCCCGCCGTCGCTGCGGAACGTGTTCAAGGAGCTCCACGACGACCTGGGCGTTCCGGTGCCCACCACCGGCGACCTCAGGCCGTGGGCCGAGCGCGGGGTGCTGCTGCTCAACGCGGTGCTGACCGTCCGCGCCGGAAAGGCGGGCTCACACGCCGGCAAGGGCTGGGAGGAGTTCACCGACGCCGTGATCCGGGCGCTGGACGCCAAGAGCGATCGGGTGGTGTTCGTGCTGCTGGGGGCGTACGCCCGCAAGAAGCGCGACCTCGTCACCGGCACGCAGCACGTGGTGTTCGAGGCGGGGCACCCCAGCCCGATGAACCCCCGCGGTTTCCTCGGCAGCCGGCCGTTCAGCACGGTCAACAAGGCCTTGGCCGACGCCGGCCTGCCCGAGATCGACTGGACCCTCGACGCCACGCCGTAGGGACGGACAACCCCGCCGAGCCTCAGCGCGTCCTCTTTGGTGATCGACTCGATCACAGGGGGCAGTCATGAGGACCCAGGCCGCGGCCACCGCCATCATCGCCGCGACGGTGATGGTGGCGCAGGCCGGTTGCGATTCCAGCGGCAGCCACGACAAGACATCGAAAGCCGGGGCGACCCCGACACCACGCGCCGCTTCCACGTCTTCCTCGCCGAGCGTGCGCTACACGGCGGAGCAGCTGAAGCGGGCCGTGATCGACCCGCCGGCGGACGCCACGCACGTCAAGACCGAGAGCGGCACCGCCGACACGGTGATCACCCGGTTCGGGGCGACGGGCGCCACAGCGGCCGTCACCGCCGCGCCCGGATGCATCACCTCCGGCCCGGCCGGGTTGGGGGCCGCGGGCCGGACGCCGACGGCGTTGGTGTCGTTCACCCGGGGGCAGACGTTCACCGCCGTCATGCTCTTCGCCGTGTCCGACGCGCAGGCGAGGCAGCGCGCCACCCGGCCGCTCCCGAAGGCATGCCGGTCGTTCAAGGCGACCGCCGGCGGCACGACGATGAGCGCCAAGACGGTCACGGACGATCCGTACACGCTTGGGAACGGCGGACGTATCCACGAGATGGACGAGACGACCAGCGGCGTGCACGTCCACCTGTGGAACATCGTCTTCTTCGGCCCCGGCTACGCGGCGTCCTGCGAGGTCGACGGCCTGAACGCCACCCGCGCGGACGCCGAGCGGCTGGCGCGGCAGACGTACCGCAAGGCGAGCGCGACGCTCCACTAGGTCGCTCGCCAGGGCACCAGGAAGTGTGCTCAGGGCTCGGTCATCTTGTACGGAGGCGACGGGGTGCCCTGTGGGCGGCCCGGTCACCTCCCACCCAGCCGACGGGTGCCCTGCGGGGGGCGGACGGGATCGCGGGGACCGTGCCCGGGGGTCGGCGGCGCGTCAGGCGAGGGCGGTGTGCAGGCGGACCATCGCCACCGGCTCGCCCATGTCGACCTTGCTGTGCGCGCCGTCGGGCGCCCAGCCCGCCGAGGCGAGGAAGCCCCGCAGCGTGTCGTCGGCCGCGAAGACCCAGGTGACGGCCGTCGTGCAGCCGTCCTCGCGCAGGTGGTCGACGGTCGCGGCGAGCAGGCGGCTGCCGTGCCCGACCCGCCCGTGCGCCGGGTCGACCAGCAGGGTCAGCAACTCGCCGGTGGTCTCGGGGTCCTGATCGGCATCGTCGGCCGGCGCGTGCGCGGCGAACCCGGTGATCACACCCTCGTCCACGGCGACCAGCAGCCGGTGCCGCGGGCTCGGCGGCGCGGCCACGGCCTCCGCCCAGCGCTCCCGCCACAGCGCCGCCGCGTCCGGTCCGGTCATCTCGGCCAGCGCCGCGTCGGGGATCACGCCGCGATATCCCTCGCGCCAGGCGCGCACCTGGACCTCCGCGACGGCGGCCACGTCTCCCGGATACGCCGCCCGTACCCCCACCACGCCCACCGGTGCCTCAACCCCCGCTTCCGTCACGTCCGTATGTCGACGACCGTACCGTCCCCGCGGCGGCCGAGCGGCGTCAGGCGCCGGTGGCCCGGCGGCGGGCGCGGTAGGCCCGGGTCTTCGTCCGGTTGCCGCACATCCGCATCGAGCACCAACTACGGGAACGGTTCTTGGACGTGTCCAGGAACGCCCACCGGCACGTCGCATCCCGGCACACCTTGAGCCGCGACCAGTCACCCGCGGCGACGGTCCGCATGACCGCCGCCGCCAGGGCCGCCAGCCCGCCGCGGACCCCCTCGCGCAGCGGGACCAGCGCCGGGCCGTCGAGGGACACGCGCAGGGGGAGGGCGGCCAGGAGGCGGTCGAGGTCGCCGGGCGGCCCGGCCGCGGCCGGGCCGTGATGGCCGAGCATGGCGGTCCGGAGGCCTTCGCGGAAGGCGACCGCCAACGCCAGATCCGACTCGTCCGCGCGGCTGCCGGGCGGTGTCAGCCCGCGCTCGGTCAGCCAGCCGCTCAGGTCACAGGGTGCGCCGAAATCGTCGATATCGCAGTCGACGTCGTACGTGTTGACGAAGTCCCGTAGCAGCAGGGCGCTGTCCGAGCCGCTCATCTAGCCTCCCTCTCGACACCAGCGTACTCGGATCACCGGTTTCCGGCGCCTCCGCTGCCGCTCGACGGTCTGCGGCCGGGCGGCGTCCTTCGGCCGTGCGGGGTGGTCCTTGGCCGCGGCCATGCGACGCCGCGTCGGTATCCCGCTCGGTCGCTACGAGGACGGGGCCAAGACCTGGGCGAACCGGGCGGCGCTCTCGGTGAGCTCGGTCTCGCCGGCCGCCGTCCCGTAGCTGAGCCGCATGAAGGGTTTCGGCGGCTCGCCCCCTCACGAGCGCCGCCGAGGCCCACGCCGCGATCGAGGTCCGCGAGATCCTCGGTAAGGCGTTCCTGAGGGTGGCCCGATCGGCTTTCGTCACGGCGCTGGGAGGCGTGCTCGCGGGCCGTCCTCGGACCATCTGAATCGGTAGATCTATCGGAACTGTCCGCTTTCGCGCGGGGACGCTCACGGAAAAGAAAACCTGACGATCGCGATACATGCCGTCAAAGTTGGTTAAATGACCTGTCTTCGCAGTTCGGAGCGCTTCCCCGCAGGTCCCCTGGCCGCTCGTGGCCATGGGATCTAACCGTCCTCGCACGGGGAAGGATTTCCGGGGACCGTGGCGCGGATCGCCTCGGCTGGCGGTGTGGGAGGTTCGGGAGAAATGCACATGGAGGACACTGTCCAGGGAGCGGCCCATCAGCTTCAGCAGTTGGCAGCCGATTACTCCGGATGGAGGTTCGGGCTGGGGGGCTCTGGTCACTGGTGGGCGGTGCGGCGCAACGAGTGCCTGCGAGCGCCGAGCAAGGACGAGCTCGAAGGCAAGCTGCGGCAGTATCTCGACGCCCGGCAGGACGCCTGACGGGCGGAGGCGCGGATGCGCGCGCCTCGGTGGCCGGTGCGCCGGTCGGGTGGGTGACCGGCGCGGAGAGCCCCAGACCCCTGCCACCGAGGCGCGCATCCTCCGCCGGGAGAGGCTCCGCCAGCCCCGCCAGACCCCGGCGGAACCCCGTCCCACTCTCTTAAACGCACGAGAGGCCGCCAAGGTTCTCCGGTAACGCCGGTTTTCTGAATTCCGATGCTGAAGGTGACGTCGTCAGAACGCGTACCCCCGAGCGCGTTCTGGCGGCGTCTTCCGGTTCAGGGCCGTTTCCGCAGGCAGTCGATCAAGCCGTGCGGGGTGGTCCGCAGGCGGGACGACGTCCGACGGGGCGACACGGACGTCCCCGCGGCTCCCGGACCACCCCGATGCCCGGTAAGTTCGGAACATGGCACCCAGCACGAACGCCCTGCCGCAGGGACGTGACGAGTCCGCGCCCTTCGGTCGGATGCTGACCGCGATGGTCACCCCGATGGCCTCCGACGGCACCGTCGACTACGACGGGGCGGCGCGGCTGGCCGCGTACCTGGTCGATGAGCAGCGCAACGACGGCCTGGTCATCAGCGGGACGACGGGGGAGTCGCCGACGACGAGCGACGAGGAGGACGAGCGCCTGTTGCGGACCGTCGTCGAGGCGGTCGGCGACCGTGCCACGATCATCGCCGGTGTCGGCACGAACCACACGGCGCACACGCTGAAGCTGGCGCGCCAGGCCGAGCAGGCGGGCGCACACGGGCTCCTGGTCGTCACCCCCTACTACAACAAGCCGCCGCAGGAAGGACTCGCGCGCCACTTCACCACGGTGGCCGACGCGACCGGCCTGCCGGTGATGCTCTATGACATTCCCGGCCGTACGGGCACGCCGATCGCCGCGGAGACGCTGCTGCGCCTCGCCGGCCACCCGCGGATCATCGCGGTGAAGGAGGCGAAGGGCGACCTGTTCGGGGCGTCCACGGTGATGGCCCAGACGGACCTGGTGTTCTACTCCGGTGACGACGCGCTGAACCTGCCGTGGCTGTCGGTCGGCGCCGCCGGCTTCGTCAGCGTGGTCGGCCACGTCGTCGGCGCCGACCTGCACGAGATGATCGACTCATTCCTCGGCGGGGACACGCGGCGGGCCACGGAGATCCACCGCAGGCTCCTGCCCGTCATCACCGCCATCATGACCCGCACCCAGGGCGTCATCGCCACCAAGGCGGCGCTGTCCCTGCTCGGGCTACCCGGAGGTCCCGTCCGCCTGCCCCTGGTCGACGCGACGCCGGAGTTCACCGACGCGCTGCGCGAGGACCTCATCGCCGGCGGCGTCAAGATCGTGGAGGGTCCGTGAGCGGACCACAGGTTTCCAAGGCATCGCCGGGACGGCGAGCCGCTGAATAGCTAGGAGGGCGCGTGACCAACGCGCAGAACCATGCCCCCGCACGATCCGGTGAGGGGGCGCAGGACCGATGAGTCATCCGCATCCCGGTCTGGGTTCGCCGCGGCCGCTCGTGAAGGGCGGCCTGCGGATCGTGCCGCTCGGCGGTCTCGGCGAGATCGGCCGCAACATGACGGTCTTCGAGTACGGCGGACGGCTGCTCATCGTCGACTGTGGCGTGCTGTTCCCCGAGACGGAGCAGCCCGGCGTCGACCTGATCCTGCCGGACTTCGACTACATCCGTGACCGCCTGGACGACATCGACGGGGTGGTCCTCACCCACGGGCACGAGGACCACATCGGCGCCGTGCCGTACCTCCTGCGCGAGCGGGCGGACATCCCCGTCATCGGCTCGCGGTTGACCCTCGCCCTGCTGGAGGCCAAGCTCGTCGAGCACCGCATCCGGCCGGTCGCGATCCGGGTCGCCGAGGGCGAGCGGCAGTCGCTTGGACCGTTCGAGTGCGAGTTCCTGTCGGTCAACCACTCGATCCCGGACGCCCTCGCGGTCGCGATCCGTACGCCGGCCGGCGTGGTCCTGCACACCGGCGACTTCAAGATGGATCAACTTCCGCTCGATGGACGCATCACCGACCTGCGGGCGCTCGCGCGGCTGGGCGAGGAAGGCGTCGACCTCTTCATGGTCGACTCGACGAACGCCGAGGTCCCCGGCTTCACCACCTCCGAGCAAGACATCGGACCGGTCC
>JBJMIW010000054.1:0-9444 GCA_045806665.1 Actinoallomurus sp.
CCGGCGACCGAGGCCAAGAGCGCGGCCTCTATTCGATGTGCCAGGAGGTTTCGACGAGCATGGTCAAGGGCTAGTAGTCGCCCTGGGAGTGTCGTGAGCAGCCGCGAGCAGCTCCGATGGTAGGCACCGGAAGTGTCGATCGCCGCATAGAGTACGCCAGTGTCAAGGAGGGTCACCGTCACGAAGGACGATTCAACCCTCCTTCCAGCAGTTCGTCATGTCGTTCGGAGACATCGGTACGCCCGGAGGTGCCGAGCCCGATGAAAGAGAGGTGCCGGTGAACCCTTCGACCTCATAGGCCGTCGATGACTCGTCATGACGAACGGCGCCAATTCCGGGTCTTCTGCGACAAGGAGCCGCAATCGACGCACCCCAGCCGGCGGCAGCCGATCAACGAGATTATGCATGTCCTCATAATCTCGCGCCGCTCTCATACCGCCAGTGTAAGGCGTACCCATCTTTCTCGGCGGGCCCTCGATGCCTTCGGTAAGCGGGCCGCTGATCACTGGCGTACAGCGGCGGCTGACACCCTGGACGCCTCGCTAACGCGCCGGGACGATGTGGACCTCGAGGGTGCGGGGGCCGTGGACGCCTTCGACGCGGTTGAGTTCGATGTCGCTGGTCGCCGAAGGGCCGCTGATCCAGGTCTGGGGACGGGACGGGTCGAGGCGTTCGAGCGCCTCGGGGACCGTACGGACGACCTGGTCGCGCCGGACGACGCACAGGTGGTAGTCGGGGATCAGGGTGAGGGCGCGGCGGCCCTGGTCCGCGGCGCCGTTCAGGACGATCGTGCCGGTCTCGGCGATGGCGACCGCGCAGCCGGTCACCACGCCGTCGAGGGTGTCGAGGTCCGCAGCGGACAGGGCCGGGTCGTCGCGGACCGCCTCCGTGTCGCCGAACCACTCGGCGGGGACGCCCGCGGGCGCGGCCACGCGGCGGGCCTCGCGCCTCCGCAGCGCGTCCGCCACCGCCGCCGCGATGTCGGTGACCTGGTGGACGACCGCCTTGTAGTCGACGAGGCGGTCGGCCAGCAGCTCGACGACGTCCGGGCCGGACCGGGTGCGGTCGTATGCGCGGGGCACCTCGACGTCCTCCGGCGCCTCCGTACGCGGGACGTCGGCGAGCGCGGATCGGACGCGGGCCAGGATCCGGTCGCGGGAGCTCATCGGTTCTCCTCGTCTCGCCGCGCCCACCAGTCGCGGAACGACTCGCGGGGCGGCACGGGCACCTCGCGGGTGTCGGACCAGGCCGACAGCGGGCCGGGCAGGCGGCGCGGGGTCCAGCGGCGCAGGCGGCCGGCCGAGCGCTGGGCCATCGCCAGCCACTTCGGGTGGTCCAGGACACGACGGGCGGCGCCCATCGCGAGGCGCTCGCCGCGGTGTCCCTTCGTCACCACCTTGGCGCGCAGGTCGAGCAGCACCTCGGGAATGTTGATGGCGACCGGGCAGACCTCGTAGCACGCGCCGCACAGGGTCGAGGCGTACGGCAGCGACTCCTCCAGCGGCCCCGTGAGGCCGCGCAGCTGCGGGGTGAGGATCGCGCCGATCGGCCCCGGGTACACCGAGCCGTACGCGTGGCCGCCCGCCCGCTCGTACACGGGACAGACGTTCAGGCAGGCCGAGCAGCGGATGCAGCGTAGCGCCTGGCGGCCGACCCGGTCGGCGAGGACGGAGGTCCGGCCGTTGTCGACGAGGACGAGGTGGAAGTCCTGTCCCTCGGCCGCGCCGGTCCACATCGAGGTGTACGGGTTCATCCGCTCCCCCGTCGACGAGCGGGGAAGCAACTGCATGAAGACCTCGAGGTCGCGCCAGGTCGGCACGATCTTCTCGATGCCGACCACCGAGATGAGGGTCTCCGGCAGGGTCAGGCACATCCGGCCGTTGCCCTCGGACTCCAGGACGACGAGGGTTCCGGTCTCGGCGACCGCGAAGTTGGCACCCGAGATGCCGACCTTGGCGCTGAGGAACCGTTCCCGCAGGTGCAGCCGGGCGGCCTCGGCGAGCGCACGGGGGTCGTCCTTGAGATCGGTCGGCGCGGGGCGGCCCCAGGAGGCCATCCGGCTGCTGAAGATCTCCCGGATCTCCGCGCGGTTACGGTGGATCGCCGGGACGAGGATGTGCGAGGGCAGGTCGTCGCCGAGCTGCACGATCAGCTCGGCGAGGTCGGTCTCGTACGCGCGGATGCCGGCGGCGGCCAGCGCGGAGTTCAGGTCGAGCTCCTGGGTGACCATCGACTTGACCTTGACGACCTCGGTCTCGCCGGTCGCCTTCACCAGGTCGACGACGATCCGGTTGGCCTCAGCGGCGTCCTCCGCCCAGTGCACGTGCCCACCCGCCGCCGTGACGGCGGACTCCAGGCGTTCCAGGTAGACGTCGAGGTGCCGGAGCGTACGGTCCTTGATCGCCGCACCGGCGGCGCGCAGCTCCGCCCAGTCGGGCTGCTCGCCGACGACGGCCGCGCGCTTGGCGCGGATCGTGTGGGTGGCCTTGCGCAGGTTGTGCCGCAGCTGCGCGTCGCCCACCGCCCGCGACGACGCCTCCGGAAATGCCGGCATCCCCATGAATGTCCCTGTCATGAGTCCTCCGTCGAGGCGAGGATTTCGGCAAGGTGGACGACGCGGACGCCGGTGCGCTGGCGGGTCAGGGAGCCGCCGATGTGCATCAGGCAGGAGTTGTCGGTGGCGCACAGCACCTCGGCGCCGGTGTCCAGGACGTTGCGCACCTTGTCGGCGCACATCGCGGCCGACACGGCCGGGTTCTTCAGCGAGAAGGTGCCGCCGAACCCGCAGCACTCATCGGCGCCGCCCAGCGGCACGAGGGTGAGCCCGCGCACCTGGGACAGCAGGTCGAGCGGCCGCGAGCCGACCTTCAGCGACCGGAGCGAGTGGCAGGTCGGGTGGTAGGTCACCGTGTGCGGGAAGTACGCGCCGACGTCGGTGACCTTGAGGACGTCGACCAGGAACTCCGACAGCTCGTACACCCCGGCCGGCGGCGTGACGCCGAGCGAGGGGTACCACTCACGGACCATCGCCGCGCACGACCCGGACGGCACCACGACCGCGTCATAACCGTCGAACGCGGCGGTGAAGCGGCGGGCGAGCGGCCGGGCGTCGTCGCGGTAGCCGGTGTTGAAGTGCATCTGCCCGCAGCACGTCTGCTCGAAGGGGAACTCGACCGTGCAGCCGAGCCGTTCCAGCAGCCGTACGGTCGCCTTCCCGGTGCCGGGAAAGAGCGTGTCGTTGACACACGTGACAAAAAGGGCGACCCGCATGGCACTCAACTTAGCCCGTATATCCGGCGGGCCGTTCCGCCGAAGACGGCGTCTCGGTCGCCGGTCGGCACGGCCTCCCGGGCGAGGGTGAGGACCTGCACGTACGACGCGGCGAGCGTGCAGACCGGCCAGTCGGAGCCGTACATCACGCGGTCGGCGCCGAAGGAGCCGAGCACGTGGCGGGCGTACGGCAGGATGTCGTCCGGCTTCCAGTCGGGGGCGGCCTCGGTGACCAGGCCGGACAACTTGACCGTGACGTTGGGCAGCGCGGCCAGCGACGTGATCCAGGTCGCCCACGGCTCCCAGACGCCGCCGGCGATGTCGGGCTTGCCGGCGTGGTCGAGGACGAAGGACACCTCCGGGAGCGTGCGCATGAGCTCCAGGGCGGCCGTGGTCTGCGGCGGCCGGACCAGCACGTCGTACACCAGGCCGGCGGCTCCGACGGCCTCGATGCCGCGCAGGACCTCCGGCCGCAGCAACCACTCGGGGTCCGGTTCGTCCTGTGCCTGGTGGCGGACGCCCACGAGCAGGCGGCCGGACGGGCTCTCGCGGACCTCGGCGATCCAGTCCGCCACGTCAGGCGCGGTGAGGTCCACCCACCCGACCACGCCCGCGATCGGGCCCGGCTCGTCACCGTGTTCGTGTTCGACCGGATCGTCCGCCGCGGCCAGCAGGTCGTACGTCTCGGCGAGGTCGTGGAGCGCCTGGACGACGATCGATTCCCGCACGGCGTACGGCCTGGTCAGCTCGGCGTAGCGGGCCGCGTCGAACCGGCCCCGCAGGGGGTCCGCCCAGGCGCCGTCCATCCAGGGATAGTCGCGGACGCCGGTGTCCCACAGGTGATGGTGCGCGTCGACCAGCGCCGCGTCACTCATAGCGCCTCCCAGAGCGCCTCGGGGATGTCCACCTCGAACAGGTCGCAATTGTCGTCGATCTCGGCCGCGCTGCGGCAGCCGACGAGGACGCCGGCGACGACCGGGTGCCGGAGCGGGAACCGCAGCGCGGCCGCGCGCAGCGGCACGCCGTGCTCGGCGCAGACCCGCTCCAACTCGGCGACGCGCTGCAGCATCTCCGGCGGGGCGGGCTCGTAGTTGTAGGTGGTGCCGCCGGCCAGCAGCCCCGAGTTGTACACGCCGCCGGCCACCACCGAGGTGCCGCGCCGGGCGCACGCGGGGAACAGGTCCTCCTCGGCCGACCGGTCCAGGAGGGTGTACCGCCCGGCGCAGAGCACGACGTCCAGGTCGAGGCGCTCGACGAACCGCGTCAGCATCGGCGTCTGGTTCATCCCGACGCCGATCGCGCCGACGACGCCCTCGTCGCGGAGCGCGGCCAGCGCCGGGTACGCCGTCGCGTACACCTGGTCCTCGTGGTCGTCCGGGTCGTGCAGGTAGACGACGTCCACGCGGTCGACGCCGAGGCGTTTCAGCGACTCGTCCAGGGATCGGCGGATGCCGTCGGCGCTCCAGTCCCACACCCGCTTGTACGGCGGCGGGTCGGCGAACCCTTCCAGCTCGGGCGCCTCTCCGGGCGCGAGGGGGACGAGGAGCCGCCCGACCTTGGTGGACAGGACGTACCCGCCGGTCAGGGCGGCGCCGAGGCGGCGTTCGCCGCGCCCGGCACCGTAGTGCGGCGCGGTGTCGAAGTAGCCGATGCCGCGTTCCTGGGCGCGGCGTACGGCCGCCGTGGCGTCGGCGTCGGACACGGGGGCGAACAGCCCGCCGATCGCCGCACCGCCGAACGACAGCGTTGTCACCTCGACCGGCGAGGATCCGAGTCTGCGGCGCTCCATCGCTACTCCTGTGCCTGGCCCGACGTGATACGGCTGATGATCAGGGCGACGAGGATGATCGCACCGTTGAGCGCGCCGATCCACTGCGCCGGGACGCCCGCGAGCGTGAGTACGTTCTGGATCATGTAGAGCAGCAGGATGCCGGTGAAGGCACCGAAGATCGTGCCGCGCCCGCCGTTGAGCGAGACGCCGCCGATGACCGCCGCCGCGAACACCGTGAAGATAGCGCCGTTGCCCTGGCTGGCCGCCACCGAGGCGAGCCGGCCGGTGAGCAGCAGGCCGCCGAGGGCGGCGAGGACGCTCGCCAGGACGAGCGTGCCCCACAGGGCCCGATCGACGCGGATGCCCGCGGCGCGTGCGGCGTCGGCGTTGCCGCCGATGGCGTACAGCGACCGGCCGAAGCGGGTGTAGCCGGTCACCACGATGGCCAGGGCGTACAGCACTAGGCAGATCCAGATCGAGGCGGGCAGGCCCAGCCAGACGGCGTTGCCCAGGTAGATCATGGAGGACGGCAGGTTGAAGAACGTCTTGCCGCCACTGATGCCGGTCAGCAGGCCGCGAAGCACGATCAGCATGCCGAGGGTGACGATGAAGCCGTTGAGGCGGAACCGCACGATCAGCAGGCCGTTGGCCCAGCCGATGAGGGCGCCGACGGCGAGCGTGATTGGGATCGACCAGGCGCCGGACAGCCAGCCGACGCCGTGCGTGATGCCGGGGGCGAGCACGAGCCAGGCGGCGACCCCGGGGGCGAGGCCGAACGTCGATTCCAGCGACAGGTCCATCCGGCCGCAGATCAGGATGAGGGCCTCGGCCAGGACGAGCAGCGAGATCTCGGACTGCTGCTGCAGGACGTTCACCAGGTTGTCCCAGTGCAGGAACACCGGGTTGACGAAGTAGCCGACGATGGCGATCACGATGATCGCCGGTACCAGCGCGAGGTCGCGCAGGCGCGCCAGCCGGGGCGCGCCGATCCGGCCCCGGGCCGGCGCGGCCACGGCCGTCTGTGTCTCAGTCACGGATGCCCTCCATCGCGGCGATCAGTTCATGGTCGTCCCAGCCCTCCGGCATCTCGGCGACGACGGCGCCCTTGAACAGGACGATCACCCGGTCGCAGGGGCGAAGGTCGTCGATGTCGTCGGAGATGATCAGGACGCCCGTACCCTCGGCGGCCGCCGCGGAGGCCGTTCCGAGCAGCGTCTCCTTGGCCTTGACGTCGACCCCGGCGGTGGGCTGCATCAGCACCAGGGCCTTGGGGTCGCCCGCGAGCGCGCGGGCCATGACGACCTTCTGCTGGTTGCCGCCGGACAGCGCGGACACCGGCTGCTCCGGCCCTGCCGCCTTGATGTCCAGGTCGTCGATGGCCTTCGCGCCCAGTTCGTCGCGTCGCCGCGGCGCGAGGATCCCGAAGCGGCCCAGCCGCTCGGGAACGGTGAGCGTGGCGTTCTCGGCGATGGACAGCCTGGGGACCAGGCCCTCCTTGTGCCGGTCCTGCGGGACGAACCCGAGGCCGGCCCGCAGCGCGGCCGGCACGCTGCCCGGCCGCGGCGTCGTGCTGCCGATCTTCACCGTGCCCTGGGCGGCGCGGCGCAGGCCGACGATCGACTCGCCGACCGCCATCTTGCCGGAACCGCCGGCTCCGGCCAGCCCGACGATCTCGCCGGGGGCCACGGTGAGCGACACGTCCTCGAAGACGCCCGGGTCGCCGAGCCCGGTGACGCTCAGCGCCGGCTCGCTGCCGCGCTTCGGCGCGGGCCGGTCAGCCCCGAGGTCGATCAGCCCGGTCGCCTCGCCGGTCATCGCGGTGACGAGCGCCTCCTTGCCCAGCTCCGCGACCGGAGAGGTCACGATGTGCCGGGCGTCGCGCATCACCGTGACGGTGTCGCAGACCTCGTACACCTCGTCGAGATGGTGGCTGATGAACAGGAACGTCACCCCGGACTCCCGCAGAGAGCACATCCGGGCGAACAGCCGCTCGATCGCCTGGCCGTCGAGCTGGGCGGTCGGCTCGTCGAGGATGATGAACCGCGAGCCGTGCGACAGCGCCCGCGCGATCTCCACCAGCTGCCGCTGCTCGACGGTAAGGCGCTCGGCCGGCGCCTGGACGTCGACGTCGACCTCCCAGGCGTCCAGCAGCTCGCGGGCGCGGCGGCGCAACGAGCCCCAGGAGATCAGACCGCGGCCCTGGCGGCCCCGGCCCTGCCTGTTCAAGAAAAGGTTCTCGGCCACCGACAGTGACGGGATGACCGTGAGCTTCTGGTACACGCAGGCGACCCGCCGCCGCCACGCCTCGCGGTCCCCGAGGGCCGGTGCGGGTTCGCCCCCGAACTCCACCGTTCCGGAGTCCGGGGGGACGAGGCCGGTGAGCACCGACACGAGGGTCGACTTCCCGGCGCCGTTGCGGCCGACGAGGCCGTGGACCTCGCCGTCGCCGATGGTCAGCGACACGTCGTTCAGCGCCACCGTCACGCCGAACCGCTTGTTGATCCTGTGAGCCGCCGCGACCGGCGGGACGCCGGCCGCGGCACTGGCGGGAAGACTCATTTGACCTGGTTGCCCCAGAGCTGCGGGTCCGTCGCCTTCGTCGACCCGGGGTAGGTCCCGTCCTTGGTGATCAGCGGCGCGGGCAGCTGGTCCTCGAGCAGGCCGGGCCGCGGCGCGACGATCATCGAGCCGTGGTCGGTCTGGCCCGGGGCGAACTTCTTACCGTCGATGGCCGCCTTGACGTAGTACAGCGCGTACTTGGCGTACAGGTCGGCGGGCTGGGAGACGGTCGCGTCGATCTGCCCGGCCGCGATCGCCTTCAGCTCCTCGGGGATGCCGTCGTTCGAGATGATCGCGATGTGCTTCGGGTCGCTCGGCGGGACGAGCAGACCCTTCTGCTTCAAGACGTTGAGCGTCGGGGCGAGGAACGCCCCGCCCGCCTGCATGTAGATCCCGTTCAGGTCCGAGTTGGCGGCGAGCGTCGTCTGCAGCTTGTTCGCGCCGACGTCGCCCTTCCACTCCGTCGGCAGACCGATGACCTTGATGCCCGGGTAGTTCTGGGACATGCACTGGTTGAACGCCTCGGTGCGGTCCCGGCCGTTGATGGAGGCCAGGTCACCCTCCAGCATCGCGACCTTGCCCTTGCCCTTCAGCGTGTCGCCGAGGAACTTGCAGGCCTTCTCGCCGTACGCCCGGTTGTCGGCGCGGACCACCATGTAGACGTCGCCCTTGTCCGGGCGGGTGTCGACGGTGACGATCGAGATCTTCTTCTGCTTGAGCTGCTCGAGTGTCGGCGCCACCGCGGCGGTGTCCTGCGGGGCCAGCACCACGCCCTTCACGCCCTGGCCCATGAGCGACTGGACGTTCGCGGCCAACTTGGAGATGTCGTTCTCGGAGTTGGTGGTCTTCAGGTCCAGGTCGTCCTGCTTGGCGAACTGCGGGACGTACTTGATGTAGGAGTTCCAGAAGTCGGTGTCGGACCGGGGGTAGTCCACGCCGACGGTACCGCCGCCACCGGACGAGCCGCCGCTGCCGCTCTTACATCCGGTCGCCAACACCGCGGCCGCCGCGAAGACGGCACCCGCCGCCAGCATCTCTCGCTTCATCGCGTCCTCATTTCTCTGGGCGAAGTCGCAGGCCGGCCATGCCCCCGTCGACCGCCAGCGCCGTTCCTGTCGTCGCCGAGGCCAGCGGGCTGGCCAGGTAGGCGATCGCCGCGGCGACCTCCTCCGGGCTGACCAGCCGGCCGCTCGGCTGGCGGGCCGCCAACGCGGCCCGCTCCGCCTCCGGATCGTCGGTCGCGGACAGCAGCCGGCCGATCCAGGGGGTGTCGGCGGTGCCCGGGTTGACGCACGTCACCCGGATACCGTCGCGCAGGTGGTCCGCCGCCATCGCCAGGGTGAGCGACTGAACGGCACCTTTGGTCGCCGAGTACAGCGCGCGCTGCGGCAGCCCGGCGGTGGCCGCGATCGAACAGGTGTTGACGATCGCGGCGTGCTCGGATCGGCGCAGGTGCGGGAGGGCCACCCGGCTCACCCGCACCATGCCGAACACGTTGACCTCGAAGACGTTCCGCCACTCGTCGTCGTCGTTGTCCTCGACCGTGCCCTGGGCGCCGATCCCGGCGTTGTTCACCAGCACGTCCAGGCCGCCGAGGTGGTCCACCGCCTCCCCGACCGCCGCGCGGACCGCCGCGTCGTCCCGTACGTCGGCCTTGACGCCGTGCAGGGGCGCGGGCGGGGCGGACAGGTCGAGGGAGCTGACCGTCGCGCCGCGCTCGGTGAGCAGGGTGGCGGCGGCGAGCCCGATGCCGGAGGCCCCTCCGGTGACGATGGCCCTGATTCCGTCGAACTCCACGTCAAGACCTCCAGGCGGGGCCGTCGGGGTAGGCGTACTCCTGCAGG
>JBJMIW010000055.1:0-7553 GCA_045806665.1 Actinoallomurus sp.
CCGGCCCCGCTGGAGGCCGCCCCGGAGGCGGTCGATCCGGCGGAGCCGACCGAGCGGGTCGCCGAGCGGTCCGAGACGGGCCGCGAGCTGGCCGCTCTGCTCGGCCGGCTGACGGAGGAGCAGCGCCTCGCGGTCGTGCTGCGGCACGTCGCGGATCTGCCAATCGCGGAGATCGCGACGGTGCTCGGCACCCCCGAAGGCACGGTCAAGTCCCACATCTCGCGGGGTCTCAAGCGGCTCCGCATGCTCTATCCCGAGGAGGCACGATGAGCGTCTTGGAGCCCGATGACCAGGAGACCCTCGATCAGCGTGATCCGCTGGTCGCCGGCCTGGCGGCACTGGCCACCGACGCGCCGGCGGGCCTGCTCGACCGCGTCGCGGCGCGCTGGGTGCGCTTGGACGCCGCGATCGGCGGCGTCTTCGTCGCGCTGACCGATCAGGGCATCGCCTACCTGCGCACCGGACAGGACGAGGAGCAGTTCGTCGCGTCCTTCCGCAGTCGGTTCGGCCGGCCACTGCTGCCGGGCGGCAGCCCGCCCCCGGCCTTGGAGCGGGCCCTGCACACCGGCCGGGCCGCCGACGTCCGCCTGGACCTGCGCGGATTGCGTCCCTTCGAGGAGGCGGTGCTGCGCGCGGCGGCGACGATTCCGCGGGGAGAGATGCGGCCGTACGCCTGGATCGCCGAGCGGATCGGCAGGCCCAAGGCCGTCCGGGCGGTCGGGACCGCGCTGGGGAAGAACCCGGTGCCGTTGCTGATCCCCTGTCACCGGGTCATCCGTTCCGACGGCCGGATCGGGCAGTACGTCTTCGGGACCCCGGCCAAGGAGCGGCTGCTGCGCATGGAGGACGTCAACCTCGACGAGGTCGACACCCTGGCGGCGAAGAACGTCCACTTCGTCGGCAGCGCCACCACCGGGGTCGTGTGCTTCCCCAGTTGCCGCGACGCGCGGCGGATCACCCCGGCGCACTGGCACGGTTTTCGTACCCTGGCGCAGGCCGAGAGCGCCGGCTACCGGCCGTGCCGGCACTGCCGCCCGGGGGCCGACGTGTCCTGAGCACCCGCGTCACCGGTCACGGGCGTGCAGGACACGGTGCGACGTCTTTCAGGAGCATCGTGTTGACTTGTCCGGTAAGCCGTCGTCTCCGACCGGGGTTCCGCCGCTTTGAGCATCCGCACCCTCCTCGCCCGAACCGACCCTCTCCGTCCTGACCGCACCGACCCTGTCCGTCCCGACGCAACCGTCCCGACCGGCCCCGCCTCGACCGAGCGCGGCCGCGCAGAGCGGGATCCCTACTTCGACAACGCGAAGTTCCTCGCGGTCGTCCTCGTCGTCATCGGCCACGCCTGGGAACCCCTGCGCGGGGCGAACATCGGCGGGCGACTGCTGGAGGCCGCGCAGACGTTCATCTACGCCTTCCACCTGCCGGCGTTCATCGTGATGTGCGGATACTTCTCGCGCGGTTTCCCGACTTCCCGCGGCCGTACGCGCAAGCTCGTCGCTGCGATCGTGGTGCCGTACGTCCTGTTCAGCGTCGCGTATCCCCTGTGGGCCAGGCTGCTGTCGGGGGACCACGTCGGCTGGGATCCGCTGGAGCCGTACTACCTGACCTGGTTCCTGCCCGCCCTGCTGCTGTGGCGGCTGTCCACGCCGCTGTGGCAGGAGATCCGGCACCCGGTCGTCGTCGCGGTGCTGATCTCGATGCTCGCCGGGTTCGTCACCCTGCCGAGCATGCTCAACGCCGCACAGGTGCTGTCGTTCCTGCCGTTCTTCGTCCTCGGGCTGGTCCTGCGGCCCCATCATTTCGCGATCCTCCACCGTCGCGCGGTGCGCGTCGCGGGCGCGCTGGTGCTCCTCCTGGGCGGCCTCACCGCCTACCTCCTCGCGCTCAGCGTCGATCCGGAGTGGGTGCACTGGCGGCGCAGCTTCGGCCAGCTCGGGGTGGGCGCCTCGGCGGGTGTGGGGTTCCGGGTCGTCGCGATGGCGTCGGCGGTGATCCTCACGGTCGCGTTCCTGGCGGTGGTGCCGGCGCGCCGCACGTGGTTTACCCGGCTGGGTGGGGCCACCATGTACGCCTACCTGCTCCACGGCTTCGCCACGCTCTACCTGTCCTACCAGGGCTGGTACTACGGGATCTCCGGGGCGCAGGTGGTGCTGGTGACGGTCGGCTGCGCGATCCTCGCGGTTGCCCTGTCCGGCGACACGGCGCGCCGGGTCTTCCGGTGGGCGGTGGAGCCCCGCCTGGACTGGCTCTTCCGCACGGTTCCCGGCCGCCGTCCGGTCGCGGACGGCCGGTCCGAGTAAGGAGAGGCGGGCGGGCAGATCCCCGAGCGACCTGCCCGCCCCCCTCGGAGCATCCCTGCCTGGAAGCACTCGGGCCGGCGCTCAGCGGACGATGATGGCCTGCCGGCTGATCGGCAGCCGATGCGCCGCCTCGGCGAGGGTGGCGACCTGCTCGGGGGAGAAACGGATGCGCTGGCGCCGGATCCAGCCGGGAAGACGGTGGGCGCGGATGAGTGTGACCCCGTCGGCCTCCACGAGACCGCGGGCGAGGCGGCCGCCGTGGATGACCGCCACGGCCTCCACGGCGACCTCCCCGCCGAGCCGCTCGGCGAGCAGCGCGG
The DNA here is from genome assembly GCA_045806665.1 of Actinoallomurus sp. Taxonomy (GTDB): domain Bacteria; phylum Actinomycetota; class Actinomycetes; order Streptosporangiales; family Streptosporangiaceae; genus Actinoallomurus. The sequence continues at coordinate 2,624 of JBJMIW010000055.1, forward strand.
CGGCGGCGTCGGCCCGTGCGCGCAGCGGCTTGGAGATCTTGGCGCCGGACCGTTCGTCGACGTACAGCGTGCCCTGGTACGCGGCGATGTCCGTGTCCGGGGGGACCGCCTGGTTGTCGATCAGCATGACGCCGGTCGGCCCGATCACCAGGTGATCGATCTGCCCCTGCCCTGGCACGTTCCTTCCCTGCAGGACGCGGTATCCGCGCCAGTCGAGGGCCAGGCGCAGGAGGGCGGACGTGCGTCGCTCGCCGCGCTGGCCCTTGCGCCAGACGCTGGAGGCCATCCGCTGACGCAGGTAGTAGAGGGAGTCCACCGCCGCGACCATCGCGGCGGCCAGCAGGCCGAACCAGACGTCCACGATGGCCGTGCCGACCACCAGGCCGAGGGCGGCGAGCGCACCACGCACCTGAAGCCGACGGCGCTTGCCCTGCGCCCACAGCTGTTCGTGCACCGACTGGGGAGACCCGCCGATCAGCGCCGGATTGTCCGGAACATAGATCGACCGACCGAACATCACGCGACCCTTTCGCTCGTGGAAATTTATTATCCCGTAATAACGGCGAAAGGCTGCTGCCAGTAACGCGATTAAACACAAAAGTAACATTCGAAAATTGCGCGGAGGTCTGCCGCGAAACCTTGCGTGCAACCTGCACCGCAGCTTGCTGGAGGCGGGCGAGACGCCAGGGCGCCGATTTCGGCAGGATCACCGGTATCCGGCGATGAAGACGTCACCATAGCGCTTTTCGCTGCGGCGAATGGGACGGAACTGAGATCGGTGGCGTACCGTTCATCGTGGCGTCGAGGCGGGGAACACCGCCCACAGATGTCACGGGTGGCCCGTTCGCACGGTGAGGTCCATCGTCTGCAGGCGACGATCACAAGGTCCACACCGACGGCCGCCAACAGGCCCAGCAGGCGGCCGCCGGCCTCCACCCAGGCACGGGGCACCCGGTGAACCACGCAGGTCAGTGCCGGCATCGCGAGATTCCGGGCCCGGAGGCGAGTCAGCGCCGAGAGCAGGCGCGCCGTACCCGGAGGTCGGGATCCGTACGTGGTGCGACACCGCGGACCGGCAGACCGCTGCGGGCCATTACGGCGAAATCCGCTGGCCGGTCCGCGCGCAGACCGCCAGCCGTTCGGTGAGCGCTCGCGCCCGTAGCGGTGCCGGGCCGCGCCCCGTCTCTCGGTGCGGTCCGCGGACCGCGCGAGAACGGGTCACGCACCCATCGTCACTCGCCTACGTCCGGATGGGAAGCCCCCGCACCACCTCGATGCCGCCGGCGACCCGACCGGGCACTGCCGGCACGCCGGAGGACCGGAGCGACGCGCGCCGGAACCGTGCCGACGGTCAGCCGGAACTGCCCTCCAGGAGCACCTGGGCCACGAGCTGGGGATCGTCGCCCATCGGGACGTGCCCGCACCCCTGGAGCCACAGGAACCGGGCGTGCGGCAGCGCCTGCTGGGCGCGCACGGCCTGGCTCGACCGCAGGAGACGGTCACGGGTGCCCCAGGCGATGGTGACCGGGACGTCCTGCAGCTTGCCGCGGAACATCGTCCGGCGCCCGGCCCGCAGCGTCGGTTCGAAGCCGACCGCACCGCGCAGCGCCGCCGCGTCGGCCAGGAGGGTGTCGACTCCGATGCGGTCCGGCCGCCCGTAGATCATCCCGAACATCAGGCCCCGGAGCCGGGGCGAGCGCGCCAGCCGGCGCATGGTGGCCTCGGGTATTCCGGCGCCGAGGCGCGAGGCGCGCAGCACGAGCCCGGCATACCGCAGTTCGAGCGGTGTGTAGAACCCGGCGGGGGACAGGGCGGTCACCGAGCGGGCCAGTCCCCGGTCGGCGGCTTCGAGCGCGAACAGGCCGCCGAGGGAGTTCCCGGCGACGTGCGGGCGGTCGATGCCGAGCCGGTCGGTGAACTCGCCCAGCACGGTGACCACGGTGTCGAGGTCGTACGTGGTGCCGGGCGGCAGGGGCGGCGAGGCGCCGAATCCGGGCAGGTCCACCGCGATGACGTCGCGTTCCTTGGCGAGCAGGTCGATGACCGGCTCCCACGCCTGCCAACGGTGGCCGATGCCGTGCATCAGCAGCAGCGGCGGGCCGTCGCCCCGCCGTTCGAAGACGATGTCCACCCGCCGAGGGTAGACCCGAAGTTACCGCTCGGTCACTATGGTGCGGCTCACTTCCAGGGGCCGCCGCGGCCGGGGAGTCGGGCGAGTGTGCAGAAGGCTCGGTGAACGCCGTGCACGCTCGGCCGCGAAGCGGGCCAAAAGGGGGCAGTATGGGCGGCTGTGGCGGCTTTCCCCGAGACCTCGGTACGCACGCACGCCACCGGGCCGGGACGCGGGGACGACAACCCTGATCCGGCGCCGGTGAACGCCCACCTGGTCGGAACGCGTCGGCGTGTGGCCGGATCCGGGGTACTCGTCGGGCAGGTCGCCGAAGCGGGCGTCGGACCAGCGCGGCTCAGGGCTCGAGTTCGGCGGCGACGCCCTGGAAGTCCTCCATGGAAAGGGTGAGGGTGTTCTGGCCCTGAAAGACCTGGGTCTCGCCCGCCTGGCCGAGGTGGTGGTTGCAGGCCCGGTCGAGGTAGGCCTCGACCAGCCGGGCGTTGGTGAGCCGGCCGCGTCCCCGCAGCGTCGCGAGGTCATGCCGGGCCACCTGCCAGGCCTCTGGGGCCAGCTTGAGGCGGCGTTCGTCGGCCAGCAGCGCCGCGAGGTGCACGCGAAGCCCCGGATCGGACAGGTCGGGGAGCCGTACGGTTCGGAAGTCCGTCATCAGCTCCGGGACGGCGTCGGTCAGCTCGCGCAGCCGGCCTGGCGAGCAGGTGGCCGAGAGGATGGTCTCGCTGACGCCTTCGACCCGCGCCCGGTACAGGGCCGTGGCGTAGGCCGCGCCGCGGTCGTCGTCGAGGACCACCGTGTCCAGGCCTTCGATGAGGAGCGTGTGACCGCCGTACTCGGCGATGCGTTCGCGCAGTCGCCGCGGATCGGTCTCGGCGAGCTCGTCGGCGACGAGCGTGTGGACCTCGCCGCTGCCCACGCCGACCTCGGCCAGCGCACGGGCGATCATGCGGGTGAGGCGGCGCTGGCCGCAGGAGATGTCCCCGACGAGCAGCACCGCCGGGGCCGACGCGCTGGAGACCTCCTGCCCTCGCAGGCTGAGGGCCCAGCTCCCGCGCCGGCGCAGCTCGGTCAACAGCCGCTCGATGTCGTCGGGGCCGGGCAGGAACGTGATTCCGTTCGCCTCCGCCAGTCGCGGTCCGGGGTCGGGCCGGTACGCCGTCAGGTCGGGGATCGGCGACGGGCTGCCCGCATCGCCGGAGTCGACGGAGGCGGGCGGCACCGCGGCGTCCGCGCTGAGCGCGGTGCGCGGAGCGGTGGACAACGGGGACGTGGGGCCGGGGGCCACCGCGTCGGGCCCGAGGGCCGGACTCCCGTACGAGGAGACGGCCGGTCCCGGGACGCCGGGGTACGAGGACGCGCCAGGGGCCCCGGGACCAGAGGAGGGGCCGGCGCTCGCCGGGACGCCGGGGATGGACGTGGGAGCGGCCGGACCGGAGGACGGGCCGGTCCCCGGCACCCCGGGGATGGAGGTCGGCGCGGCGGGCCCGGACGACTGGAGGCCCGGATTCGAGGTGGGCACGGCCGGACCGGCGCTCGCCGGGACGCCCGGGTTGGACGTCGGCGCGGTTCCCGGGTTGGAGGGGAAGGGCTCGGACGCGGGCCAGGCCGTCGTGGCCGGCTGCGCCGGGGGAGGGGAGTCGGCCTTGCGCTGTTCGGCCAGGTGGGCGCGGGCGGCCTCGATGATCTCCCAGGGCGTGAGGGCGTCCCCGGGCTCTGGATCGGGCGCGGCGACGATGGCCTTCATCAGCGCGGCCGGGACGGTGAATCCGGGCCGGGGCGGCCCCGTGCCCGCGAGCCGGCACCAGGAGAGCGCGGTCGCGTAGGAGGCGGCCAGCAGACTGCGCAGGATCTGCGGGTCGGCACCGGCGACCGTGTCCGGCAGTGTCCCGTCGACCGGCCACAGCTCTCGGAGCGGGTGGCCCGGCTGTCCGAGCGCCTGCAGGGTGCGCACGCCTTCGGGGTCCAACCAGGGCAGGACCCCGGCCGCCGCTCCGGGTGCGCCGTCGAGGTCGGCCGCCAGCAGCGCGAACGCGACCCGCCGGGCCTCGGCCGGGCCGCCCGCGGCGGCGGGCAGCGCGGCCGCCATCGCGGCCAGGTCGTAGCAGGCGAGCCGGAAGTGGTCGCCCGGCGCGGTCTCGCGCAGCAGCGCCACACGCAATTCCAGCGGGCAGCGGCGCAGCCATTCCTGCATGATCGCCGGGTCGCCGTACCGCACGCCGGCGTGGTCGCTCGGGACCATCCGCAGGGTCGTACCGGCCATCGCGGCGAGGGCGTCGGCGCGCGGCCGGAAGGCGGGCTCGCCGCGCAGCGCCTCGGCGGTCTCCCACAGGGCGCGGGCCACGTAGGAGGCGCCCATCGGGTCCCCGGCCCGCAGGCGCTCGGTGTAGGCGCCGACGATCAGCGGGAGCGCGGGGGGCAGGAACCAGCGCGGGCCCGGCCCGGCGGGGGTCAGATGGCGGGCGAAGAGGGAGAGGATCGGGTGGTCGGCGTCGGCGACCGGAGCGCCCGCGCACCACAGCGCGGCGAAGAAGGACACCGCGACCGGGCTGGGCGTGCCGGGCACGAAATGCGGGTCCCGCACCGGGAACTGGGCGGGGCTGGCACTCGCCGCGGCGGCCACGGCCTGCTGGAGCCGGGCGAGCACTGCCGGGGCGGGCGGCGCGCCGAACAGGCCGTCGCCGGCCAGTGGCCCCGGGGTGAGGTCCGGGCCGGTGGTCAGCAGCGAGGGCGGCACCGGCGGCCGGCCGGCGCCCGGCGGGGCGGGCATGACCGCCTGGCGCGCGGCGGGGTCGAACGGGGGCGGGC
>JBJMIW010000056.1:0-10554 GCA_045806665.1 Actinoallomurus sp.
CGGTTCTGGAAGGGCGACGGCGGCACGGTGAGCGAGATGGCCTCCCGGCTGACCGGGTCGAGCGACCTGTACCAGTGGGGCGGGCGGGCGCCGTACGCGTCGATCAACTTCATCACCTGCCACGACGGGTTCACGCTGCACGACCTCGTCTCGTACGACCACAAGCACAACGAGGCGAACGGCGAGGACAACCGGGACGGCGCCGACGACAACCGCTCCTGGAACCACGGGGTCGAGGGCGAGACCGACGACCCGGAGATCAGCGCGTTGCGCGAGCGGCAGAAGCGCAACATGCTCACCACCCTCCTGCTCTCCCAGGGCGTGCCCATGCTGTCGCACGGCGACGAGGCCGGCCGTACCCAGCGGGGCAACAACAACGTCTACTGCCAGGACAACGAGCTGTCCTGGCTGGACTGGTCGGACTCCCCGGAGAATGAGCTCCTGCGGGCGTTCGTGCAACGGGTCACCGAGCTGCGCCGGGAGCACCCGGTGTTCCGGCGCCGCCGCTTCCTGACCGGCGAGGGCGAGGTCGTCTGGCACACCACATTGGGCCGGCCGATGACCGACGCCGACTGGCAGACCCCGTACGCCAAGGCGGTGACGGTCTTCCTCGACGGCGACCGCATCGCCGAGCGGGACCGGCGCGGCGAGCCGATCCGCGACGACTCGTTCCTGCTGCTGTTCAACGCGGCCGACGTCGACCTGAACTTCGTGTTGCCCGATACCGGCGGAGGGATGTGGACCGGCGTGCTCGACACGGCGACCCCGATCGAGGTGTACGAACTGCATGAGCGGCCGGTGCTCCGCTCCGGAGAGAAGGTGAGGCTCGAGGCCCGCTCGATCCAGGTGCTGCGCCGTGTCTAAGCGCCCGACCGGGACCTACCGGCTGCAGCTGCGCCGCGAGTTCGGGTTCGCCAAGGCGGGGGAGCTGGCCGGCTACCTGGCCGCGCTCGGCGTCTCGCACGTGTACCTCTCGCCGATCCTGCAGGCCGTCCCCGGGTCCGCCCACGGCTACGACGTCATCGACCACGGGCGGATCTCCGACGACCTCGGCGGGGAGGACGCGTTCCGGGAGATGGCCGCCCGGATGCGCGCGCACGGCCTGTCCATCCTCGTGGACATCGTGCCGAACCACATGGCGATCCCCGCGCCCGAGACCCAGAACCGGGCGTTCTGGGACGTGATGCGGCAGGGCCCGGACTCTCCGTACGCCCGGTGGTTCGACATCGACTGGTCCGAGGGCGTCGTCGTGGTCCCGGTGCTCGGCTCGCCGGACGACGAGCCCCGGCCGGATGGCGACGTGCTGCGCTACCACGAGCACGTCTTCCCCCGCGAGGGGCGCCACCGCCCGGTGTACTGGCGGGAGCCGGACCTGAACTACCGCCGTTTCTTCGACATCTCGTCGCTGATCGGCCTGCGGGTGGAGGACCCGGAGGTGTTCGACGCGACCCACGCCGTGATCCTGCGGCTGCTCGACGAAGGCCTGATCGACGGCCTGCGGATCGACCACCCCGACGGGCTGGCGGACCCGCGCGGGTACCTGCGGCGGCTCGACCGGCCGCGCGGCTGGGTGGTCGTGGAGAAGATCCTCACCGGCGAGGAGCCGCTCCCCGCCGACTGGCCGTGCGCCGGGACTACCGGGTACGACGCGCTGGGCATGGTCGGCGGGCTGTTCGTCGACCCGGCGGGAGAGAAGCCGCTGACCGAGGCGTACACCGCGCTGACCGGCGGCCCCGCCGACTTCACCGACGTCGAGGACGCCGCCCGGCGCTTCGCGGCCGACCGGATCCTCGTCCCGGAGGTGCGCCGCCTGACCGCGCTGCTGGCCCGGATCCTGCCGGACGAGGACCCGGATGCGCTGCGGGAGGTCCTGGTCGAGCTCCTGGTCGCGATGCCGGTCTACCGGGCGTACGTCGTGCCCGGCGAGGAACCGCCGGCGCAGGCGCTCGAGATCGTCGCCCAGGCCGCCGCCGAGGCCCGCTCCGTCCTGCCGGACGGGGACCTGCTCGACAAGGTGATCCCCCTGGTGCTCGGGCTCGGCGGCCGGGACGAGGCGCGCGACGAGTTCGTCGTACGGTTCCAGCAGACCTCCGCCCCGATGACCGCCAAGGGCGTCGAGGACACCGCCTTCTACCGCTGGTCCCGGCTCGCCGCACTGAACGAGGTGGGCGGCGACCCCGCGCGGTTCGCCGTGTCCCCGGAGGAGTTCCACGCCTACTGCGCCCGGATCGCCGCCGACTGGCCCCGCACGCTCACCACGCTGTCCACCCACGACACCAAGCGGCAGGAGGACGTCCGCGCGCGGCTGGCCGTCGTGTCGGAGTTGCCGGACGAGTGGGTCGCCGCCGTCGCCCGCTGGCGCTCCCGCGCGCCGGACAGCCCGCTGGAACCCGACCTGGACTACCTCATGTGGCAGACGATCGTCGGCGCTTGGCCGCTGTCGACCGATCGGCTCACGGCCTACCTGACGAAGGCCATGCGTGAGGCCAAGACCCGTACGTCCTGGACCGACGGCGACCCGGCGTACGAGGAGGCGGTCCTGGCCCACGCCGAGACGGTCCTGTCGAACCCGACGCTGACCGCGGACATCGCCGGGTTCGTCCGGCGCATCGCGCCGTACGCCCGAGCGAACTCGCTCGGCCAGAAGCTCGTCCAGCTCGCCATGCCGGGTGTGCCGGACGTATACCAGGGGTGCGAGCTCACCGGCCTGTCCCTCGTCGACCCGGACAACCGGCGCCCGGTCGACTACGCCCGCCGCCGGCAACTGCTTGCCGACCTCGATGCGGGCACCACCCCGGCCGACCTGGGCGGCGAGAAGCTCCTCGTCACCTCGCGGGTGCTCCGGCTGCGGGAGCAGCACCCGGACTGGTTCGACGGCGACTACGCGCCGGTGGCCGTGACCGGCTCCGCCGCCGCCCACGCCGTCGCGTTCCGGCGCGGCGGCGCGGTGGTCGTCGCGACCAGGCTGCCCATCGGCCTGGAGCGCCGCGGCGGCTGGAGCGACACCCACCTCGACCTGCCCGGCGGTCCCTGGCACGACCTCCTCACCGACCAGTCCTACCCCTCCGGCCTGGCGCTCAGCGGCGTCCTCCGCCTGTTCCCGGTCGCCGTCCTGATCGAGGCTCCATGAGGTACGAGGTGTGGGCGCCGGCCGCCGAGACCGTCGAGGTGGAGACCGGCGGGGCCCGGCACGCCATGACGCGCGCCGGGCGGCCCGGCTGGTGGACGGCGCGGGTCGACGCCGAGGGCGGCGGGCAGGACTACGGGTTCGTGCTCGACGGCGATGGACCGTTCCCGGACCCGCGCTCGCCCTGGCAGCCGAACGGCGTCCACGGGCTCAGCCGCACGTACGACCACGACCGCTTCGCGTGGTCCGACGACGGGTGGCGGGGACGACCGCTGCCGGGGTCGGTCCTGTACGAGCTGCACGTGGGGACCTTCACGCCGGAGGGGACGTTCGACGCCGCCATTGAGCGCTTGGACCACCTCGTCGACCTCGGGGTCGACACCGTTGAACTGCTGCCGGTGGCGGCCTTCCCCGGCCGGCACGGCTGGGGGTACGACGGCGTCCACCTGTGGGCGGTGCACGACCCGTACGGCGGCCCGGACGGGCTCAAACGGTTCGTGGACGCGTGCCACGGGCGGGGCCTGGCCGTCGTCCTCGACGTGGTCTACAACCACCTGGGGCCGAGCGGCAACTACCTCGGACGCTTCGGCCCGTACTTCACCGACGCCCACAAGACGCCCTGGGGCCCGGCGGTCAATGTCGACCAGGCCGGCTCCGACGAGGTCCGCGCGTACATCGTCGGCAACGCGCTGATGTGGCTGCGCGACCATCACGTCGACGGGCTGCGGCTCGACGCCGTCCACGCCATCCGGGACGAGCGCGCCGTCCACATCCTGGAGGAGCTGGCCGAGACGGTCTCCCGGCTCGGCGCGGCGACCGGCCGGGAGATGTTCCTCATCGCCGAGTCGGACCTGAACGACCCGCGCCTGGTCACCTCGCGGGAGGCGGGCGGGTACGGCCTGGACGCGCAGTGGAGCGACGACTTCCACCACGCCCTGCACACCCTGCTCACCGGCGAGCGGCAGGGCTACTACGCCGACTTCGGCTCCACCGAGGTACTGGCCAAGACCCTCACCCGGGTCTTCCTCCACGACGGGACGTGGTCGTCGTTCCGGGGCCGCACGCACGGCCGGCCGGTCGACACGCTCCGGACGCCGGGCCACCGCTTCCTCGGCTTCCTGCAGAACCACGACCAGATCGGCAACCGCGCCACCGGCGACCGGATCTCCGCCGGCCTGTCCCCGGGCCTGCTCAAGGTCGGCGCGGGCCTGCTCCTGACCGCGCCGTTCACGCCGATGCTGTTCATGGGCGAGGAGTGGGGCGCCGGCACCCCGTGGCGGTACTTCAGCGACCACCAGGAACCCGACCTTGCCCGTGCGGTCAGCGAGGGCCGCCGCCGGGAGTTCGACGACCACGGCTGGGCGTCGGAGGACGTCCCCGACCCTCAGGACCCCGAGACGTACCGGAGCTCGATCCTCGACTGGAGCGAGCTGGACGAGCCGGGCCACCGGGAGCTGCTCGACTGGTACCGCGCGCTCATCGCGCTCCGCCGCGCCCGGCCCGAACTCACCGACCCCCGCCTCACCGAGGTCTCGGTCGAGTACGGCGACACATGGCTCGTCGTCCGCCGAGGGCTGCTGCGGATCGCGGCCAACCTGGGCAAGGACCCCATCTCCCTGCCGAAGGGCGAGCCGCTCCTCGCCTCGACCGCCGACGTGCGCGCCGGCGGCGAGCTACCCGGCACGTCGCTCGCCATCGTGCTGGAGGCGGACCGCGGGTGAGGCCAGGCGACCTGGACGGGCCGGCAAGATCGTCCTGGTCGTCGCCCGCTGATCCGCTCACGCGTTGTGGTCCACGGGTGACGCCCCGCTCCAGGCGGGCGGGGGGTGCCCAGTGGCCAGGCGACGGTATTTACTTTGCATTGGCGCGGTTATCGGTATGTCTGAGCTAGCCCTACGACTGGAAGATCGCAGGTCAAGGCCCCGCTACTACCGAGGAAACGTTCTTGAATAGCTCTACGATCGGTTCATGACCTCAGTTCTGCTCGCCGAGGACGACACGTCCATATCCGAGCCCCTCGCCAGAGCGCTGCGGCGGGAGGGATACAACGTCGAAGTCAGCCCCGACGGTCCGCAGGCTCTCGAGCGGGCGCTCGGGGGCGGGGTGGACCTCATCGTCCTGGATCTCGGCCTGCCCGAGCTCGACGGGCTCGAAGTGGCCCGGCGCGTTCGCGCCGAGGGCCACGGAGTGCCGATCCTCATCCTCACCGCCCGCGCCGACGAGGTGGACACGGTGGTGGGCCTCGATGCCGGCGCCGACGACTACGTCACCAAACCCTTCCGTCTCGCCGAACTCCTCGCCCGCGTACGCGCTCTGCTGCGCCGGGGCAGCACCGAGACGCCGATCGTCCAGGGCGTCCGGATCGACGCCGAATCCCGTCGCGCCTGGATGGGCGACCAGGAACTCCAGCTGACGACCAAGGAGTTCGACCTGCTGCGCGTGCTGGTCCGCGACGCGGGCAAGGTCGTCACCCGCGAGCAGATCATGCGGGAGGTGTGGGACACCAACTGGTGGGGTTCGACCAAGACCCTCGACATGCACATATCCTGGCTCCGGCGCAAGCTGGGAGACGACGCGGGCAGCCCGCGCTACATCACGACCGTCCGAGGAGTGGGCTTCCGCTTTGAGCGCGGTGACTAGTCGTGTGAACCCGGCGTGACCACCCCCTGGTCACGTCTCGGGCGAAAGAGAGGGACCCCCATGAGGCGCCGGCTCCTGCTGTCGACGCTGGCAGTCGCGGTCGTCGCCGTGCTCCTGCTCGGCATCCCACTGGCGTACTCGACCCATCGGCTCCTCTACGACGAGGCCGAACAGCAGGTCGAGCGGGAGGCGGCCACCGTCGTGGCCGGCGTCAACCTCAAACAGGAGGGCAAGCAGTCCATCGTCGGCGAGCAGATCGCCAAGGAGTTCCCCAGCCGGTACATCGTGATCACCCTGCCCAACGACGCGGTGATCATCGCCGGGGCCGCGCCGCCGAAGGGCGCGCACATCATCAGGAAGACCGCGAACGACCGCGGCGTCCGGGTCCAGGTGTCCCGTGACGCCGCCGACATCGAGGCCGAGGCCCTGCGCACGTTCCTGCTGATCGGCAGCCTCGTCGTGCTGGGCGTCGGGGTTGCGGTCGGGCTCGCGATGGTGCAGGCGCGGAAGCTCACCCTGCCGTTGATCGATCTGGCCGAGACCGCGGAGCGGCTCGGATCCGGCAACGCCCGGCCGCGCCGCCGCCGGTACGGCGTGCCGGAGGTCGACCGGGTCGCGGAGGTCCTCGACCGCAGCGCGGTGCGGATCGCCGATCTGCTGGCCGCGAGCCGTGAGTTCGCCTCCGACGCCAGCCACCAGCTCCGTACGCCGCTGACGGCGCTGTCCATGCGGCTGGAGGAGATGATCGAGGCCTCGGAGTATCCGGACGTCGTCCGGGAGGAGGGCGCCGCCGCCGCCGCGCAGGTCGAGCGCCTCGCCGAGGTGGTCGAACAGCTCCTCGCCCGCGCCAAGCACGATCCCACCGGTGACGCGGTTCCCGTCGACGTCGACGACATCGTCGCCCAGCAGGTGGAGGAGTGGGCGCCGGTCTTCCGGCGGGAGGGACGCCGACTGGAGATCTCCGGCGTTCCGGAGCTCACCGCCGTGGCCAGCCCCGGCGGTCTCTCGCAGATCGTCGCGACCCTGCTCGACAACTCGCTCGTGCACGGGGACGGGACGGTCACCATCCACACCAAGGAGACCGCGACCTCGATCGTCGTGGAGGTCGGGGACGAGGGCGTCGGGGTTCCGCCGGAGCTCGAGCGCCGGGTGTTCGACCGCAACGTCAGCGGCCGGCAGGGGACCGGGCTCGGGCTCTACCTCGCCCGCACGCTGGCGACGGCGGACGGCGGACGGCTAGAGCTAGTACGGGCCCGGCCCGCCACTTTCGCGATCTTCCTGCGGAAGGGCGACGAGGTGGTGCGGGCGCGGGAGCGCGTCGTCAGCGGGCCCGCCTAGCGGACCGGCCGGGGGGACGCGGGGAGGAGGGAGCGTGGCGCCGCCCTCCCGCTCCTGGGCCTCCGGCAGACCGGTGTGCGGGTCGACCGGCGGTGCGGCCGGCGGCAGGAAGACCCATTTCTTGTACGCCCAGTAGCGGAACAGCGTGGCCGCGCCGGTGCCGATGATCTGCGACGCGTTGAACGCCAGGCCGTTGCGGATGCCGAGGACGTAGTGGGTGAAGCCGATGAACACCCAAGTGATCACCAAGCCGACGCCATTGAACAGGAAGAAAAGGACATACTCCCGGCCCACGCCCGTCTTGTCCCGGTGGCGAAAAGTCCACAACCGGTTGGCGAAGTAGGAGAAGGTCGTCGCCACGACGGTGCCGACGCCGAACGACGTCAGCGGGCCCACGTGCAGTCCGAGGTGCAGGGTGTCCGAGATGCCGATGGTGATGATGAAGTTGAGCACGCCGATCGTCCCGAACGCCGCAAGTTCGTGGATCAAATGGGCGAATTTGCGGTGGAGACGGGTGGCGAAGCGCACGAAGTGGGACCTTCCATCCTGGCTCAGTGGCTGATCGGACAGCCCCGGGCGAACTCCGGATCGAGATACCTCTCGCTATGAGGTTAGACGGCTTTACCGGGCGGGTTGTTCCCGCGCTGGTCGCCCGGCGAACCCAGTCTCTGAGCACGGTGGATAGGCTTCCCACGTGACGGACAGGCAAGACATACCAGTCGTCGGCATGGTCGGCGGCGGGCAGCTCGCCCGGATGACGCAGCAGGCGGCGATCGCGCTCGGCGTGCCGCTGCGGGTGCTCAGCGACAGCGCCCACGCATCGGCGGCCAAGGTCATCGCCGACGTGCGCATCGGCGATCACCGCTCGCTCGACGACCTCCGGTCCTTCGCCAAGGGCGCCGACGTGGTGACGTGGGACCACGAGCACGTGCCGGGTGAGCACATCCGGGCGCTGGAGGAGGCCGGTGCGGTCTGCCGCCCCGGATCTGCGGCGCTGCTGCACGCCCAGGACAAGCGCGTGATGCGGGAGCGGCTCACCGAGCTGGGCGTGCCGTGTCCGGAGTTCGTCGTGCTGGACCCCGACGCGCCCCTGGCGACGCTCGAGGCGTTCGGGGAGAAAGCCGGCTGGCCGGTCGTGCTCAAGGCGACGCGCGGCGGCTATGACGGCAAGGGCGTGTGGGTCTGCGCGTCCCCCGACGAGGCCCGCGAGGTCGTCGAGCGCGCCGCCGCGGAGGGGATCGGGCTGCTCGCCGAGCGGCACGTGCCGTTCCGCCGGGAGCTGGCCGCCCTCGTGGCCCGCTCGCCGTACGGGCAGGGCGCGGCGTACCCGATCGTGGAGACGGTTCAGACCGGCGGGATCTGCCATGAGGTGATCGCGCCCGCGCCGGGCCTGAACTCCGAGCGGGCCGAGGAGGCCCAGCGGCTGGCGCTCGGCATCGCCGACGCCCTCGGCGTGACCGGCCTGCTGGCCGTGGAGCTGTTCGAGACCGAGGACGGCGTGCTGGTCAACGAGCTGGCGATGCGGCCGCACAACTCCGGGCACTGGACGATCGAGGGCTCGCGCACGTCGCAGTTCGAGCAGCACCTGCGCGCCGTCCTCGACCTGCCGCTCGGCGACACGACGCCCACCGCGCCGTACACCGTCATGGCGAACGTCCTGGGCGGCGAGGACCCGGACGTCTATCGTCGCTACATCCACGTCATGGCCCACGACCCCGCCGTGAAGGTGCACTTCTACGGCAAGGAGGTCCGGCCCGGCCGCAAGATCGGACACGTCACCGCGCTCGGCGACGACCTGGAGGAGACCCGCGAGCGGGCCCGCCACGCCGCCGACTACCTGAGGGGGATCATCGCATGACCGTCGGCGTCGTCATGGGCAGCGACTCGGACTGGCCCGTGATGCGAGCCGCGGCCGAGGCGCTGGAGGAGTTCGACGTGCCGTACGAGGCGGACGTCGTCTCGGCGCACCGGATGCCGAACGACATGATCACCTACGGTTCGGAGGCCGCCTCGCGGGGCCTGCGCGTGATCATCGCCGGCGCGGGCGGCGCCGCCCACCTGCCGGGGATGCTCGCCGCCGTGACGCCGCTCCCGGTGATCGGGGTGCCGGTGCCGCTGAAGTACCTCGACGGCATGGACTCCCTGCTGTCGATCGCGCAGATGCCGGCCGGCGTCCCGGTGGCGACCGTGGCGATCGGCAACGCGCGCAACGCGGGCCTCCTGGCCGTCCGGATTCTCGCGGCGAGCGACCCGGAGCTGCGCGAGCGCATGGAGGAGTTCCAGCGCGACCTGTACGCCCAGGCCAAGAAGAAGGGCGAGCGCCTCCGCCGCGCCTAGGTCGACTCGTGCACGCTCGGGTTCCTACTTGAGGGGCCGGCGCGCCATGACGACGCGCTGATGACGTCCGGGAGAGAAGCGGAGTGCCTCAGGAGGTGCGGCGTGCTGCGCGCAGAGGGAGCCAGACGGCGAGGCCCATGATGGCCATCGCAAGGGGGACATGGATCGCGGTCAGGGTGTCCTTGCTCGCGTCGCGGATCTGCCCGCCCATGTAGGTCTCCGCGATGATCAGGACGGTGAAGACCAAGCCACCGATCCACAGGTCCTTTCGCACACGCCGCTTCCAGAGCGCGTAGGCGGTGCCCAGAACCGCGAAAACGAGAGCTACCTCCGCACCTCGGGCATGAGCGTCGAGCCAGGTGCCGGCCGCGTCGCGCTTTCCGTCGTGCTCGAGAAAGATTCCGGCCCACAGCGCGCGGAGGGCTGTCGCTCATGCTTCCCACACTCAATTGTGACGGTGAAGCGTGGATGAATGGTGTTTGGCCCGCAATCGTACTTTCCATGGCACAGGCATCAAGATCAGTTCATGCGGGTTACGCCCGGACGCTCAGTCGACGGCCCCCCTGCCCGATGACAGACAGGGGGGAGTTTTCGCAGCTCCGGGACCTACTTCAGGAGCTGGCGGGCCATGACGACGCGCTGGATCTGGTTGGTGCCCTCGTAGATCTGGGTGATCTTGGCGTCCCGCATCATGCGCTCGACGGGGTAGTCCTTGACGTAGCCGTAGCCGCCGAGCAGCTGCACCGCGTCGGTGGTGATCTCCATCGCCGCATCCGAGGCGAAGCACTTGGCCGCCGAGGAGATGAAGGTCAGGTCCGGGATCCGCTCGCCCTCCATCGCCCGCTCGGACTTGGCGGCGGCGGCATAGGTGAGCTGGCGGGCCGCCTCCAGCTTCATGGCCATGTCCGCGAGCATGAACTGCACGCCCTGGAACTCAGACACGGCCTGGCCGAACTGCTTACGTTCCTTGACGTAGCCGACGGCGAAATCCAATGCCCCCTGGGCGATTCCGACCGCCTGGGCCCCGATCGTGACCCGAGTGTGGTCGAGTGTGCGCAGCGCCAGCTTGAGACCCTGACCGACCTGGCCGACGACGCGGTCACCGGGGATGC
>JBJMIW010000057.1:0-19389 GCA_045806665.1 Actinoallomurus sp.
AGTCCGCGGAGTGCTGCTGCAGCCCCCACTCCCGTTCGGCGGGGGTCTCCGTCGAGGTGTACGTCGCGGGCAGCCTCCGCCGGACGACGTCGAGCGCGTCCTCGGGCGCATCCACGGAAACGGTGCGCCCGTAGGCCCGCAGGACGAGTCGCGCCACGGCGCCAGGCTATGAGGTGCTGCGCACGGCCACGCGTCAGAGGTCGATGAGCATGCGGGTGTTGCCGAGGATGTTCGGCTTGACCCGGTCCAGGTCGAGGAACTCCGCAACGCCGTCGTCGTAGCTCCGCCGCAGCTCTTCGTACACCTCCGGCGCGACCGGAGTGCCCTTGATGGGCCGGAACCCGTGCCGGGCGAAGAACTCCACCTCGAACGTCAGGCAGAACACGCGGTGCACGCCGAGCTCGCGCGCGGTGTCGAGGAGCCGCGCGACGATCCGATGCCCCACGCCGTGCCCGCGCCGGGAGGGATCTACGGCGACCGAACGGACCTCGGCGAGATCCTCCCACATGACGTGCAGCGCGCCGCAGCCCACGACCTCACCGGCCCCCCGGTCCTCCGCGACCCAGAACTCCTGGACGTCCTCGAACAGCGTGACGGTCGACTTCTCCAGCAGCCGGCCCGGCCCGGAGTACAGGTCGATCAGCCGCCGGATGGCCCGGACGTCGGTGACTCGTGCACGGCGGATCGCTATCTCCACAAACAGGGGACCCTAACCTGACGGGCCCACCGTTCAGATCAGCTGCCGCCGCGCCGCCCACACGACGGCCTCGATGGGGGTGTTCACGTCGAGCCGGTCACATATCGACCGCAGCCTCCTCCGCAAGGTGCGCGCGCTGAGTTCGAGTTTCCGCGCCGCCACATCTGCGGTGACACCTGTGGCGATCTGCGCGAGCAAGCGGAGCTCATCCTCGTTCAGACGCGGATCGTCGATGCCACGGCGTGTGAGTGTGGCCTGTTCCACTCCGTCCTCCCTCGTCCCGGGTGATGGCTGCGGGGATGCGGCGACGGCCGCATGGGCACGGGTAGGCAGGAGCGTGCTTGACCGGAGTTGGCCGCCCGTCCGCATGAGGATGCGCGACGCGGGAACTCCGGGTAACGATTCATACGTTGGAGAGTTAAGCGGATACCTCGCCTCGGGTGCGCGAGGAAACGTCCCGGCGACGGTGCCGGGACCGATTTCGGCGTGTCCGGGTGGGGTCATGTGTGCGCCCTCGCCCCCATCCCTTTCGCGCAGCGATCCGGCAAGATCGTGAATCGTTTCAAGCTACGCTCCGCTCCGGAACGCTAAGCGGCCGTCTTCAGACCGTCAAGGGTTCGCATGTTACGCCGCGTAGATCCACGTATCCGTAGCGCTACATAACACATCGGCCACAGTTGTTCACCCTCGTCGACCTGCGAAAACCGCAAACACCGGGAAGGTGGAAGCGTTGACGCGCATCAGCATCCGAGATGTGGCGATACATGCGGGAGTCTCGGTGGGCACGGTTTCGAATGTCCTAAATCGGCCAAATCTCGTGGCCGAAGCAACCCGCGAGCGCGTTCAGGCATCCATCGGCGAGCTCGGCTTCGTCCGCAACGAGACCGCCCGGCAGCTCCGGCAGGGGCGCGGCCACATCCTCGGCGTGGTCGTACCGAGCATGGCCAACCCGTACTTCACCGATGTCGGCCGCGCCGCCGAGGCGGCCATGAACGCGGACGGGTTCGACGCGCTCTGGTGCACAAGCGACGGATCGCCGGCCAAGGAACAGCGCTGTCTCGACTTCCTCGAGGAGCAGAACGTCTCAGGGGTGCTGATCAGCCCGCTGGGCCTCGGCGAGGATCGCATCTCCGAGCTGCACGGGCGCGGCCTCGCCGTGGTGCTCTTGGACCGGACCGGCGTCGACGTCTGCTCGGTGGGGGTCGACCACCGCGCGGGCGGGGCGCTCGCCGTCCACCGCCTGCTCGACCGGCGGCACCGCCGGCTCCTGTTCGTCACCGGCCCGCTCTCCGCGGGGCCGGTCCGGGAGCGCCACGAGGGAGCCGTACGCGCGGCGCGGGAGGCCGGGCTCGCCGAGCATGAGCTGACGACGTTCGAGCAGCCGGAGATGACCCCCGCCGCCGGGCGGGCGGCGGCGATGCGGCTGCTCACCCTGGACAACCTGCCGACCGGCGTCTTCTGCGCCAACGACCTGCTCGCGATCGGGCTGATCAACGAGCTCGTACGGGCCGGGGTGAAGGTGCCCGCGGAGATCAGTGTCGTCGGCTACGACGACATCGACCTGGCCGCGACCGCCGTCGTGCCGCTGACGACCGTACGCCAGCCGCGCGAGGACCTGGGCCGCACCGCGACCGAGCTGGCGCTCGCGGAGACCGGCGACCCGGAGGGGCACGACCACCGGCAGGTCCTCCTGTCCCCCGAACTCATCGTCCGCGAGTCCGCCTGAGCGTAGGAGAAGGGCCTCCGCCCCCCGAAGGGGAGGAGGCCCTCACTGACGTGTCGTCAGGCCGTGGCGGCGGCGACCGTGGCGGTCTGCGGGTGGCCGATGGCCAGGCCGGTGCCCGTGTCGAAGAAGTGCAGGCGGCTGGTGTCGATCGACAGGTCGATGTCCTGGCCGGGGCGCACGTGCGAACGGGCGTTGACGCGAGCGGTCCACAGCGCCTTGTTGTCGGCCAGCGGGATCGCGGCGTCGTCCTCGTCGGCGTCGTGGGCGAGGTCGGCCGTGTCCTTGTGCTCGACCGGCGGCGCGTCGATCGCGAAGATCGCGTTGATCTCGCTGCCGAGCTCCTCGGTGACGTCCGCGTGCACCCGGATCGTCGGCCGCTCGCTGCCGTTGTGCCCGGCGTCCTCGAAGTCGGACGGCCGGATGCCCAGGATGATCTCCTTGCCGAAGTAGTCGTCCAGGCCGGGGCGGCCCTGCAGGACCGACTCCGGGACGGGCAGCTTGAAGCCGGCGAACGCGACGTGGGGGCCGTCCTCGCGGACGAGCTCGGCGGTCACGAAGTTCATCGCAGGCGAGCCGATGAACCCGGCGACGAACAGGTTGACGGGGTTGTCGAAGAGGTTCTGCGGGGTGTCGACCTGCTGCAGCTTGCCCTCGCGGAGCACGCAGACGCGGTCGCCGAGGGTCATGGCCTCGATCTGGTCGTGGGTGACGTACACCGTGGTGACGCCGAGCCGGTCGTGCAACTGGTTCAGGGAGGCGCGCATCGACACGCGGAGCTTGGCGTCGAGGTTGGACAGCGGCTCGTCCATCAGGAACGCCTGCGGCTCACGGACGATCGCGCGGCCCATCGCGACACGCTGCCGCTGACCACCGGAGAGCGCGGCCGGCTTGCGCTTGAGGTACTGGTCGAGGCCGAGCATCTTGGCGGCCTCGTTGACCCGCTTCTTGATCTCCGGCTTCGGCGTGCCGCGCAGCTGGAGGCCGAACGCGAGGTTCTGCTCGACCGTCATGTGCGGGTACAGCGCGTAGTTCTGGAAGACCATGGCGATGTCGCGGTCCTTGGGCGCCAGGTTGTTGACGACCCGGTCACCGATCGAGATCTCGCCGCCGGTGATGTCCTCCAGGCCGGCGATCATCCGGAGGGCGGTCGACTTGCCGGACCCGGACGGGCCGACCAGCACCATGAACTCCCCGTCCTGGATCTCCAGGTTGAGGTCGTCCACCACCTTCAGGTCATTCGTGTAGGCCTTGTCCACATGACTCAGGACGATCTTGGCCATAGGGGAATCCTCCGGAGATGCTCGACCGGTAAAAGTGTCCACAACCATAACCAGTGTTCGCATATATGAACAAGATTTGAACGGGACTAAGCTGTTCCCTGGCTCCGGCGTGGTCGCCGGGCCGCGCGAGAGCGCAGGCCGGGTGCTCGGGAGGGGCTGATGGACGCATCCGAAAGGACCGCGCCGGGCGTCAAGTCCGCGACGCGGACGGTCGCGCTGCTCGACTTCTTCGCCCGCCAGGGCGGCATGTACAGCCTGACCGAGATCCAGCAGGAGCTCGGCTATCCCAAGAGCAGCCTGTACGCCCTGCTGCGGACCCTCGTCCAGCTCGGCTGGGTGGAGACCGACCCCACCGGGACGCTGTACCGCATCGGCATGCGCGCCCTGCTCGTCGGCGCGTCGTACATCGACGGCGACCCCGTCGTCGGCATGGCCCACGAGACGCTCGACTGGCTCGCGGAGGCCACCGGCGAGACCGTCCACTTCGGCCGCCTCGACGACCACGACGCCGTGTACCTCTCCTCCCGGCCGTCACGGCACAACCTCCGGCCGGTCATCCGCGTGGGCCGGCGCGTCCCCGCGTACAGCACCTCCCTCGGCAAGGCCCTGCTGGCCGACCGCCCCGATCCGGCGCTCCCCGCGGACCTCGAACGCCAGACCGAGCACACCATCACCGACCACGACCTGCTCCGCGCCGAGCTCCGCCGGACCCGCGAACGCGGCCACGCCGTCGATCGGGAGGAGAACAGCCCGGGCGTCTGCTGCTTCGGCGTCGCCCTACGGCTGCAGCGCCCCGCCCGAGACGCGATCAGCGTGTCGATCCCCGTCATCCGCCTCGACGACGGCCGCGAACGCGAGATCTCGGCGCTCCTGCTGCAGGCCCGCGAACGCATCGAGTACGCCGCGTACCACCTGATCCATCCCTGACGGCGGCTGTCGCCTCCCGAACATGTACCTCTACCCACGCGGTTCAGGTAGTCAACCAGGTATTTTTCCCAGTTCCGTAGCGCAGGTCACTCGGCATGCTGGTGAATGAGAACGACTAGCACCCCCAGTGAAGAAGAAGGAAACCCCGCGATGTGCCAGCACCGTTCGCCGTGCCCACCGGCGAACGCTCCCGACCACGACGCGGCGCGTCTCGTCGCCTACCACCCCGAGCAGGGATGGGGGCTGCTCTGCAACGGTGTCATCGTGTTCGAGGACACCGGCGAACTGCTCCCCGACGGCCGCAGCGTCCCCATCCACCGAAATCTCATCGCCCGAGCTGCTTAGACCACCATCGCCTGCGGATCAGTAAGAGAAAACGGCCGCCACGGATCAAAAAGCGGTCCGAACCGGCCGCCCCCGCGTCAGGCGACCCCACTGACCCGCGGATCCCCCTGTGGGCGCCGGGGTCGATATGCCACCGTGTCGGCCCTGGCGTTCACCCTGCCCGCTCGGTCCCGGCGCGCGCTCGCCGGCTCAGCCGTTCCGCGGCGGGCGTACGGCCGATCGCAAGGGCGCCCCGCGATCAGACCGGATCGGGCTTGGGCTGGTACGCGCTCTAGCCGTCGGGGTACGCGCCGGCCGACGCGGCCGCCGATACGGCGCGGCCCGGATGGACGCGCTGGAGCGGATCCTGCGCGGCGCCTACGAAGTGGGCGCGCTCGGCGTCTCCGACGGGGCCGTGCAGTTCTACCAAGGGCGGGGCTGGAAGCAGTGGCAGGGGTCGACCTCGGTGCTCGGTGTGGGGCCGGCTTGCGATCCGCCGGGCCTCGTTGGCGGTGTCTCCGGCATTGATCATCGCGTTCAGCTCCGCCAGGGAGCCCACCTCGTACGCCGCTGGTGAACCTTGGGCGCAATGGCTTACAGCGAATATCTGGGGCGAGGTAGGCCAGGCCGTGCTGATGGTGCTGAAGGACGACGGAGCTCCGGAGTCCTTCAGCATTGTCCTCGACGACGTGCCGGTTCGTGAGACGCGTGTCGATGGCTGCTGGGATGCAAACATGGTGTTTTAACCCCGCTGATCAGGGAAAACGTTGCATAACCGTGAAGTCGCGGGGGCATGCGATCGGGTACGACCGCGTGTCAGGGACGCGCGGTCTGGGGCATAGACCCGGCCAGGCAGCAGCGGAGGATTGGGGGATCCCCGTGATGCTCTGGCCGCCTGGCGACCCGGCTGTGTAGCTGTCCACCCGGGTCGCGGGAAGGAGACGCCCGCAGCAGTCTGCTTTGGGGGAGGGAGACTGCTGCGGGCGTCCGTACTCCGCCCCCTTCCGCCCTCTTGCCCGGAGGGTCCGCAGCCGACAGGCGGCCCGGAGTGTCGGCCTCCCTTGTGGCGCTGTGGGAGGTGCGGGTGTATACCGAAAGCAGCAGGGAAGTCGCTCTGACCGGCTGTAAGCCATGGCGGCAGGTGGCGGTGACCGCGCCTAGCAGATTACAGATGAAAAGCCATGGACGGTGATGGATCCGTCGGTCTGGCGGTGGGTGAGCGGGTGCTGGCCGAGATGCTGCAGGCGGCGCAGAGGAGCCCGCCGATTCAGCTCGCCGATTTGGTGATGACCCATGCCCGGCGGCTGGGCGTCCGGCGCGTGGTGGTGTACCTGTCCGATCTGCAGGAGATGGTGCTCGTACCGCTGCCCTCCAACGCCGACGCCGACATCGACGATGCGGTGGATATGCGCGATCAGGGTGCGGGCGCCACCGTACGAGAGCCGCCCGGCATGGTGCGGATCGAGGGCACGGTGGCCGGGCTGGCCTACCGGAAGCTGACCGCGGTGACGGCCGAAGAAGGCGAGGCCGCGGGCGTTCTGACCGGAGCGGACGTCCCAGTGCGACACCGGGTGTGGCTGCCGCTGCTGGGTGGCGCCGGCCGGCTGGGCGTGCTGGAACTGTCTCTGGAGCATCTGGACGAGCAGGTGCTGCAGCGATGCCACCTGCTCGCCAAGATCGTCGCGTTGCTGGTCGTCAGCCGCGGCATCTACAGCGACGCCTTCGACCAGTTGCGCCGCCGCGAGCCGATGCGGCTGTCGGCCGAGATGGTCTGGGCGTTCATGCCCAGACAGACCTACGCCACCGAGGACGTCGTGGTCTCCGCCGCGGCCGAGCCCGCCTACCGGCTCGGCGGGGACGCCTTTGACTTCTCCAGCATCGGCCCCCTGGTCCACCTGTCGCTGTTCGACGCCGCCGGGCACGACCTGGTGGCCGGGCTGGTGGCGGCGGTGGGTCTGGCCTCCTGCCGTAACACCCGCCGTGCCGGCCGCGGCCTGGCCGACATCGCCATGCTCGCCGACGGCGCGATCCGCGAACACAGTTCAGATTGGCGGTTCATGACCGGCCTGCTGGCGAACCTGGACACGGCGACCGGCCGGCTGGAGTGGGTCAACTGCGGCCACCCGCCCCCGCTGCTGATCCGCAAGAACAAGGTGATCAAGGAACTCGCGCGCAATCCCGACCCGCCCATGGGGCTGCTGGAAGGCGTGAGGCCGCACGTCCACCATGAGGCCCTGGAGCCGGGCGACCGTCTGCTGTGCTACACCGACGGCGTGATCGAGGCGCGGACCGCCGATGGTGACCTGTTCGGGGTGGACCGGCTGGCCGACACCATCATCCGGACCACCGCGGCCGGCATGTCCACGCCCGAGGCGCTGCGCCGTCTCGTCCATGGCCTGCTCGAGCACGGCGGGTCGTTGACCGACGACGCCACCGTCCTGCTCGCCGAATGGCGGCCCGTCACCCCCGGCCAGAGCACGCTCCAGACACTGCCCACGGCGGCACCCAGCCTCTGAGGTATGGCCGGCGCGCCGTGCCCGGGACCAGGACGCGCCGAACACTTGATCGGCTGGGAACTGGTCGATGACGACCACCCCGAAGACGGCTGGTTCACCCTGAACGCCTGTCGGTGAACATGTACTTCCTGCGCCTGCACGCCGACGGCTGGAAGCTGGTCCAGGGGCTGTCCCGCGTAGACGGCAAATCCGTCGAGACCGACAACGAGGCCCGGGCATGGGCCGGCGAGGTGCTGAAGCTGAAGAGCTGCGCCTCCCGGATGGCCTGAAAAGCGGGGCCGAGCACTCCGGGCTCGAGGACGTTGTACGCCACCGCACGCCGGCTATCTGTATCGGCCCGAGCGGACGGCGAGGATATGAACGCTGATCACCCCACCCGTACCGACGCCTCCGACAAGCGGACTTCCCGACGCGCCGAGGGGTTCACAGAGCCTGATCATGCATTAACAGTGGCCAGCGTGGGTCAAAGCTTCACCGGTATCTGAGGTGACTTCCGGTGCCGCGCCGAGGGGAACGGGGGCGACTCGCGGCTACCGTGCCCCCTCGTTCTGCGCCGTCTACTGGGACGGGAATCTTCTACTGAGGCGAAACACCGCTGAAGAAACCCGACCGGGGGAACCGGCTGGCCATCTGTCGCGGTTTCGGCGGATGCGGCCGGGGCGGCCGGCGTAATGAGGGCTTTCCGGCGCCGCGGAAGCTCTCGGACGACCACATCCGGTTGCTGCTCGAAGCGCCGGACAGCCCGCGGAACATGGTCGCCTGACAGGCGATCGGCGAGCCCGACCGGCAGCGCGGCTATAACCTACGCCGTCGTAGCCGGGTCGGGTCGGGGGTCGGTGGGGCGGGCGGCGACCGTGCGGTTCTGGCGGCGTACGAGCGAGTCGAGGGCCCAGGTCCCGGGGCCGAGGACGGCGATCAGCAGGAAGGACCAGCAGAACATGGCGGCCGGCTCCCCGCCGTTCTGCAGCGGGATCACGTCCTTCGGCAGGTGGACGGTGAAGTAGGCGTACGCCATCGAGCCGGAGGCGAGGGTCGCGGCAGGGCGGGTCAGCAGCCCCACGAGGACCAGTGCGCCGCAGACGACCTGGATGAGGGCGGCGTACCAGCCGGGCCAGGTGCCGGCCGCGAGGGTATGGCCGGTGCCCCGGTTCCCGCCGAACACCCCGAAGACCGACGACAGTCCGTGCAAGAGGAACAGCAGCCCGACGACGATCCGGAACAGGGACAGGACCGGGTCGCGGAGTCGGTTCGGATTCATGAGTGCCCTCCCGGTTGCAGTGCGAGCGACCGCATGGTCAGGAGCCTCGCCATCCTCCCGATCGGTCGATCGGCGGGGACGGGGATGCAGCGCGTGAGCAGGTTGGGCTTACTGTCGGCACCGACAGTACCGTCTGTCAACGAGTGATCACGCTGAACAATGCAAAGAGGGCGTTGACCTGCGGCTCTGCCGACGCTGCGATGGCCGGGCCACGAAAGAATCAGGAACCTGGAGTACGGCCATGGCGGAGCGGACCGCCACGGTCGATACGGATCACTCCGGCTTGACGAGGGGGAACAGGATCGTCTCGCGGATGTTCTTGCCGGTGAAGGCCATGATCATCCGGTCGATGCCGATGCCGACGCCGCCCGTGGGCGGCATGGCGTACTCCAGGGCCCGCAGGAAGTCCTCGTCGAGCTGCATGGCCTCCGGGTCGCCGCCGGCGGCGAGCAGGGACTGCTCGGTCAGCCGCCGGCGCTGCTCGATCGGGTCGATCAGCTCGGAGTAGGCGGTGCCGAGCTCGGTGCCGAAGCCGATGAGGTCCCACTTCTCGGTGAGCAGCGGGTTGTCGCGGTGCTGGCGGGTGAGCGGCGAGGTCTCCAGCGGATAGTCGCGGACGAACGTCGGCTGGACGAGCGTGTGCTCCACCAGCTCCTCGAACAGCTCCTGGACGAGCTTGCCCTGGCCCCACTTGGGGTCGTACTCCAGGCCGCGCTGCTCGAAGATCTTCCGGACGTCCTCGATCGGCGTCTCGGTGGTGATCTCCTCGCCGACCGCCTCCGACACCGCGCCGTACAGGGTCACCTGCGGCCATTGGTCGCCGCCGAGGTCGACCTCCTGGCCGTTGTGGACGACGACCGTGGTGCCGAGCGCGGCGACGACCGCGGCCTGATACAACTCACGGGTGAGCGTGGCCATCGTGTCGTAGTCGCCGTACGCCTCGTACGCCTCGAGCATCGTGAACTCGGGGTTGTGCGTGGAGTCCGCGCCCTCGTTGCGGAAGTTGCGGTTGATCTCGAAGACCTTCTCGATGCCGCCGACGACGAGCCGCTTGAGGTACAGCTCGATCGCGATCCGCAGGTAGAGGTCCATGTCGTACGCGTTGATGTGCGTGACGAACGGACGCGCCGTCGCGCCGCCGTGGATCGGCTGCAGCATCGGCGTCTCGACCTCGAGGAACTCGCGGCCGGTGAGGTACTCGCGGATCGCCCGGACCGTGTCGCTGCGCAGCCGGGCCATGCGCCGCGCCTCGTCATTGACGATCAGGTCGACGTAGCGGAGGCGTACGCGCTGCTCCGGGTCGGTCAGACCGGCGTGCTTCTCCGGCAGCGGGCGCAGCGACTTGGAGGTCAGCGCGAACCGGTCCGCCATGATCGACAGCTCGCCGCGCTTGGACGTGATGACCTCGCCCTCGACGCCGACGTGATCGCCGAGGTCGATGTCGCGCTTCCAGGACTCCAGGGCCTCCGAGCCGACGTTGGCGAGCGAGAGCATGATCTGGATGTCCCCGCTGCCGTCCCGGATCGTGGCGAAGCAGAGCTTGCCGGTGTTGCGGGCCAGCATGACCCGCCCGGTGACGCCGGCCTTCTCCCCGGTCGACGCGCCCGGCTCCAGGTCGGGGTACTTGCTCCGCACCTCCGCGATGGTCGCGGTGCGCGGGAACCCGAAGGGGTAGGGATCCACGCCGTTGGCGCGCAACCGGTCCACCTTCTCGCGGCGGACCCGCATCTGCTCCGGAAGATCGTCGTACGACTCGCTCACGGCTAAGAAGGTTACCGGCCCGGCCGACCCTCGTCGGCCGCAGAGCCCCCTTACCGGCCGGAACTCAGCCGGAGACACCGACGTTGCGCTCGTAGACCAGGCGCAGGCCGATCAGGGTGAGCCACGGCTCGTACACGTCGATGCTGCGGGCCTCCTCCAGGACGAGCGGGGCCAGGCCGCCGGTGGCGACGACGGTGACCTCCTCCGGGTCGTCGGCCAGCTCCTCCGACATGCGGCGTACGACGCCGTCGACCTGGCCGGCGAAACCGAAGATGATGCCGGCCTGCAGCGCCTCGACGGTGTTCTTACCGATGACGTTGCGGGGGCGTACGAGCTCGACCTTGTGCAGCTGGGCGCCGCGGGCGGACAGCGCGTCGACGGAGATCTCGATGCCGGGGGCGATGGCGCCACCGACGTACTCGCCCTTGGCCGAGACGGCGTCGAACGTCGTCGCGGTGCCGAAGTCGACGACGATCGCGGGGCCACCGTGGATGTGGTCGGCCGCCAGGCTGTTGATGATCCGGTCGGAGCCGACCTCCTTGGGGTTGTCCATCCGGATCGACACGCCGGTCTTCACGCCGGGTTCGACGATGACGGCGGTGACGTCGCCGTAGTAGCGGCGGCACATCACCCGCATCTCGTGCAGGACGGAGGGGACCGTGGAGCACAGGGCGATGCCGCTGATGTCGGTCTCGGCCAGCAGCGGGCTCTGCCGGACGAGGCCCTGCAGGACCACCGCGATCTCGTCGGCGGTGCGCCGGGCGTCGGTGTTGATCCGCCAGTGCTCGATGACCTCCTCTCCTTGGAAGAGGCCCAGTACCGTGTGCGTGTTACCGACGTCGATCGTGAGCAGCATCAGGTCCCCGCTGTGAGAAGGTCAAGGCCGATGTCGAGCGCCTTTGCCGAGTGGGTGAGCGCCCCCACGGCAAGGTAGTCGACTCCGGTCTCGGCCACAGCGCGGGCCCCGTCGAAAGTGAGCCCGCCGCTGGCCTCGAGTTCGGCCCGGCCGTCGGTCAGGCGGACGGCCTCGGTCATCTCGGCGATGCTCATGTTGTCCAGCAGGATCGATCGCGCCCCGGCGGCGAGCGCCTCGCGCACCTGGTCGAGGGTGTCGCACTCGACCTGGACGTGCAGGCCCGGCGCGGTGACGGCGGTGAACGCGGCGGTCACCGATCCCGCGGCGGCGACGTGGTTGTCCTTGATCAGTGCGGCGTCGGCGAGGGACATGCGGTGGTTGACGCCGCCGCCGCAGCGGATCGCGTACTTCTGCAGTGCCCGCAGTCCCGGCAGCGTCTTGCGGGTGTCCCGCACCCGGGCCTTGGTGTGCGCGATCTCGTCCGCCCACCGGCGGGTGAGGGTCGCGACCCCGGACAGGTGGGTCAGGAAGTTCAGCGCGGTCCGCTCGGCGCGCAGCAGCGGCACGAGCGGGCCTTCGACGGTGAGCAGGACGTCCCCGGGCGCGACGCGGGAGCCGTCCTCGACGCGGGTCACGACCTTCAGCTCATCGCGGACCTGCGGGGAGTGCTCGAGGACCGAGGCGAAGACGAGTTCGGCGACGGGGAGGCCGGCGACGACGCCGGGCTGCCGGGCCACCATGTCGGCGCGGCCGGTGGCGGTGGGCGGGAAGATCGGCTCGCTGGTGACGTCCGTCTCGCCGTCCTCGGCCAGCGCCGTACGGACGAGGCCGTCCACAGCCTGTGGATCGAGTCCGGCGGCGCGCAGCCTGGTCTCCAGCTCGGCGTTCATGGAAGCTCCCGGGGTTTGTAGCTCGTCGTGATGGTGCCGTCGTCGGCGAGGGTCGAGACCAGGTGACCGCTCCAGGTCTCGTCGGCGTCGGGGAAGTCCTCCCGCCAATGGCTGCCCCGGGTCTCCTCGCGGCGGCGGGCCGCCGCCACGATGAGGGACGCGACGGTGTGCAGGTTGGTCGCCTCCCACGCCTCGGTGCACGGCTGGTCGGTCGTCCGGTCCGCCAGCTCGGCGAGCTCTCGTGCGGCCCGCCGCAGTCCTGGCCCGTTCCGCAGCACACCGGCGTCCGACGTCATGATGCGCTGGACTTCGGCGTGCACGCCCGGGTCGAGCAGCCTCGGCTCCGTGAGCACCCCGGCGGTCGGCGCGGGGACGTCTCCGGCGAGCTCCGCGGGCAGCGCTTCGGCGATCCGCTGCCCGAAGACCAGCCCTTCGAGGAGCGAGTTCGAGGCGAGCCGGTTGGCCCCGTGGACGCCGGTGCAGGCGACCTCGCCGCAGGCGTACAGCCCGGGAACGGAGGTGCGGCCCCACAGGTCCGTACGGACGCCACCGCTGGAGTAGTGCGCGGCGGGGATGACCGGGATCGGCTCGTGTACCGGGTCGATGCCGTGCTCCTCGCAGGCCGCCAAGATGGTCGGGAACCGGTTGTCCCAGGTCCGCGGCCCGAGGTTGCGGCCGTCGAGGTAGGCGCATGGCGCGCCGGTCTCCCGCATCATCGTCATGATCGCCTTGGCGACGACGTCGCGCGGGGCGAGGTCGGCCAGCGGGTGCCGCCCGGCCATGAACCGGTCGCCCTGCTCGTCGATCAGGAACGCCCCCTCACCGCGTACGGCCTCGGAGATCAGCGGCTGGCGGCCCTTCGCGTCCGGCCCCAGCCACAGGACGGTGGGATGGAACTGCACGAACTCCAGGTCCGTCACCGCTGCCCCGGCGCGCAGCGCGAGCGCGACGCCGTCACCGGTGGACACGTCCGGGTTGGTGGTCGCCTGGAAGACCTGGCCCAGGCCGCCGGTCGCGAGGATCACCGCGCGGGCGCGCACGGCCCCGACGCCGTCACGGCGTCCCTCCCCCATGACGTGCAGGGTCGCCCCGACCGCCCGGCCGTGCTCGATCAGCAGGTCGATGACCAGCGCGTTCTCGATGACCTCGACGCCGGAGTCCTTGATCGCCGCGAGCAGCGCCCGGCTGATCTCCGCGCCGGTCGCGTCGCCGCCCGCGTGCGCGATGCGGCGCTTGAGGTGGCCGCCCTCACGGGTCAGCGCGATTCGCCCGTCGTCGTTCCGGTCGAACTCGGCGCCGAGCTCCATCAGCCGGCGTACGGCCTCCGGGCCCTCGGTCACCAGCACGCGTACGGCCTCGGCGTCGCAGAGGTCGACCCCGGCGGTGAGGGTGTCCCGGAGGTGCTCCTCCGGCGAGTCGTCGGGGTGCAGGGCCGCCGCGATACCCCCCTGCGCCCACCGTGTGGACCCCTCGTCGAGGAGCGCCTTCGTCACGAGCAGCACCCGCCCGGCCGTACGGGCCCGAAGCGCCGCCACGAGTCCGGCGATGCCCGAGCCGATCACGACGATGTCCGTGTCGATGGTCCAGCCTGGATCGGGAGCGGTGAGGCGTCGAGGGATCATGGACCCTCCTCCGGAGGCATTTTCGTCAGATTGACTATAACCGGTCGCCTCCCCGTCCCATTCCTCCGGAGGCGCCCTGCCCTGACCCGGTGGGACCCGGGCCCGGCCCTCACGGTCCGCGACGGGCGCATCGCCGGCCAGCGCGACCACCTGGACGTCCTCGCGGCCGCCGCCGCTGCCGGCAGCCTCCCGGACCCGGCACCGCGCTGAACCGCCCGGGTCAGGCTGAGACGTCCTCGACGGCGTCGCCGCGGACGGTGGCCGTGCCCGGCACCGGTTGGGCCGGGTCGGTGCCCAGGTCGACGATCCGGTTGTCGCGGTCGACGTGGACGACCCTCGGCTGGAACGCCCGGGCCTCCGCGTCCGTCATCGTCCCGTAGCTGATGATGATCACAAGGTCGCCCGGATGCACCAGGTGGGCCGCGGCGCCGTTGATCCCGATCACGCCGCTGCCGCGCGGGCCCGCGATGACGTACGTCTCCAGGCGCGCACCGTTGTCGATGTCGACGATCTGAACCTGCTCGCCGGGCAGCAGGTCGGCGGCCTCCATGAGGTCCTCGTCGATGGTCACGGAACCGACGTAGTGCAGGTCGGCCTGGGTCACCGTCGCACGGTGGATCTTGGACTTGAACATAGTGCGGAACATGCGGGTCACTCCGAGGCGGGACCGAAGAGCAGGGGGACGTTGTCGATCAGGTGGGTGGTGCCGACCCGGCCGGCGACCGCGAGCACGGCCGGGCCCGTGTGGGCGTCGTCGACCTCCTGGAACGTCTCCGGGTCGACCAGCACCAGGTAGTCGAGCTCGAGCGGCGGATCGGCGGCGATCGCCCCGTCGAGCACGGTCCGCGCCGCGCGTACGGCCTTGGCGGGACCGTCGTCCACCGCCTCCGCACCCGCGCGCAGGGCCATGGACAGCGACAGGGCGGTCAGGCGCTCGGACGCGGACAGGTAGCGGTTGCGGCTGGACAGCGCCAGGCCGTCCTCCTCGCGTATGGTCGGGGAGCCGACGACGCGGACGGGGACGTTCAGGTCGGCGACCATCCGGCGGATCATCGCGAGCTGCTGGGCGTCCTTCTCGCCGAAGACGGCGATGTCCGGGCGGACCAGGTTGAACAGCTTGAGCACGACGGTGAGCACGCCGTCGAAGTGGCCGGGGCGGCAGGCGCCCTCGACGATCGTGCCGATCTGCCCGGAGTCGACGGTCACCCGCGCGCCGAGCGCGGTCTGCGGGTACATGACGTCGACGGTCGGCGCGAAGACCAGGTCGACGCCCTCGGCGGCGCAGATCTCGACGTCGTCGGGGAGCGTCCGCGGGTACCGGTCGAGATCCTCGTTCGGCCCGAACTGCAGCGGGTTGACGAAGATGCTCACCGCGACCGCGTCGGCCAGTTCGCGGGCCCGGCGCAGCAGCGACCGGTGCCCCTGGTGCAGCGCGCCCATCGTCGGGACGAGCGCAACCGTGCCCAGGGAGGCCCGAGCGGCGGTGAGTTCCTCACGTGTGCGGGCGATGACGGGCATCATTCTCCGGTCCCCTCGGTGTCGTCTCCACGGTCGCCCGCGAGGGCGTCGAGCAGGCGTTCGGCGTCCTCGGTGCGGAGCAGTCCGGCCGCCAGTGCGCGGTCGGCGGTGAGCCTGGCCAGCGCGACGTACGCGTCCTGCGCCTCGGGTGAGACGCGGGCGAGTTCGGCGACGTGCTCGGCGACCGTCCCGGCGTCGCCGCGGACGACCGGGCCGGTCAGGCCCCTGACGCCGAGCCGCAGGGCGTTGTCGAGAGCCGCACCGAGCAGCGGCCCGAGCATCCGGTCCGGCGCCTCGACGCCCGCCCGCGTCAGCAGGTCCATCGACTCGGCGACGAGCGTCACGAGATGGTTGGCGCCGCCCGCGAGGGCCGCGTGGTACAGCGCGCGCCGGTCCTCGGGGATCCAGACGGGCTCGCCGCCCATCTCCACGACGAGGGCCTCGGCGACAGGGCGCAGCGGCTCGGGCGAGGTCACGCCGAAGGAGATCCCGGCCAGCCTTTCGACGTCGTCGGGCCGCCCGGTGAAGGTCATGACGGGATGGAGCGCGAGCGGGAGGGCGCCGGCCCGCGTGGCGGGGTCGAGGACGCGGATGCCGTACCGGCCGCTCGTGTGCGCCAGCAGCTTGCCCTCGACGTTGACGTCCGTGGCGACCAGCCCGGCGACCAGCGGCGCGAGCGCATCGTCGGGGACCGCGAGCAGGACCAGGTCGGCGGCGGAGACGACGTCCTGTACGGGCAGGATCGGGACGCCGGGCAGCCGCTCCCGCGCGCGTTCGCGGGAGGCCTCGGAGACGCCGGCGGCGGCCACGACGGTGTGGCCGGCGAGCGTGAGCGCGTGGCCGAGCGCCGAGCCGACGCGGCCCACGCCCACCACGCCGACGGCCAGCCGTCCCGGCCGGTCGTGGGACGCGGTCATCCGGCCTCCGTCGCCGCCGGAGGCGCGGGTAGGGAGCCGTCGATGAGCCGGCTTCGCTCGGTCATAGGTCGTTCCAGTCCTTTGGCGGGTACCGGACGGTGCGGCCACAGCTTATCTCGGCCGGATGGCGCACCGGCCCGCCCCATGCACCGCTCACCGGATCGCCGCGGCGACCGGGGTCCGGACAGCACACCGGCCCGCCCGGTGACACTGCGGGCGGGCCGGTGAACGCTGCTACCTGTGCGACCGGGTCAGGACGACGACCAGGGGTGGTGACGGTGGTAGCACGGCGGCCGGTGGTGGTGGCAGGGCGGGTGGCCGGGACCGCGGCCGACCGAGGCGCCGCCCCTGCAGCCGGCGACCGCGCCACCGATGACGGCGACCGCGTTGCCGCAGACGTTGATCGGGGCCGTGATCGGCACGATCACCTGGTTGCCTGACAGGACGCCCCCCTCGCCGCTCGTGCCGATGATCCCGGCGTTGGCCGGGGCGGCGAGCAGCAGCGCGCCGGTGACGGCGGCCGCTGCCACCCCGGCCGCGGTGAGTTTCTTAAGCACCTGAGTTTCCTCCCGTACTTCGATTCGCAGCCGCCCCGGAGGGCGGCCGGTACGTACGGTAGTTATCCAGATACTCCTAGGTAACGGTAAGCAGATCTACCTTGGCGCAATCAGATCGTTACATTAGGTGACTGCTTTGTCGCAGTCTGTCGATAAAGACCCCTACTCCGCGGCCAGCGACTCGACGATCGAGGTCCGCGCGGCCCGCCTGCCAGGCATGATCGCCGCGACGACGCCGGCGACGGCCGCGAGCACCATGAACAGGACGATCCGGCCGACCGGGAGCCCCAGCACCGCACCGTCGATGGCCGCCGAGATCGCCGCCCAGCCGAGTGCCGTCCCCAGCACCACGCCGATGAGCGCGCCGATCAGCGAAATGATCAGAGCCTCCAGAGACAGCATGCGGCGGAGGCCGCGCCGGGTCAGGCCGAGCGCCCGCA
The DNA here is from genome assembly GCA_045806665.1 of Actinoallomurus sp. Classification (GTDB taxonomy): domain Bacteria; phylum Actinomycetota; class Actinomycetes; order Streptosporangiales; family Streptosporangiaceae; genus Actinoallomurus. The sequence continues at coordinate 17,290 of JBJMIW010000057.1, forward strand.
ACAGCGCCGACTCCCTGGTCCGCTCCACCACCGACAGGGTCAGCGTGTTCGCGATGCCGATCAGCGAGATGACGATCGCCAGGGTGACCGTGTCCAGGCCCGCCAGGCAGTGCATGAGCGTGGACTTCCCGGACCCCGACGGGCCCATGATGGCGGTGAAGGCGCCGCGGGCGAACCCCACGCTCACGCCGTGCAGGGCGCGGACGGCGGCCTCACCGGAGCCGTAGTCCTTGACCACGTTCTGGGCCAGGACGGCGGGTGGAGCGCCTACGACGGTGCTTGTCACGACTAACTCCTCGATCGTTTCGGGTTACCGTGATCGAAGGTAGGTTCCGGCCGCCGATCCGCCATCGGCCCTCAGGGCAGCGTTGGGTCAGCCTTTCCGGTGACGCGTCCGCCCGGTGTCCGCCCCAGGTACCACCTCGGCGTCACCCCGCGGGGCGGTTCAGTCGGCCGAGCCGCTGCGGACCAGGCCGCTCTCGTACGCGAACACGACGGCCTGGACCCGGTCGCGCAGCTCCAGCTTCATGAGGACCCGCCCGACGTGTGTCTTGACGGTCGCCTCGGAGACGTACAGGCGGCTCGCGATCTCCCCGTTGGACAGGCCTTTGGCCACGAGGCCCAGCACCTGGAGCTCGCGGGCCGTGAGGGTGTCCAGCCTGCCGTCCGGCGCCGGCTCCTCGGCCGGGATGTGCGGCACGAACTTGTCGATCAGGCGGCGCGTGGTGCTCGGCGCGACGACCGCGTCGCCGGAGCAGACCAGGTGGATGGCCTCGATCAGCTGCGCCGGTCCGGCGTCCTTGAGCAGGAACCCGGCCGCCCCGGCCTTCAGCGCCGCGAAGGCGTACTCGTCCAGATCGAACGTCGTCAGGATGATGACCTTGGGGGCGTTCGGCAGCGCGCAGATCCGCCGGGTGGCCTCGATGCCGTCCATGCGCGGCATCCGCACGTCCATGAGCACCACGTCGGCCGGGGTCTGCCGGATGACCCGCAGCGCCTGCTCACCGTCGCCGGCCTCACCGGCGACCTCCAGGTCTGTCTGCGCGTCGAGCACCATGCGGAACCCCGCGCGTACGAGCTCCTGGTCGTCGACGAGCAGCACCCGGATCGGCCGCGTCTCGTCCGTCATGCCGCAGTCGTCTCCGCTCGTCGGGGCTCGGTCACCGGCAGGCGGGCGAAGACCTCCCATCCGCCGCCGGGCCGTGGCCCGGTGCGCACCGATCCGCCGTACAGGGCGGCGCGCTCGCTCATGCCGACCAGCCCGTGGCCCTGTCCGTCACTGGAAGCGGCCGCGCCCCGGCCGTCGTCGCGGATGCGGATCTCCACCGCGTCATCACCGTAGTGGAGGTTCACCTCCGCCGTGGCCGCGGGTCCGGCGTGCTTGCGGGTGTTCGTGAGCGCCTCTTGGACGATCCGGTAGACCGTCAGCTGCAGTGCGGTGGGCAGCTCCGACGGCACTCCTTCGACCGTGAGATCGACCGGCAGCCCCGCCGAGCGGATCTGGTGGACCAGCTCGGTGAGCTGCTCGATCCCGGGCTGCGGAGCGTACGGACCGGCGTCACCGCCCTCGCGCAGTACGCCGAGCATGCGCCGCATCTCGGTGAGCGCCTGCCGCCCGGTCGCCCCGATCGTCTCCATCGCCCGCTTGGCGCGGGCCGGATCGATGTCCACCATGTACGACGCGCCGTCCGCCTGCACCACCATGACGCTGACGCTGTGCGCGATGACGTCGTGCATCTCCCGGGCGATCCGCGCCCGCTCGGCGGCCGCGGCGACCTGGGCTTGGGCGTCCCTCTCACGTTCCAGCCGCTTCGCCCGCTCCTCCAGGCCGGCGGTGTACTTGCGGCGGGTGCTGACGTACATCCCCCAGAGCCAGACGGCCCACACGAAGACACTGAAGGCGGCCAGGTCGGTCGTCCAAACTGTCTGGGACCCCTGCCCGGCCCACCACTTATCCAGGGCCAGCACCACACCGAGTTCGGCGGTCAGGCCTGCCGCGATCGACCAGCGGAACGCGCAGGTCGCCGCGACGGTGTACATCGCGACGAACAGGTTGAAGTCGCACGGTCCCAGATCGGGGCCGACGAGCCACTGCGCGAA
>JBJMIW010000058.1:0-5579 GCA_045806665.1 Actinoallomurus sp.
ACCGCACCATCCTCCCAGGCGGATGATCAGCCGGGATCGCGCTCCTCCAGCAGCGCTGACCTCCTCGGGGCGAAAGGCGCTGAGCCAGGGCTCGCCCTACTCGGCGGACATCGACGCCACGGCGGCGGCGTACGCCTGGGCCGCGACTTCCCGCAGCTTATGCAAGGAGCCTCATTCGGAATTCTGAAAGGTCCCCACATCGTCTTTGCCGCCATCGTGGTCAGGCTGCCGCCGATGTTGCCGGATCGATGACGGGTTTGCCGGGTCTGTGGCGGCAATACCGGCGTCAGTATGGCTGATCATCTGGCCCGTCCGGGGGGCCGGAGGGCCGGCGGCGATCGACGCCGCGCCGATCGCCGACGTGACCTTCGTTGCCCATATGGGTGCCGGCGACCTCATGAGCCTCGGCGACGTCTGGCGGCGGATTCCCATGGGCCGGCCGCGTCCCGTCCGGAGAACACCGAGGTCAAGGAGGCTAAAGGCACGTATTGTCACCAAATCGCCACGAAAAATGTTTGCCGAACTGGGACATTATTCTCACTCCGCGCCTCTGGCCTATCGCAGTCGCGTACCACCACAATTGCCGCTGCTTGTAACAGCGGTGAGGTTTCGGCGACCCACCGGCAAGCAGGATTGATGAGGTGAATTCGTGCGCATACGTTCCGTAGCCGCGACGGTCGTAGGTGCCGGGGCGCTGGTGGCGTCCGCGTTCGCACCGACGGCCGACGTCGCGGTTCAGGCCGGCGGCGGCATGGCGCCGCAGGCGGTGCACGTTCCCATGTCTCCGGACCTGGTCACTACGACCAAGCAGGCCTCCACGGCGTGCACGCTGCCCAACGGCGGCAATGTCTCGTACTACCACTGCTACACCCCACAGCAGATCCGCTCGGCGTACGGCGTCAGCGGTATCCCGTCGATCTCCGTCGGTGGGAAGACGGTGCCCAACTACGGGCAGGGTCAGACGATCGTCCTCGTCGACTCGTACGGCAGCCCGACCGCCGCCGCCGACCTGCAGCGCTTCCACGACACGTTCTTCCCCAACCTGCCCGACCCGGACTTCACCCAGAAGTTCCCCCAGGGCAATCCGCAGTACAAGAACTCGAACGGACAGGGCCTGTCCGGCAGTTCCGGCGCGGCCGGCTGGTCCGGCGAGGCGACGCTCGTCATCGATTGGGCGTACGCGGTGGCCCCCGAGGCGCACATCGTCCTGGTGGCGGTTCCGCCGGCGGAGACGTTGGGCGTGCAGGGCTTCCCGAACCTGTTCAAGGCGATCTCCGACGAGATCGACGACGAACCGGCCGGCACGGTGTTCTCCATGTCGTTCGGCGTGTCCGAGGAGACCTTCGCGGGCGCGGCGGCCACGCAGACCGCCAAGTTCGACGAGGTCTTCAAGAAGGGCCTGGCCAAGCACGACAACTTCTTCGCGTCGTCCGGTGACGACGGCACCTCGGGCACGGCGAAGCAGCAGCACGAGGGCGCGACCTACCCGCAGCCGACCGTCGGCTGGCCGGCCAGTTCCCCGTACGTCGTGTCGGTCGGCGGCACCCAGTTGCAGTACGGCTGGACGTGGGACCCGTCCGACAACGCGCCGCGTACCTCCACCGGGGCCCGCAACCCGGACTACTGGAAGTGGACCGACGGCGGGAAGTCCGAGGCGGCGTGGAATGAGTCGTTTGGGCCGATCGGCACCGGCGGCGGCGCCAGCAGCGTCTACTCGCGGCCGGACTGGCAGAAGAACGTGGCCACCCGCTACGGCGACCACCGGCTCGTCCCCGACACCTCGTGGAACGCCGCGGTCAACGGCGGCGTTGAGGTGTACATCTCCGCGTACCCGGACAACAACTGCGGTAACTCCACCGGCTGCTGGACCATCTACGGCGGCACCTCGGCGGCGAGCCCGCAGACCGCCGCCCTGGTGGCGCTGGTGAACGCCGCTCGCGGCTCGGCGGGCAAGCAGCCGATCGGGTTCCTCGACCCGATCCTCTACTCGGGGCTCGGCTCGACCGCCTATACCGACATCGTTCCCCAGCACTACGGCGACGCCCCCAAGGGCTTCGACGGCAGTGACGTCGGGGTCGACGGCACGGTGTCCAAGTCGGCGGGCGACATCGTGGACAACCAGATGTGGGGCGTCTCGACCGCCGGTTACCCGACGACGACCGGCTATGACCTGACGACCGGATGGGGCGTCCCGAAGGGAACCGCGTTCGTGCCCGCCCTGACGGCCCTGCCGTAGTCGCAGGATCGACCCATCGCCCGGAGATCCCGAGCGACCGAGCCCCCGCCGACGGCCCGCCGTCGACGGGGGCTCATGCCACTCATCGGGTCCTCCTCCGCCATCGGCCGCCTGCGACGACGGCGGCCGACCAGTGGTCGTCGGCCGCCGGATGGGCGGGTGATCGACCACACTCAGCCCGCCGGTTGCGGGCTCCTTACCAGCACGGTCGCGTGGGCCAGGCCGGACAGGTTCGACGGCCGTACCGAGTCGGTCCGCTCCCACAGAGCGGCGTCGACCGCCTCCCGATGCAGGGTGTGCTCGACCAGGCCGAAGCCGCTGTCTTCGAGCAGCACGGACATCTCCTCGGGGCGGAAGGCGCTGAGCCAGGGCTCGCCCTGCTCGGCGGACATCGGCGCCACGGCGTCGGCGTAAGCCTGGGCCGCGGCGTCCCGCAGCTCGGGAGCGAGCGTGTAGTCGAGGACGATCTCGCTGCCCGGGGCGAGGTCGCCGACCGCGGCAAGGGTCCGCCCGATGGCCTCGGGGGTGAGGTACATCGTCACGCCGAGCCAGCTCACGAAGGCCGGCCGGGAGGCGTCGAAGCCCTCCCCGGCCAGGACCTCGTACAGTGACTCGGTCTCGAAGTCGATCGGCACGTAAGTGACCGTTTCCGGGATCGCGATGCCCGCCTCCGCCAGCAGGTGGCGCTTCCACCGCTGCGTCGCGGGATGGTCGACCTCGAACACCCGGACCTCGCCCGCCGGGTCGGCGCGGTAGGCGTACGAGTCGAGGCCCGCGCCGAGGATGACGTACTGAGCGATGCCCCGGCGCGCGGCCTCGGCGAGGCGGTCCTCGGCGTAGCGGCTCCGCACGGTGGCCGTCGCCCGTACGCCGGCCAGGATGGGGTGCTCGCCGTGGGCGCGGTGGTAGCCGACGAACTCCTCGGCCTGGTCGCCCAGGAGGGAGTACGCGACGGTGTCCGCGAAGATCATGGGAGGGGAGTCGACGATGAGGTGGGCGGCGCGTGCCGCCGCGGCCATGAGCGCTGTCCGACTGGGTCGTCCGTTTTCCATCACGGCAGCCAAATTATGTGGGCTCTAGCCAATCATAGCACAAAGGCAAATTATTTATAAGGTCTAAGCGATAACAATTGAGCGGAATTCTCGGCGGCTCTCTTTCCTCTATGGCTCAGGGTGACACGGGGTGGCTCTCCGCTCCATCCCGTTTCACCGTCCGCTGGTAGGCGACGAGGTGATCGGCCAGGTCACCGGGGCGACTGAGCATGACCATGTGGCCGCCGTCGATCTCGTCGGGAACGATGCCGAGGCGCTCGCGTACGACACGCCGCATGAAATTCGCCGGGAACAAACGGTCGTCGCGGCACAGCAGGAATTTTGTCGGCACGTGCGGCCATGCGGGCAGCGGCCAGGGCTCTTTGAGGGGGGTTTCCGACTGACCGCGTGAGTGCTTCTCCACCTCGGCGGCCAATTCCGCGGGGACATCGTGGTAGAAGGTCGGATCGAAGCCGTGGTCCTCATCCGGAGCCTCGTGGCGTCCGGACTCCTCCCGCAGCGCCTGTTCGTGCCCGGTGGCGGTCCACCATTCCCCGGGCGTCTCGCCGGGGGAGGGGGTCATCGCCGTGAGCATCACGAGGAGATCGACCGGCACGCGCTCGCATACGAGCGGCCCGGTGAAGCCGCCGAACGAGTGCGCCACCACGATCAGGTCGGTGCGGTCGCCGATCTGCTGGACCGCGGCATCGGCGTACTCGGCCAGCCCTGCTGCGTCGTCCTCGCAGGGCAGGTCCACGCTCACGGCGTCGTGTCCGCGCCTGCGCAACTCGGCCGCGAGCGGCTGCCAGTACGACGGGTCGCCTGCCGCGCCCGGGATCAGGACGAAGGTCGCCATGTCAACGGTCCTCTCGATGGAGCGGAAGAACAACCTGTCATGACCGCTCGGCCGCCCGGAACTCATCGGGGCGTCGCGGCGGATGGACCGGGTTCGGCCCGTGTGACTGATGCCACGTACCGATGATCGTGCGATGCAGTACGGTGCTTCCGGCGGCGAACGGATTTCGCCGCATAAGCGGCATTTGACCGCTTATAGGAGCGCCGGGAAGCCTGGTCGGCAACGCTGACGGGCATTGCCCACGGGGAGGCGCTGGTGGCCGAATTCATCCACGCGGCGCTGGCCTTTCCGGCCGTCGTTCTCGGTGCCCTCCTGGCCGTCGTCCTCGCCTACTGGCTGTTGGTCGTCCTCGGCCTGCTGGACGCGGCCGCGACCATGGTCCCGGCGGTGGCGGTGTCGCTGTTCGCGGCGCTCGCGTGGTTCGCCGGATTGGCCTGCACCGTGCTGCTGCGCCGTGACGACCTGACCGGGCCCGTCCCGGCGATCGGGGTGCTGGCCGGCGCGCTCGTCGCGTCGTTCCTGGTCACCCGGCTGCTGATGCGGCCTCTGCGGTACATGATCCCTGAGGAGATACTCCCCTCGCGGCGGGACTTCGTAGGCCGGATGTGCGTCATCCGGACCAGTCGGGTCGACCTGACGTTCGGCCAGGCGGAGGCGCGCGCCGCCGATGGCTCGGCCGCCGTAATTCAGGTTCGCCGGCACGGGAACCAGCCGGGCGAAGAGATCCTCAAAGCAGGCAGTACCGCACTGATCTTCGACTACGACGCCGACGGCGAGTTCTTCTGGGTGATGCCGTATGACGCCGAGCTCGATCCGCACCGTCGAATCAACTGAATTCCCCCGCGAGAAGGACCACTGATGGACTCCATCGGCATCGCGATCGCCGTGCTCGTCGGCGCGATCCTGATCGTCGCGCTGGGCACGGCCTACCTGTTCAGCCGCCTTTTCCGCAAGGTCGAGCAGGGCCGGGTCCTCATCATCTCCAAGATCAAGAAGGTCGACGTCACCTTCACCGGGGCGATCGTGCTGCCCGTGCTGCACAAGGCCGAGGTGATGGACATCTCGGTGAAGACCATCGAGATCGAGCGCAGCGGCCATGACGGCCTCATCTGCCGGGACAACATCCGCGCCGACATCAAGATCACGTTCTTCGTCCGGGTCAACAAGACCGTCGAGGACGTCATCCAGGTGGCGCAGGCGATCGGCACGCAGCGCGCCAGCCACGAGGAGACGCTGCAGACGCTGTTCAACGCGAAGTTCTCCGAGGCGCTGAAGACGGTCGGCAAGCAGCTCGACTTCGTCGACCTGTACACGCACCGGCACGAGTTCCGCGACCAGATCGTGCAGCTGATCGGCACCGACCTGAACGGCTACCACCTCGAGGACGCGGCCATCGACCACCTCGAGCAGACGCCGCTGGAGAGCCTCAATCCGACCAACATCCTCGACGCGCAGG
>JBJMIW010000059.1:0-7174 GCA_045806665.1 Actinoallomurus sp.
GCCGAGCGCCGGGCGATGGGCATCGAACCGCTGCCGCAGAGCCTGGACGAGGCCATCGCGGCCATGGAGCGCAGCGAGCTGGTCGCCGAGGTGCTGGGCGAGCACGTCTTCGACTTCTTCCTCCGCAACAAGCGCGTCGAGTGGGAGGACTACCGCCGTCAGGTCACCGAGTACGAACGCCGCCGCTATTTGTCGGTGCTGTAAACGCCGCTCAGCTCGTTAATCAGACCCGTACGACGGTTGGGCCGACGGTCAGACGCACCGTCGGCCCGAACCTCTCCTGGGAGTCCTGGGCCGTCTCTGGGCCGTCTGACGCCGAACCGATGCGGTCATATACGACGTCCACGGCCTTCCGGGTACGACCATCGCTGCTGCCGTCAAGGTGGACCAGCATGGCCCGAAGGAGCAGGCGGCGGAGACCGTCACCGAGCCGGTCGTCTGATCCGCCTCAGCAGAAGACCGGGGGGCTCCCGCCGGGAACCCCCTGGTCTTTGCCTGACTCCTTAACGACGGCTTCCTGGCGAATAGGGACGCGCCGCCCACGGCGGTGGCCCGGCGAGCGGTCGTGGTTACCTTGGGGCGTGACCGAACGCCGTACGCAGAGCACGACCGCCCGGCTGGCCCGGCTCGGGATCACCGACGTCGCCGAGGCCGAGCGCCGCCTCGCGGGACACAGCCTCGGCGACGACCTGCTCAACGTCCTCGGCACCGCCGCCGATCCGGACCTGGCCCTCACCGGTCTGCTCCGGTTGCTCGAGCGGAGCGACATCCGGGGAGAGCTGACCGCCGACCCGGACGCCCTCGGCCGGCTGACCGCGGTTCTCGGCGTCAGCACCGCACTCGGCGACCACCTCGTCCGGCACCCCGACCACTGGCGCGTCCTCACCGGCCCCGCGGCGGTCGAGCGCCCCACCGCCGACGAACTGCGGGCCGCGCTGCTGGCCGCCGTCGGCGCCGACCCGGCCGACCCCGCGCCCCGTGCCGGCGGACCCGAGCCGATGATCGCGCTCCGGGTCGCGTACCGGCGGGCGCTGCTGCACCTGGCGGGCCGTGACCTGACCGGGGTCACGGACGTGGAGGAGGTCGCGGCCGAGCTCGCCGACCTCGCCTCGGCCGCGCTCGAGGCCGGCCTGGCGATCGCCCGCGCCGAGCTCGGCGCGGAGGCCGACACCTGTCGGCTCGCCGTGATCGGGATGGGCAAGTGCGGGGGCCGGGAGCTGAACTACGTCAGCGACGTCGACGTCATCTTCGTCGCCGAACCGATGCCCGGCCAGGACGAGACCGCCGCGCTGCGGGCCGCGACACGGCTGGCCGCCGGGATGATCCGGGCGTGCTCGGCGACCACCCCCGAAGGCGCGCTGTGGGACGTGGACGCCGCCCTGCGGCCCGAGGGCAAGGCGGGCCCGCTCGTACGGACGCTCGCCAGCCACCGGGCGTACTACGAGCGCTGGGCCAAGACGTGGGAGTTCCAGGCGCTGCTCAAGGCGCGGCCGGTGGCGGGGGACCGGGAGCTCGGCGAGGAGTACGTCGAGGCGCTCGCCTCCCTCGTCTGGCGGTCCGCCGAACGGGACAACTTCGTCCAGGACGTCCAGGCGATGCGTCGCCGGGTCGAGGAGCACATCGACCCACACCACGCCGGGCGGCAGCTCAAGCTCGGCCCCGGCGGCCTGCGCGACGTGGAGTTCGCGGTGCAGCTGCTACAGCTCGTGCACGGCCGTACGGACGAGGGGCTGCGCGGCCCCAACACCCTGATCGCCCTCAAGAAGCTGTCCTGGGGCGGGTACGTCGGCCGGCCCGACGCCGCCGCGCTCGGGAACGCCTACCGGTTCCTTCGGCGCGTCGAGCACCTCATGCAGCTGCACCGGCTCCGCCGGACCCACCTGGTGCCCGAGGACCCGGCCGACCTTCGGCGCCTGGGCCGGGCGCTCGGGTTCCGCACCGACCCCGTCGGGGAGTTCACCGCCGAGTGGCGGCGGCACGCCCGCGAGGTTCGGCGCCTGCACGAGAAGCTGTTCTACCGGCCGCTGCTGCTCGCCGTGGCCCGCCTGCCCGGCGAGGAGGCGCGCCTGACCCGCGAGGCGGCCCGTACGCGGCTGGAGGCGCTCGGCTATACCGACCCGGACGGCGCGCTCCGGCACCTGGAGTCGCTGACCGCGGGGGTCTCCCGGCGCGCCGCGATCCAGCGGACGCTGCTGCCCGTCATGCTCGGCTGGTTCGCCGACGGCCCCGACCCCGACGCGGGGCTCCTCGGATTCCGGCAGGTCAGCGACGCGCTGGGCACCACACCGTGGTACCTGCGGCTGCTACGCGACGACGTCACCGTGGCCGAGCGGATGGCCCACGTGCTGTCCTCGAGCCGCTACGCCACCGACCTGCTGCTGCGCGCACCGGAGGCCGTCTCCCTGCTGACCGGCGACGCCCAGCTGACGCCCCGCTCGCCCGAGGCGCTGCGGGGGGAGGCGCTGGCCGCGGTGGGCCGGCACACGAGTGCCGTCGCCACCCGCCTGCAGCTGGATCCGGCGGCGGACGCCGTCGCCGCCGTGCGCGGCATCCGCCGCCGCGAGCTCCTGCGCGTCGCGGTGGCGGACCTGCTCGGCCACCTCGACGTGGACCAGACCGGCGGGGCGCTCACCTCCATCACCCTGGTCACGATCGAGGCGGCACTGCGGGCCGCCATCGACAAGATCGAGATGGAGCGGCGGTCGCCGCTGCCGACGAGGTTCGCGATCGTCGCGATGGGCCGCCTCGGCGGGTACGAGCTCGGCTACGGCAGCGACGCGGACGTCATGTTCGTCCACGACCCCCTGCCGGGCGCCGAGCAGGAGGCGGCGACCGCCGCGCACGCGGTGGCCGAGGAACTGCGCAGGCTGCTCGCGCTACCGGCGCCGGACCCGCCGCTGGTCATCGATCCGGGGCTGCGACCGGAGGGGCGCCAGGGTCCGCTGGTGCGCACGTTCGACTCGTACGCCTCCTACTACCGGCGGTGGTCCTCGCCCTGGGAGAGCCAGGCGCTGTTGCGCGCGGCACCCGTCATCGGCGACGAGGGTCTCCGGACGCGCTTCCGGGAGCTCATCGACCCGCTGCGGTGGCCGCAGGGCGGCATCGACGACCGCGCCCTGCGGGAGATCCGCCGGCTCAAGGCCCGGATGGAGGCCGAGCGGCTGCCCCGCGGCGTGGACCGCCGCCTGCACACGAAACTGGGACCTGGCGGCCTGTCCGACGTCGAGTGGGTGGCCCAGCTCCTGCAGCTGCGGCACGCGTACGACGTGCCGGAGCTGCGCACCACACGGACGCTCACGGCGTTGGACGCCGCGGCGGCGGCCGGTCTGCTGGACCGCGAGGACGCCGTGCGCCTCGGCGACGCCTGGCGGCTCGCCACCCGTATCCGCAACGCCGTGATGCTCGTACGGGGCCGGGCCTCCGACCTCCTGCCGACCGAGCACCACCGCGAACGCTCCGCCGTGACCCGTGTGCTCGGGTACGACACTTCCGGGGAGATGCTCGAGGACTACCGCCGCCGCGCCCGCCATGCCCGGAGCGTCGTCGAGCGCGTCTTCTACGGCGAGGGCGACTGACCGGCATCCGGTACGGAGTGGGCGGAGTGCCGGATGCCGGTCAGCCCTGCTCTTGTCGGGGAGTCTGAGGGGTCGTCCCCACAGCGAATCATGCTCAGTCTGTAGGAACGGTTAACGGGAGGTCATCCCGGCGTTCGCAGGCGCCCGGATGCGGGACAATCCAGCCTGTGATCATGAACCGGGCGGCCGCCGCTCTCGCCGTCCTCGTGCTCCTGGCCGGGTGCGGCGGTGGTGGCGGGGGAGGCCGGAAGGCCGTCCCGCCACGGGCGCCCGGGTCCGCGCCGACGCCCGTACAGGCCGATAACACCCGGCCGGGCACCAGGGACTGGCAGGTCCGCAAGGTCGGGTCGGAGCACGCCATCGAGGGCTTCGCCGACCACGTGAGTGTGCTGCCGGGCGAGTCCTTCCGGCTGTTCGTCTCCACCACGGCCAAGGGCTACACGGTCAGCGCGTTCCGCATGGGCTGGTACGCCGGGGCCCAGGCGAGGAGGGTGTGGACCGCGCCGCACCAGACCGGGCAGCGGCAGGCGGCCGCGAAGACGACCGGTGCGACGCACACGGTGACCGCGCCGTGGCAGCCCTCGCTCACCGTCTCCACCCGCGACTGGCCCGAGGGGTCCTACCTGCTGCGGCTGGACGCCGACTCCGGGGACCAGCGGTTCGTGCCGATCACCGTACGGTCGGCCAGCACGGCGGGCAAGGTGGTCATCCTGAGCGGCACGACCACCTGGCAGGCGTACAACATGTGGGGCGGCCGCGATCTGTACAAGGGGCCGGGCGGCTTCGACGGGCGGTCCCGGACGGTGAGCTTCGACCGCCCGTACGACGGGAACGGCGCGGTCAAGTTCCTCGCCTTCGAGCAGCCCGCCATCGCACTCGCCGAGCGGACCAGGCTGCCCCTCGCGTACGAGACCGACAACGACCTGCACCGTGATCCGCGACTGCTCGAAGGCGCGCGGACGCTCGTGAGCCTCGGCCACGACGAGTACTGGTCATCGGCCATGCGCGACGAGGCGGCGAAGGCTCGCGACGCCGGGATGAACATCGCGTTCCTGGGCGCCAACGCGGTGAACCGGCACATCCGGTTCGAGTCGACGCCGCTCGGCCCCGACCGCCTCGTGGTCTGCTACAAGAGCGCGGACGAGGACCCGATCAAGGATCCGGCGGAGAAGACCCAGGACTGGCGCCTGTCGCCCAAGCCCCGCCCGGAGAGCGCCCTGATCGGCGTCATGTACACCTGCTTCCCCGCCGACGGCGCATGGAAGGTCTACCGGCCGGACAACTGGGTCTTCGCGGGTACCGGCGTGCGCGAGGGGGACCAGTTCCCCGGCGTGATCGGCCCGGAGTCCGACGCGATCACGACGGGCGGCCCGACGCCGCGCCCGATCGAGGTGCTGGCCCACTCGACCGTCCAGTGCGGCACCTTCACGACGACCTCGGACGCGACCTACTACACGGCCAAGAGCGGGGCCGGGGTGTTCGCCAGCGGGACGATGCGCTGGGTCTGCGCGCTGCGCGGCCGGGCCTGCGGCCACGGCGTCACCGGCAAGGCGGCGTCCTTCGTCGCCAAGGTCACCGAGAACGTCCTGCGCGCCTTCGCCGCCGGCCCGGCGGGCCGGGCCCACCCGGTGCAGGACAACCTCGCCAAGATCCGGCCGGCCAGGACCGGCATGGGCCAGGGGGCTGACCTGGATTGAGCGGCGGTCAGGCGCGGGAACCCGTGTCGGTGGAGAAGACGCGGGCCATCGGGCCGAGGTGCGGGATCACGATCTGTACGGTCCGGGTCGCGGCGTACCCTGCGCCCAGGGTGCCCACGCCGCCGATGGCGTCGAGCAGGTAGTGGTTGGCGGTGCCCAGGATCACGATCACGGTGGCGACGGGGTAGGAGCACGCCAGCCACCGGAACCGGCCGGGCCGCGTCACGTCGGCGATGGCGATCGCGCACCACAGCGACCATCCCGTGTGCAGCGACGGCATCGCCGCGTACTGGTTCGACACCGAGGCGATCGGCGAGGCACCGGACTCGTACAGGCCCCCGGTGTGGAATGTCAGCACGGTGTCGACGAACCCGGGGATCATGCGCGGCGGGGCGAGCGGATACAGCCAGAACCCGATCAGGGCGAGCACCGTCGTCGCGAAGATCAGCCGTCGGTAGAAGACGTAGCGTTCCGGATGGCGCATGTACAGCCAGACCAGCACGCCGATCGTGACGACGAAATGAAGGCTCGCGTAGTAGTAGTTCGCGCTGGCCCCGAGCCATCGCACGTCCGTGAACAGCCGGTTGATGGACAACTCGACGTTGATGTGCAGGAGGTGCTCGAAATGCAGGATGTCATGCCCGCGATCGAGCGCCGCCGTGTGGTTGGGCGGCACGAGATTGCGCACCAGGGAGTAGGCGCTGTAACAGAGGGCGATGAGCAGGATCTCGCGGTAGAACCGGGGACGCCCAGCGGTTCGCCCGTCCGCCTGCGCCCCCGTCAGGTCGCCCGCGGCGACCGGCGCCACGGCCGACCTCGACATGATCTCTATGTTCTCAGATCGAATCAGGTGAGCCGTCGGCATCTCTTGTCTTGTTTGTCACTTTGTGATCTTTCACCGGTTCCATCCCTGTCATCTTCCGACCTGGAAGGAGGCGCATGAGCAGCAGCGAACCCGCGGTGATCAGCACGCCGGCCGCCGCGTCGAGCACGTAATGATTGGCCGTCGAGAAGATCACCATAATTGTCACGATCGGATAAAGGGTGGCGATCGCCCGCACCCACGGACGGCCTGAAAGGGTCATCGCCGCGACCGAGCACCACAATGCCCATCCCGCGTGCATCGACGGCATTGCCGCGAACTGATTGGTCAGCGAACCGGCCTGCGGGGACGAATAGAGACCGAAGCTGTGCAGCGCCGCCACCGGGTCGACGAAGCCCCGATCGCCGAGGAACCGCGGCGGCGCCAAGGGATACACCCAGAAGCCGACGAGCGCGATCCCGGTGGCGACCATCAGGGACGCGCGGAGCCGGCGGAAGTGCTGTGGCCGCCGCCGGTACAGCCAGACGAGCACGGTCAGCGTCACCGCGAAGTGCGCGGTGGCGTAGAACCAGTTCGCCGGCTTGGCCAGCGACGGCGCGTGCAGGAGTGCGCGGTTGAGGTCCAGTTCGACGTCGATGCCGAGCGCGTGCTCCAGCCGCAGGATCTGCGCCGCGTGCGCGTACGCCGTCGGCTCGTCGTGCGGGATCAGCAGCCGGACGAGCGTGTACGCGCAGTAGAAGGCGGCGGCCAGCGCGATCTCCCGCCACAGCCGGCGCGCCGAGGACGTCACGGATGAGGCGCTGGGACGCTCCTGGATCGGACGGGGATGGGGGGTGGCGAGCTGGGCCATGGTGTCAATCTTCGACGAGCCGCACCCTTTTGTGATCACCTCCAGGAATGGTCTGCGACTCGACCCAGGAGACTACGCGTCTAGTCCTCAGGGGGGATGTGCGCGCCTATCGGTCCCCCGAATCGTGGAGAACGTACGCCCGCTCGCGCCGAGAAAGGCGACGAGGCGGTCCGAGGCGTACGGATCCACGCTCCCTCGCCGGAGCGCGGCCGTCGGTTCGCCGCGGCCC
>JBJMIW010000060.1:0-8253 GCA_045806665.1 Actinoallomurus sp.
AACGCCGGCCTGCCCAACGCCTTCGGACAGTACGACGAGCAGCCGGACGAGACGGGAGCTTACCTCCGCGAGTTCGCGGCCAGCGGATTCCTGAACATCGTCGGCGGCTGCTGCGGCACCACACCCGAGCACATCGAGCGGATCGCCGCGGCCGTCTCCGGCCTGCCGCCGCGCACCGTCCCCGCCCCGGCGAAGCGGACCCGCTTCAGCGGCCTGGAGCCGTTCGAGATCGCCCCCGACACCGGTTTCGTCATGATCGGGGAGCGGACCAACGTCACGGGCTCGGCGCGGTTCCGGCGGCTGATCGAGGCCGACGACTACCAGACCGCCGTGGACGTCGCGGTGGAGCAGGTACGCGGCGGCGCGAACCTCCTCGACGTCAACATGGACGCCGACCTGCTCGACAGCGAGCGGGCCATGACGACGTTCCTCAACCTCGTCGCGACCGAGCCGGAGGTCGCCCGCATCCCGATCATGATCGACAGCTCGCGGTGGAGCGTGCTGGAGGCCGGTCTCAAGTGCGTGCAGGGCAAGGCCGTGGTCAACTCCATCAGCCTCAAGGAGGGCGAGGAGCCCTTCCTGGAGCAGGCGCGCCGCATCCGCGACTACGGCGCCGGCGTGGTCGTCATGGCCTTCGACGAGCGGGGCCAGGCGGACACCACCGAGCGCAAGGTCGAGATCTGCGGCCGCGCGTACGATCTGCTCACCCAGAAGGCCGGGTTCGCGCCCGAGGACATCGTCTTCGACCCGAACGTCCTGGCCGTCGCCACCGGCATCGCCGAGCACAACGGCTACGCCAAGGCGTTCATCGACGCCCTCCCGCTCATCAAGGAGCGCTGCCCCGGGGTACGCACCAGCGGCGGGATCTCCAACCTGTCGTTCTCCTTCCGCGGCAACGACGTGGTACGGGAGGCGATGCACTCGGCGTTCCTCCTCCACGCCGTACGCGCCGGGCTGGACATGGGCATCGTCAACGCCGGCCAGCTCGCCGTCTACCAGGACATCCCCGCCGACCTGCTCGAACTGGTCGAGGACGTGCTGTTCGACCGGCGCCCCGACGCCACGGACCGGCTCGTCGCGTTCGCCGAGACGGTCAGCGGCAGGGGCACCCAGCGTACGGTGGACCTGTCCTGGCGGGACGCCCCGGTGGAGGACCGCCTGGCGCACGCCCTCGTCCACGGCATCGTCGACTTCGTCGAGGAGGACACCGAGGAGGCCCGGCAGCGGGCCGCCCGGCCCCTCGACGTGATCGAGGGCCCGCTCATGGACGGCATGAAGATCGTCGGTGACCTGTTCGGCGCCGGGAAGATGTTCCTGCCGCAGGTCGTCAAGAGCGCCCGGGTCATGAAGCGCGGGGTGGCCTACCTCGAGCCGTTCATGGAGGCCGAGAAGGAGCAGGCCCGGCTGGAGGGGCGCACCGAGGCCGAGCGCGGCAACGGCAAGGTGGTACTCGCGACCGTCAAGGGCGACGTGCACGACATCGGCAAGAACATCGTCGGCGTCGTCCTCGCCTCCAACAACTACGAGGTCAACGACCTCGGCGTCATGGTCCCCGCCGCGAAGATCCTCGACACCGCCGTCGCCGAAGGCGCCGACGCCGTCGGGCTGTCCGGCCTGATCACCCCGTCGCTCGACGAGATGGTCGCCGTCGCCGCCGAGATGGACCGCCGCGGCCTGAAGATCCCGCTGCTGATCGGCGGTGCGACCACCTCACGCCAGCACACCGCCGTCCGGATCGCCCCGGCGTACGACGGCACCACGGTCCACGTGCTCGACGCCTCCCGCGTCGTCGGTGTCGTCTCCGACCTGCTCGACCCCGACCGGGCCGAGGAGCTCGCCGCGTCGAACAGCGCCGAGCAGGAGCGCCTGCGCGTCCAGCACGAGACCCGGCAGCGCAGCCCCCTGCTGACGCTCGAGCGGGCCCGCGCCAACCCCGAGCGAGTGGCGTACGACGACCTGCCCGTTCCCGCCTTCACCGGCGTACGGACTCTCGAGCCGGATCTGACGGAACTCCGCGCGATGATCGACTGGCAGTTCCTCTTCCTGGCCTGGGGGCTGAAGGGCAAGTACCCCGCCATCCTGGAGCAGCCGGTGGCGCGCGAGCTGTTCGACGAGGCCAACACGCTGCTCGACCAGATCATCGCGGACGGCTCGCTGCGCGCTCAGGGGCTGTACGGCTTCTGGCCCGCCCACTCCGACGGCGACGACATCGTGCTCGGCGACGGCGTACGGCTCCCGATGCTGCGCCAGCAGACCGCCAAGCCGGAGGGCCGCCCCAACCGCTGCCTCGCGGACTACCTCGCCCCGGCCGGCGACCACCTCGGCGGCTTCGCCGTCACCGTCCACGGCGCCGAGGAACTCGCCGCGTCGTACGAGGCGGCGGGCGACGACTACCGCTCCATCATGGTCAAGGCGATCGCCGACCGCCTCGCCGAGGCGTTCGCCGAGTACCTGCACCTGAAGGCGCGCCGTGACTGGTTCGAACCGGACGCCGACCCGGCCATCGAGGACCTGCACGCCGAACGCTTCCGCGGCATCCGCCCGGCCCTCGGCTACCCGGCGAGCCCGGACCACAGCGAGAAGCGGACGCTGTTCGACCTGCTCGGCGCCGAGCGGATCGGCATGGCCCTGACCGAGTCGTTCGCGATGACCCCGGCGGCGAGCGTCAGCGGCCTGCTGTTCGCGCACCCGGACTCCCGATACTTCACCGTAGGCCGGATCGGCCGCGACCAGGTCCAGGACTACGCCCGGCGCCGTGGTGTCCCGGTCGCCGAGGTCGAACGCTGGCTCCGCCCCAACCTCGCCTACGATCCCGACTGAGCCCCGGCGGATGGCGTGCCGCGCGGCGCCGCCGTCGGCGCGGTCGGCCTGAACTCCCTCGCCACTGCCATCACACACCTCGCCCTGCTGGCGGGCGCGCTCCTGATCGCCCCCTCCGCGCTCGACCCGGTGCGTGAGCCTGCGCGGCGGCCGGGCGGGCCGGCGATGACCGGGCCGGTATGGCACGGCTGGGGCGTGGCGTTGGCGATCGGTCTCCTCTGCCTGGTCCTCGGGCCGGCGGTGACCGTGCGGCGCCCGCGACGATGGCTGGTCCGCCGATCCCGCGCAGCGCTATCGGCGATCGCGCGCATGGTCCGGGACATGAGGCAGCTGACGCGGGTGCTGCGGCATCCGGGCCGGGCGGCGGCGCTGTGGCTGGGCTCGGCGAGCCTGCCGTTGTTCCACACGCTGATCCTGTTCGCGGTGCTGCGCAGCCTCGGCGTCTCCCTGACGATCGGGACCGTCCTGGTGATCTACGTCGGCGTGTCCGCGCTGACGTCTCTTCTCCCGTCACCCGGTGCGATCGGCGGCCTGGACGTGGCGCTGATCGCAGGGCTCACCGCCACCGGCGCGTCCTCCGCGGTGGCGGTCGGAGCCGTGCTGGGTTATCGGATGATCACCGTCTGGCTGCCCTTGCTCCCCGCCGCCTGCGCGTTCGCGGTGGTGCTGCGTCGCCGGATCATCTGACGACGACCGCCCCCGACGCCCTGCCCGCGCCGTTCGCAAACGCGGGCAGGGCACGAACCGACGTGCGGCGGATGCTGTTACCAGGTCCGGAACGACCGGCACGGCCAGGGGAGCAGTCATCCGGTCACCATGCCACCGTCCATGGACGAGGAATCCTCGCGCTCACGGTCGGCGGGACCCGAGGATCAGTCTTCGAAGTCCCCCCGGAAGTCCCTCCGGAAGTCCCTCCGCCGCTGGAACTCGTCCTGCCGCTGGAACCCGTTCTGCCGCTCGGACTGCGCCTGTTCGTTCCTGGCTATGGCGACGTTGTTGTTCCGGTTGCGGATGCGGATGGGGATACGGTTGCTCAGGGAGTGCTCGTTGACGTTGAAGGTTCGGTGGTGGTTGAAGAACCGGAAATGATTGCGCGTGGAGGTACAGCAGCCCCCGCCCCAGCCGCCGCCGCCCCAGGTCGGGACCTGCGCGGATGCGGGCGCGCTCGTCAGCAGGGCACCCGCAGCGGCGGTGAGTGCCAGGACGCCGGTAGCGCACGTCTTCTTCAGCACGTCAGTCTCCTTCTTGTTGGAATTGCCGTCACGTGCGGCGCTTTTCCGATTTTCAGGATCGCGCCGTGATTTGTAGCTTTCCCCGGGGAATTCCGGACAAGATAAGTGCAAGGTAAGATAGCAACAAAGACGCAGTCCGCGAATCGGGTTTATCGGACTATATGCCGTTAAGCAGCTGGCTCGTGACCAGCCGTCTCGGTGATTTCGGGTGCACCGCCACCGGGGGTCCTCCGCGGTAGCGGTCGGAGCCGTGCCGGGTCATCGGGTGATCACCGTCTGGCCGCCCTTGCTCCCCGCCGCCTGCGCTTTCGCGGTGGGTGCCGCGCCACCGGATCATCTGACCGCGGCCACGGGCCTCGCCTGCCCTGCCCGCGCCGTTCGCAAGCGCGGGCAGGGCTTCGACCGACGTGCGGTGGATGATGATGGTCCGATGTCCTGAACGACCGGCGCGGCCGGCGGAACAGCGACTCGATCACGATGTGTCGCGATCCAGTCGATAACTCCGGCTCACGCTGACGGTCGGCGGTACTCAGGATCAGTCTTCGAACTCCCGTCGCGGGAGCTCCCTCTGCCGCTGAAACTCGTTCTGCCGCTGGAACTCGTTCTGCCGCTCGGCCTGTGCCTGGCCGTTCCTGGCGATGGCCACGTTGTTGTTCCGGTTACGGATGCGGATCCGGATGTGGTTTCCGAGGGAGTTCTGGTTGAAATTGTGGTTCCGGGTGTGGTGGAAGAACCGGGCGTGGTGCGAGGAGGAGCTGCAGCAGCCGCCACCCCAGCCGCCGCCCCCGGTCGGGACCCGTGCGGACGCGGGCGAGCTCGTCAGCAGGGCACCCGCGGCGGCGGTGAGTGCCAGGACGCCGGTAGCGCACGTCTTCTTCAGCACGTCAGTCTCCTTCTTGTTGGAATCAAGGGATAGCTGTCACGTGCGGCGCTTTCCCGATTTCCGGGACTGCACCGTGATTTGTAACATTCCCTGGCGGATTCCGGACAAGATAACTGCTGAGTAAGATGGCAATAAAGACGCAGTTCATGAAACCGGTCTTATCGCGCCCTACGCGGATAACCATCTCCCTCGGCGACTCAGCCGGGCGGGACGGTCGATGCCTTGGGGATCTCGCTCACGATCGAATCGTCTTGGCCGACCTGTGGGCGCTGACGGCCGTCCTCCCGCCGCCCGCACGTTCGCGGTGGTGCCGCGTCGCCGGATCACCTGACGACGACCACGATCGCCCCCGCCGCCCTGCCCGCTCGTTGTAAGGGCGGGCAGGGCGCCGGCTGACAGCGAGTCGATGTGACGTGGCCTTACCGAGTGCTCACCGTCAGCGAGAGCGAGGATCAGTCGTCATCCCCGAACCCCCCGAGCCCCCCGAATTCTCCATCGAAGCGGCCGTCGCGCTGGAACTGGAACTCGCCCTGACGCTCTCTCTGCTCCTGCCCGTTCCGGGCGATGGCGACGTTGTTGTTCCGGTTATGGATCCGAATCGGGATGTGGTTGAAAATCTTGTTGTTGTTCCAGTTCAGGTTCCGGTGGCTCGAGTGGGACCTGAAGTGTGAGGACCTGCAGCAGCCGTCACCCCAGCCGCCGCCCCCGGTCGGGACCTGCGCGGACGCGGGCGAGCTCGTCAGCAGGGCGCCTGCAGCGGCGGTCAGTGCCAGGACGCCGGTAGCGCACGTCTTCTTCAGCACGTCAGTCTCCTTACTTGTTGGAATCGAGCGATAGCCGTCACGCGCGGTGCTTTCCCGATTTCCGGGACTGCGCCGTGATTTGTAACATCCCCCCGGTAGATTCCGGACAAGACAAGTGCTGAGTAAGATGGCAATAAAGACGCAGTTCGTGAAATCGGACGTATCCGGACTTAGTGCGAATAAGGGTCGCCCGCTGGCTGAGCAGAAGGCTCGGTGAAGAGGGCGGCGTGCGCCCGGTTTGCGGCGATTTGCCTACCAGGACGAGCCCCTTCACCGAGCCTTCTGCACGGGCGCTCCAGCCGAGCGATCTCCGTGGCGAGGTCCCCGTGAGCGGATCGACACCGGTACCGAGTCCGGCCGTCCGGACGACTCCTCGGTGAGAGCCTCAGCGTTTCCTCGCGTAGAAGGCGCGGAGGCGGTCGTACGCGTCGGGCGGAGCCTCGGTGGCGTCGAGGCCGAGGAGGGCGGCGCCCAAGAGCGGAGGAGCCTCGACGACGACGAGTTTGGCCTGCGGGGCGCCCCCGGCCAACCGCTCCTCGATTCGGGCCATCAGGTGCGGATGGCGGGCCGCGAGGACGCCACCGCCGAGGACGACCTCGACCGGGGCGTCCAGCAGGTCCAGGCGGCGCAGCGCGACGGTGGCGAGGGCGACGACCTCCTCGGCCTGGCGATCGACCAGGCCGCGAGCCACCGGGTCACCGTCGGCCGCCACCGCGAACAGCACCAGGGACAGCTCGCCCAGGCGCCCCTCGGAGATCTCCCCGAAGTGGATCGCCAGCCCCACGTCGCTCGCGCTCTCGTGACCGAAGTGGGCAGCGACCGCGGCGGCCAGGGCGGTGTGCGGGCCACGGCCGTCCTCGGCGCGGATCGCGTGCCACAGCGCCTCCTCGCCGAGATAGTGGCCGCCGCCCCAGTCGCCGGTGATCCGGCCGATCGACGGGAACCGCGCGACCCGCCCGTCGGGGGCGACACCGGCGCAGTTGATGCCCGCTCCGCACACCACCGCGACGCCCCAGCGTTCGGTGGCCCCGGCGCGGAGCAGCGCGAACGTGTCGTTGCCGACCCGTAGAGTGCGCCCCCACCCGCGTTCGGCGAACAGCCGGTGGAACTGGTCCTCCTCCACCGGCAGGTCCACGTTGGCCAGGTAGGCCGAGACGTGGTCGACGGAGGACAGCGACCCGGCCTCCGCCAGGGCGCGCGTCACCGCCTCGGCGACGGTGTCGACCGCCCGCGTCACCCCTTCGGCGACCGGGCGGAAACCGCCGCTCCGCGCGGTGGCCAGGACGTCGCCATCGCCGGTCAGCACGGCGACGTCCGTCTTGCTGTTGCCGCCGTCGATCGCCAGGATCACGCGTTCACCGCCCAGGGCAGGTGGGCGGCGTTCGCGGCGACGAGGCGGTGGGCGAGTTCGTCGGCGGTGCTCGCCTGGCCGATGAGCGGGTGGGCCAGCAGCGCGTCGGCGACCCGGTCGACGCCGCCCTTCAGCGCCGCTTCGAGGGCCAGCTCCTCGTACGCGGAGACGTGCGCGATCAGCCCGGCGAACAGCGGCTCCACTGGGTCGATCGGCAGCGGGTCCGGCCCGGCCGAACCGACCCGCGCCGGGACCTCGATCACCGCGTCGTCCGGCAGGAACCGCAGTCGGCCGCCGTTGCGGACGTTGACGACCTGGATGTCACCGCGGTCGCCGGACAGGGAGGCGACCAGGTCGACGGCGGCCTCGGAGTAGTACGCCCCGCCGCGTTCCTCCAGCAGCGCCGGCTTCTCCACCAGCGCCGGGTCGGCGTACATCTCCAGCAGGCCCTCCTCGATCGCCGCGACCTCCTCCGCCCGGGACGGGGCGTGCAACTGCTCGGCCACCACCGCGTCGTGCTCGTAGAAGTACCGCAGGTAGTACGACGGGACGACGCCGAGGCGGCGGATCAGGCCGGCCGGCAGCTCGATGTCGGCGGCGATGTCCTCGGCGTGGTCGGCCAGGAGCCGGGGGAGGACGTCCTGCCCGTCGACGTGGACGGTGCGTTCCCACGTCAGGTGGTTCAGGCCGACATGCCCGAGCCGGACCCGGTCCGGCGACACGCCGAGCGCCGCGGCGAAGCGGCGCTGGAAGCCGATCGCGACGTTGCACAGGCCGACCGCGCGGTGCCCGGCGTCCAGCAGCGCGCGGGTCACGATGCCGACCGGGTTGGTGAAGTCGACGATCCAGGCGTCCGGCGCGAGCGCGGCCACCCGGTCGGCGATGTCCAGCACGACCGGCACGGTCCGCAGCGCCTTGGCCAGCCCGCCCGCTCCGGTCGTCTCCTGGCCGATGCAGCCGCAGTCCAGCGGCAGCGTCTCGTCGACGTGGCGGGCCGCCTGCCCGCCGACGCGCAGTTGCAACAGCACGGCCGACGCGCCGTCGACGCCCTCGTCGAGGTCGGACGTCGTACGGATCACGCCGCGGTGGCCCTGCGCCGCGAAGATGCGTCGGGACAGGCCTCCGACCAGTTCCAGGCGGCGCTGGTCCGGGTCGACCAGGGCC
>JBJMIW010000061.1:0-3512 GCA_045806665.1 Actinoallomurus sp.
GTCCTTGAAAGTACCGGGCTCCGACTCGTCGGTGTTGCACGTGACATATTTCGGACCCGGCACTTTGGGAATAAAGCTCCACTTCATGCCCGCCGGGAAGCCCGCGCCGCCGCGGCCGCGCAGGCCGGAGTCCTTGCCCAGCTGGATCAGGTCATCGGGCGATCCGGCGAGGGCCTTGCGCATCGCGCGGTAGCCGTCTCCCCGCTGGTACCCGGCGAGGGTGAACGAGTCCGCCTGGTCCCAGCCCTTGGTGAGAACCGGCGTCAGAGTGGTCATTGGTCATCCCCTTCGGGGGCCTTCCAGCCCTGATCCTTCGCGAGTTCGAGACCGCGCAGGGATTGCGGCCCGGCCTGCACGCCCTCGTGAGCGCGACCATCCGGGAAGCCCGCGAGCACTCGCGACATCTGCTTGAAGTCGCACACCGTGTTGGCCCCGCGGGTCGGCGCGACCTCCTTCCCGGCACGCAGGTCGTCGACGAGCCGCTTGGCCTTCTCAGGAGTCATGTTGTCGAAGAACTCCCAGTTGACCACCATCACCGGGGCGTAGTCGCAGGCCGCGTTGCACTCGATACGTTCGAGGCTGACCTTGCCGTCACCGGTCGCCTCGTCGTGGCCGACGCCGACATACTCGCTCAGTTCGTCCCAGATCTGGTCGCCGCCCATGATCGCGCACAGGCTGTTGATGCAGACACCGACGTGATATTCGCCGACCGGACGCCGTTTGTACAGGGTGTAAAAGCTGGCCACGCCGGTCACCTGCGCGGGTGTGATGTCCAGCATGTCGGCGCAGAACCGGACGCCGGCCTCCGAGACGTACCCCTCCTCGGACTGCACCAGGTGCAGCAGCGGCAGCAACGCCGAACGCGGCTTCGGATACCGCGCGATGATCTCCTTGGCGTCGCGCTCCAGCCGTGCCCGGACCTCCGGCTCGAGCTCCGGCCCGGGAGTGACCCCGGTGGCGCGGGCCGTACGCTCCTCATCCGCGCTCATCGCCGCGCTCCCTTCATCGCTCGCACGGCGCTCATCGCCGAGCTCCCCTCATCACTCGCTCCGCTCGCCCTTCGACTCGCACGGCGCTCATCGGTCGACTCCGCCCATGAGCGGATCGACGCTGGCCACCGCGGTGATGACGTCGGCGACCTGGCCGCCCTCGGTCATCGCCGGAATGGCCTGCAGGTGGGCGAACGACGGGTCGCGGAAGTGCGCGCGGTACGGGCGTGTGCCGCCGTCGCTCACCAGGTGGCAACCGAACTCGCCGCGCGGCGACTCGATCGCCGCGTACACCTGGCCGGCCGGTACCCGGAAGCCCTCCGTCACCAGCTTGAAGTGGTGGATCAGCGCCTCCATGGACTGGCCCATGATGTGTGCGATGTGGTTCGGCGAGTTGCCCATTCCGTCCGGCCCGAGCGCGAGCTGCGCCGGCCAGCCGATCTTCTTGTCTTCGATCATCACCGGGCCCGACTTCGCCGAACCGGAGCCGAGCCGGTCGAGGCACTGCTCGATGATCTTGAGCGACTCCTCCATCTCCTGCATGCGCACGAGGTAGCGGCCGTAGGCGTCGCAGGTGTTCTGCGTGGGGACGTCGAAGTCGTAGGTCTCGTAACCACAGTACGGCTGTGACTTGCGCAGGTCCCACGGCAGACCGGTCGCACGCAGCATCGGGCCGGTGATCCCCAGCGCCATGCAACCCGACAGGTCGAGGTAGGCGATGCCCTTCGTGCGCCCCACGTAGATCGGGTTGGCGTCGAGCAGCTTGCGCAGCCGCCCGATGCGCTCCCGCTCCCGCTTCACGAAGTCACCGATCTTGTCGATCGCGCCCGGCGGCAGGTCCTGCGCGACACCGCCCGGCCGGATGTAGGCCGGGTTCATGCGCAGGCCCGTGACCATCTCGAAGATGTCGAGGGCGTACTCGCGCTCGATGAAGCTGTTCAGCATGACCGTCGTCGCGCCCAGCTCCAGGCCGAACGTTCCGATCGCCACGAGGTGCGAGGAGATCCGGTTGACCTCCATCATCATCACGCGGATGACCTGCGCCCGCTCGGGGATGCGGTCCTCGACGCCGAGCAGCTTCTCGACGGCCAGGCAGTACGCGGCCTCGTTGAACAGCGGCGCGAGGTAGTCCATGCGGGTGCAGAACGTGGTCCCCTGGGTCCACGTCCGGTACTCCATGTTCTTCTCGATGCCGGTGTGCAGGTACCCGATGCCGACGCGGGCCTCGTCGACCGTCTCACCGTCGAGGGTCAGGATGAGGCGCAGCACGCCGTGCGTCGACGGGTGTTGCGGGCCCATGTTGATGACCATGCGGTCTTCGTCGCCGCCGGCCGCGGCCTGCACGACCTCGTCCCAGTCCTGCCCGGCGATGTTGAAGACGGTGCCCTCGGTCGCGTCACCCGCGCCATAGGCGTCGTACTCCGTCGCTGTCATACGTACGACCTCCTCTCGTCGGGCGGCGGCACCGTCGCCCCGCGATACTCGACGGGGATGCCGCCGAGCGGGTAGTCCTTGCGCTGCGGGTGGCCCTGCCAGTCGTCCGGCATCATGATCCGGGTCAGCGCCGGGTGCCCGTCGAAGACGATCCCGAAGAAGTCGTACGTCTCGCGCTCGTGCCAGTCGTTGGTCGGGTAGACCGCGACGAGCGACGGGATGTGCGGGTCCGAGTCGGGGCAGGTGACCTCGAGCCGGACGCGCCGGTTGTGGGTCATCGACAGCAGCGGGTAGACCGCGTGCAGCTCCGCGCCGGTCTCGGCCGGGTAGTGCACGCCGGACACGCCGGTGCACAGCTCGAAGCGCAGCGCCGGGTCGTCGCGGAGGACCTGGGCGACCTGCAGTAGGTGCTCGCGGCGGACGACGAGGGTCAGCTCGCCTCGATCCACGACGACGCGCTCGATCGCCTCGCCGAACTGCGGGTAGGCGCGCTCCAGCGCGTCGGCGATCTCGTCGAACTCGCCTTCGGTGCCGGTCGTGCGGGGACCGCCGTACGGGCGCGGGCTGGAGACCTTCGGCGACTGCCGGACGACGAGCCGGCCGAAGCCGGAGGTGTCGCCGCTCGTCTTGGCGCCGAACATGCCCGTGCGAGCGATCGGCTGCTCCCGCCGCTCTTCCTCGACGTGCGCGGGCAGCTGGTCGGCGGCCTGCTCGGCCTGCTGCTCAGGATGTTGGGACGTCACGAGACCACCTCGGGCTGGTCCAGGAGGGGGAGTTGGCGGAGCTTGGCCTTCTCGAGCTCCTCGATCTCCCGCTTGCGGTGCACGCCCAGCTTGGTGTTCTGGATCTTGTCGTGCAGCTTGAGGATCGCGTCGAGCAGCATCTCCGGTCGCGGCGGGCAACCGGGCAGGTAGATGTCGACCGGCACGATGTGGTCGACACCCTGGATGATCGCGTAGTTGTTGAACATGCCGCCGGAGGAGGCGCACACGCCCATGGCGATGACCCACTTGGGCGAGGCCATCTGGTCGTAGATCTGCCGCAGCACCGGCGCCATCTTCTGGCTCACCCGGCCGGCGACGATCATCA
>JBJMIW010000062.1:0-11593 GCA_045806665.1 Actinoallomurus sp.
CGTCGCAGTGCCAGATGTCGATCGTGGCGCCGCCGAGCGGGGTGCCGTCGACCGCGCGGACCTGGCCGTGGAAGGTGAGCGGGGTGCCCTTCTCACTCTCGCGCATGGGCAGGGCCGCCTCGGCGGGCAGTGCTGGGGCGTTCGGTGCGTAGAACGGGCCCTCGATGGTGCCCTTGCTGCCCTCGCGGTTGGCGTTGGCGACTTCTTCGACGACGTGTTCGACGAACACGTCCAGGAACAGCGGCCACTCGCCGTCCGAGCCGACCTGGATCAGCCACGCTTTGAGCGCGTCGTACTCGGCGTAGGTGACGTTGTTGGCCCGGATCGTCTCGTGGACCGCCTCCAGCACCTGGCGGGCCAGTGCGCTGACCCGCTCGGGCGGGGTGTCGCTGGCGCCGACCTTGTCGGTCTGGAACCTTTCGGTCGCTGACGCGCCGGTGGCGGCGGCCGTCGCCTTGTGTTCGGTGGTGGTCACGATGTTCCCTTCGTTGGGTGGTCCGACCGTGGGTGATCCGGGCGGCGGTCAGTTCGTGTCGGTGCGGTAGTGGGCGAGCTTGCTGGGGTCGATCTCGATGCCGAGGCCGGGGGTTTCGCGGACCCGGAGGGTGCCGCCGCGGATCTGCAGGGGTTCGGTCAGCAGGTCGTCGGTCATGTCCAGGAAGTTGGACAGTTCACCGGCGCGGCGCGAGGTCGTCTCGAACGCGGCGCCGAAAGCGAGGCTGCACAGCGATCCGATCTGCCCGTCGATCTGGTTGCCCATCACCACGTCGACGCCCAGGCCCTCGCACTGGGCGAGGATGCGGTGGGATCCGGTGAATCCGGTGCGCGCCGTCTTGATGCTGATTCCGTGGCCGGCGCCATCGATCAGGGCGCGGGTCACGTCGCCCGGTGTGGGCGCGCTCTCGTCGGCGAACAGAGGGATGCTGCTGTGGCTGGCCAGCCAGCGGCGGCCGAGCACGTCGTCGGCGGGGCAGAGTTCCTCGGCGAACTGCAGATCGAGATCGGCCATGGCGCGCAGCGCGCGGGCCGAGTCGGTCGGGGTCCAGCCGCGGTTGCCGTCGATGTAGAGCTCGACGGTGGGCATGGCCTCGCGCAGCGCGCGGCAGGCCGCGACGTCCAGGTCGATGGGGCGCCTGCCGACCTTGACCTTGAACGTGGTGATCCCGTACTGCTCGTGCATCCGTCCGGCCTCGGCGACCATCTCGGCCGGTTCGGCGAAGCCGACCATGTGGGCCACGCGCATTCGGTTGCCGAAGCCGCCGAGCAGTTCGGTGACGGGGACGCCCAGCGACTGGCCGAGGATGTCCCACAGGGCCATGTCGATCGCGGCCTTGGCGGTCGGGTTGCCGACGGTGCGAGCCAACCGGGTCCGTACCTGTTCGCGTTCCAGCGGGGAGAGCCCCATGATCTGGCCGGCGAACAGGTCGGTGATGATGGCCATGATCGACGCCTGGGTCTCGCCGTAGGTGAACACGCGGGGCGGAGCCTCGGCCGTGCCGACCAGACCGTCGTCGGTGTGTAGCCGGACCAGCACGTGCTCGGCCGCAGTCACCTCGCCGGAGGCGAAGCGCAGCGGTTTGCGGTAGGGGATCGCGAACGGGATCGCTTCCACCTTGCTGATCTTCATGATTGCCTTCCTGCCCTGCTCTGGCGCGGTCCTGTGTTAGCGGCGGATGAGCGGGCTGCGCACGACGTTGGTTCCGGCCGCGCGGTCCGCGGAGTCGAAGAAGTCCTCGCGGTAGATGTCGCGCGGGAACAGTCGCGCCTTCATCAACGCCTTCATCGTGTCGGCCACGAACTCCGGGCTGCCGCAGATATAGGCCACGTTGCCCGCCGCGCGCGGGTAGTCCTCGGCCAGCAGTGCGGGCACCCGCCCGGTGCGGCCCTCGTACTCCTCGCGGGAGAGCGCGGGCCGGTAGGTGAACCAGTCGTGCGTGTCAGCGAACTCCTGGAGCCAGTCGTGTTCGTAGAGGTCCTCAGCGGTCGGAACACCGTGGTAGAGGACGACCTCGTGGCCGCTGTCCGTGTGGTCGATGTGCTGCAGGATCGACTTCATCGGTGCCAGACCAGTGCCGCCCGCGAGCAGCAGCACCGGTTCGTCGCGAGCGGGTCGGAAGGAGAACTGCCCGTACGGGCCCGAGACGGGCACCTCGTCACCCACCGCGAGATCGGCGAAGATCCAGCCGGCGGTGGCCGCACCGTCCTCGGACCGTTTGACGTGCAGTTCAATCGTTGACGCGTCGCCGGGTGGCCCGGCCAGTGAGTACGGGCGAGTCTGTCCACCCGGGGTGCGCAGCTGGACGTACGGGCCCGCGTTGAACGGCATCGGCTCGGTCAACGTCAGGCGCAGCCTGCGCACTCCGGGCGCGGCCTCGGTCAGTTCGGTGATGGTGCCGGTGT
This sequence comes from Actinoallomurus sp., assembly GCA_045806665.1. Taxonomy (GTDB): domain Bacteria; phylum Actinomycetota; class Actinomycetes; order Streptosporangiales; family Streptosporangiaceae; genus Actinoallomurus. Next base: position 2,401 of record JBJMIW010000062.1, read on the forward strand.
AGTCGCGGACCGGGTGGATCTCCACCCCGTCCTCGACCTCGACCTCACCCTCGATGGTGACGTCGCTGTTCGGCTTGGCCACGCAGATCAGCGCCGCGCCCTCCTCGCGTTCGCTGTCCAGCAGCGCGTAGGGGGACGCGTCACCGAGGTCGAGATCGCCGTCGAGGACCTGGACCTTGCAGGTTCCGCACGTGCCGTGGGTGCAGGCGTGCGGCAGCCACACGCCTTCGCGCAGGCACGCGTCCAGGACGTTCTGGTCCTCGCGGCACTGCACCTCGGCGCCGATCGGTTCGACGGTGACGGTGTAGGTGTGCATCACGCGTGACGGACCGAGAAGTGCAGCAGCGCCTTATGCCCGATGCCCAACTCGGTCAGCGTCGCGCCCTCGGCGGGAGTCAACGGCTGCTCGAACAGGCGCCACTCCTGGGTGGCGGAGCTGTCGAAGTCCGGGTCCGATCCGGCCCACGGCCCGACGATGTCGTTGACGAACGCGTCGAACGGCATCGCCTGCGGCACGCGGAAACAGGCCGCCGAGCAGAACAGCGGGTTGCCGTCCCAGTGCACGTACACTAGCTGGTCCTCGCCGAAGACCTCGGCGCGGTCAGCGGAGGGGAACTCGTAGTCGTAGAGCGCCTTGACCGCCATGTCTCACACTCCCTGCTTCGTCGCGCCGTCGTGCCACTGCGCCCAGGACTGGGCGTCGGGCGAGCCCTTGTACTCGCCGTTGTCGCCGTCCTGGATGCCGTACCAGGCCAGCACTTCGGGCACGGACGGGCCGCCGCAGTTGCCCTGGTAGATCTGGTGGACGGGCAGCCACGCCTGAACGTACTTCTCCGGCTCCCGCTCGAAGATCCACTGGCAGCCCTCCGAGCAGGTGTGGAAGGTCTCGCCGCGAAACTCGCTACGACGGAACGAGATCCGGGTCGGGTCGTCGGTTTCGGTGAACGCCATCGGGATCTGACAGACCTGGCACAGCTGCGGCAGGCCCTGGAAGAACACCCGGCCGCCATCCGCCTCGATCCGGACGTGCTTGTCCCACACCGGCTTGTACCACTGCTGGTAGGTATCCGGGTACTGCTCGGCCAACCAGGCGGAGTGCTCCTCGCTCGGTGTCTGGGTGGTGAACGACGCGGCGAAGCTGAAGTTGTGCAGGATCTTGTACACCTGGTGCGAGAGGTGGTCCTTCTCGGCGATCGCGTCCTCGACGTGGCGGGGCGGGCGGATGCCGTAGAACTCCAGGTCCGGGAACAGGCCGCCGAGCATCTGGTCCTCGAAGTACAGTTCGAAGGCTTCCTTCCAGCTCATCACCGGCCGGGGCAGCATGTAGTCCATCATCGCGGCGACCAGCGCGGACATCCGGTACGCCCGCCAGAACCACTTGTCGATCCAGCCCTGGATGATCGGCACGTTGCCCTCGTCCTGCTCCAGCAGGAACTTGATCGCCTCCAACCCGAGCGTCATGTGCCGACTCTCGTCGGACTGCGCGGAGAACCCGAACGACATCGTCGGCATGTCGCCGTTGAAGCTGGCGCCGCTCATGAACGGCACGAACAGCAGATTGGTCAGCAGGTACTCGAAGCTGAACGAGATCGAGATCAGGAACTCGAACGGACCCGCTGTCATCGCGTCGTCGAACAGCGACTTGGGCACCGAGAGGTACCAGACCCGATCGTGCATCTTCGACCAGCTATGAAACCCACCGTAGTACTTGTTGTAGTTGCTGATCGTGTGGATCTGTGTCTGGCAGTGTCGCAACTCGTCCACGCTCTGGCACAGCGCGGCGAACCGCGGAGCCGGCCCCTCCAGGTACCGCGCCAGGTAAGCGAAGTGGCGGTGCGCAGCGTACTCCAGCGGCGTGACGCCCTGGATGAACAGCTTGATCGCGTTGAGGTAGGACGCGTCGGACAGCCCCAGGTGCCCCTGGCTCTGGGCGAACCCGTCCAGCACGGCGTACAGGCGCTTGTCCTTCTCGGCCTGGTACTTGTAATAGGCGTCGACGGTCAGCCGGAACGGGTCCTGCCAGCCGTCCCAGTCGTGGATCTTGATGCCCTCGTAGGAGGTGTAGGGGAACAGCTGCTCCTTGCTGACATAACTCGGCTCCCAGTCCAGGTCGCGAGTCAGCAGCGCGTAGCGCTCCTTGAGCGGGAGTTTCTTGGCACGAGGCTTGGCCTGGGTCATGGTCAGTGCTCCCAACTCACGATGATCTGGTCGTCGTCCCATTCGGAGAAGTTGCCCGCGTAGGACACGATCGCCATCTGGAATTCGCCGGTGTCCCAGTCCCGGCCGAGCTTGGCCTGCACCGTCTCGCGGTTGATCACGATGCGGCCGGCCGCCTGCAGCTTGAGCAGGCCGGGCAGATGCCGGATGGTCAGCTCCGGGTTGTCGGCCTTGATAGCGTCGACCAGGGGCCGGTTCTCCTCCGCATCCTGGATGTCGATGCCGACTTGGCGCAGCGTCGAGGTCATGCGGATGCTCCGTTCACGTGCTTGTCGGTGACCGCCCGCAGCGCGTCGACGGCCTCCTCGGCGCGCCGCCGCCACGCGCCGGCGATGCGGTCGAGATGTTCGGCATTGGCCGCGCCGTGGTCAGGATCGTCGCGCCAGGCGGAGAGCAGTGCGTCCAGCCACTTGCGCTGGTCGGCAAACCAGGTGTTCAGGTGCTGGGCGAACAGGCTGTAGGCACCCGCGCCTCCCGACAGCGCCTGTTCGTCCAGCTGCCCGTAGATCAGCGGGTAGAGCAGTGCGTCGATGTGGTCGATGGCCAGCAAGCCCTCGGCCCAGTCCTCGACGACCATGATCTCCTCGACCAGGCGCCGCATCGGCTGCAAGTGCTCGCCGTCAAGCCATTCGTGTTTGGCGGTGGCGAGGACATCGCCGGTGCCACCACCGAGGGCGATTCCGACTCTGGAGAGCATCTGGGCGTTGCCGATGCGGTCGAACGCGGCAAACGTGCAGCACTGCTCGATCGACGTGCCGTAGGCGAACCGTGCGCCGGCCACCGACACCAGTTGCGCCGCGGACTCATAGTGTCGCAATGGGATCACCACCGACGCCAGCACGTCGCGCCACGCCTGGGGGAGCTTGAGCAGCAGGTCGCGGTCTTCCAGGTAGCTCAGCGTCTTGCCGAACTCGTCATGCAGGGCAGCACGGTTGTTGACGTAGGGGGTGTAGTAGAAGTTGCGCGGGTCGGTGTAGGCGTAGGGATCGGTGAGCCGCAGCGCGGTGTAGCGCGGGTCGTACAGTTCGCGGTCCTGCGCCCAAGTAGGTCGGTAGTGGAAGTTCTCCCGGGGCTCGACGTCGAGCGTGGCCTCCTGGTAGCGGGTGGCCGGCTGATCGCCGAATCGGTCGATCACGTTCTGATAGCTGTTTCGTTTGGGCTCGATGACCCGGTAGCGCAACTCGTACTGCACGAGGGCTCCTGCTGATTGGCGGATGGCGCGCACCGTGCGCGGATGACTACTTCGGCGCGATGAGGCCGAGGACGAGGGCCTGCAGCTCCTCCTCGCCGGCCAGGTGACGAGGCTGTTGTTTCTGCTGGCCGTGCCGGCTGTGTTGGTCGTCGACGAGCAGGCTCACCAGCGCGGACCGGCCAGACATGACCGTCTGCACGCGGGCCCGGCGGCCCTGGTAGCCCAGCGTGAAAGCGAGCTCGCCGGGCCCGACCTCGTCCACCAGGCTGATCACCTCGCCGTGTTCACGCAGGATCGCGTTCGCCTCGCTGACCAGCTGCTCAGCCAGCGAACGGATGATGACCTGGGTGTCGGTCGCGACCGGAACCGGGATGGGAGCGCTGTCCTCGGTGCGCGCGACGGGAGAAACCTCGCCGTCGAGTCGCGCTTGGACACTGTGCATGAACGGCGTCACGGGAGCTCACCGCTCGTGATCACGCACGCGTGGGAAGCGGGCATTCGTTGACCCTTCACCTCAGCGTTCGGTCACTGCCGGCCGAACGTTGCGACGAGTGTCACACCGCGCAATACCTCACGTGAAATACAAAAAACGTCCTCATTGAGACGGTGAACGTCTTGCTCGCTGCCCGGTCCGGACCTTGCGCCCACCGCCGATCAACGCCTCGGCCCGCGCACGGACGCGCGCCACCAACGGTGAGGGCTCGTCCACCCGCGTGGCCACGGCGAGCTCGACCTCCTGGGTGGTACCGGCTAGCGGTAGATAGCTCGCGCCGGTGATCTGCAGGTGCTGGATCGACGCGGGAACCAGCGCGACGCCGAGCCCGGCCGCGACGAACGACACCAATGTCGACGTTTCGGACACCTCGTGGATCGACGCGGGGACGAAGCCGGCGTGCTGGCATGTGTCGAGCACGGCCTCGTACACCACGGAGCGATTGTGCGACGGGTAGGTGATGAAAGGATCATCGGCGAGATCGGACAGCCGGACCGATTTCCTGTTCGCCAGGGCGTGGTGGGCGGGAAGGACGGCGATCAGCGGTTCTCGCCGCAGCACCCGGACCTCTACCTCGGAGCTGCGCACCGGCGGACGCAGGAACGCCAGGTCGAGCGTGCCCTCGGCGAGTGCGGCGACCTGACGCGGGGTGAGCATCTCACCGCGAATGTCCAACTCGATCCCGGGCAGGTCGGCTCGGAGCACCCGCACCAGCGACGGGAGCAGGTCGTAGGTGGCCGACCCGGTGAACCCGATCGAGATGCGCCCCAGGGTGCCATCGGCAACCTGGCTGGCCTCGGTCACCGCGTTGTCCACGGCAGCCAGTATCTCCCGTGCGCGTTGGAGGAACCGTTGCCCGGCGGGAGTGATGTCGACGTGACGGGTGGTGCGGCGGAACAGCTGCACCCCCATCTCGGCTTCCAGCGATTTGATCTGCTGCGACAACGGGGGCTGCGCCATCCGTAGTCGTTCCGCGGCCCGGCCGAAGTTACCTTCCTCGGCGACCGCGATGAAGTACCGAATCCGCCGCAACTCCATCGCCCGAGCGTAGCCTGCGTCTTCTTGCGGTGGGCGATCGGGACAAGGACATCGAAATCCTGGCGCCGCGTCATCAGATCGCCGTGCTGGAACGTCAGCTGGGCGGGAAGAAGGTGCGCTTCACCGCACCCGACCGAGCGATCCTGCCGGCGTGCGACCAGATCGCGGTGCCAGCGCAGCACCGTGTCCGGACGCACCACCAGCCGCAGCCGATGCGGCACCTTGACCGGCATCCGATGCAGCAACGCCGCCAGGAACGCCCGATCGCTCGAGGTGAACCGCACTCTGTCGCCGCCGAGCTGGCGCTCCAGCACCGTGATCTGATGACGCAGCGCGAGGATCTCCGCATCCTTGTCCCGATCGCTCATCGGCAGCAGACGCAGCATCGCGAACGCGTTCGCCACAGTCAGGTAAGCCAGTCGCAACAGCACGACCGACCATCATCCCGGGCGACAATCAGCCTGAAGGGTGTCAAAACCCGGCCATGAGCGTTGACCTGCGGCTTCGCAGCCGAGCGCGTCCTTGGTCAGCCTGCTCTTTCGTACTCGTTGATCAGATCGCCGAGGACTTGGCGGCGTTCGATCCGGTCGACCGGCAGGTGGATCACGTCTGCGCCGTCGGCGGGAGCGCGAAGATGCAGGGATCGGTGTGGCCTGCACCGGTTGTAGTGGGCGGTGTACGCGGTCAGCACCGTCCGCAGGTGCCGTTCCCCGAAGATCAGCATCCGGTCGGTGCACTCGGAACGCACGGTGCGTACCCAACGCTCCGCGAACGCGTTCGCCCGAGGCGACCGGGGCGGAATCTTGATCACGCATGTGCCGTTACCGACCATGGCCTCATCGAAGACCCGAGTGAACTTGGCATCTCGATCGCGGACCAGGAACCGAAACCTCCCTGCCCGGTCCCCCAGGTCGGTCAACAGGTTACGGGCCTGTTGAGCGACCCATGCTCCATCCGGGCTGGCGGTCACGCCCAGGACGTGAACGAACCGGGTCCCGACCTCGATCACGAAGAACACGTACAAGCGGCGCAGCAGCACCGTGTCGACCGAGAAGAAATCGCACGCCAGCGTGCCGGCCGCGTGGGCACGGATGAAATCGCGCCACCGGTCATCCGCGCGCCGCGGCGCAGGCCCCAGACCGGCCCGCTTCAGGATCCGGCGGATCGTCGCGCCGCTGACCTTGTACCCGATGTTCTTCGGCTCGCCGCGGATGCGCTCATATCCCCAAGAGGAGTTCTCCTTGGCTAGCCTCAGCACCAGCGCCGCGATCGCCGGGTCGGTCGGTGGCCTGCCCGGCCTCTGCGGATAGGTCCACTTACGAGCGACCAATCGCCGGTGCCATCGCAACAACGTGCCCGGCGTCACCAGCCGATGCATCCGCAGCGCCTTCGGCAGCGCCCTGGCCAACCCCGACAAGATCGCACGATCAGCCCACGACAACCGCGGCCGACCCACCTGACGGCGCAGAACGGCGACCTCATGACGCAGCACCAGGATCTCCATATCCTTCGCGGCATCGCTACGAGCCAACAGCAACAGCCAGCCGACCACCCGACAGAAGATCAAATACATCAAGCGCAGCGCCACGACCGCCGAGGATGCCCGACCCCAACCACCCCTTCGACCACCTGTTATCACCGCAGGTCACGACCTCACGGCCGAGTAATGACACCTTTCAGGCTTCACACACCGGTTCCTCGCGTACACCTCTCCGTCTCGCTCGCCGGACCCGCCGCCATCTGGCAGTACTGGCCACGCCCCGGCTTTGTCAGGGCCGCTTGCCACCCTCCCCAGCACCTCCCAGGTCAGGCTGCCCCCAGCTTCACCGACCTGCTACGACAGGCCGGAGGTGAAGGTCTCTCACCCCCACTCGATCAACCAGCGCCTCACGGCGCACCCGCTGATAGCCCCAGGTCGGGTTCTCCCGGGCCAGGCGCAGCACCGCATCCCGGATGTCCTTCCGGGTGGAGGGGCGGCCTTCACGTTTCCTCTTGTAGGTCCATCTGCAGGCAACCAGATCGCTATGCCAGCGCAGCAGAGTCGCCGGCGCCACAAAGAAGACCGTCCACGAGGGACGGGGCAACAGCCGCGACAGCGCCGCCAGCAAGACGCGGTCTCCGTCGCCCAGATCCGGACGATGCACCTGACGACATAGAACAGCGACCTGACGCCGGAGCGCGAGGATCTCCAGCTCCTTGCTCCGATCTCCACGCACCAGCAGGAGCAGGAACCGAAGGACGTGGCCGAGGATGAGGTAGAGGAAGGACCAGAACACAAGCAGCCAGGATGACCGCTCCCGCACCATGCTCGAGCCACCAACCCGCAGGTCAGCGGTACTGACAAGATTTCCGTACCCCACAGGCCGCCGGCGCCTTGCCCGGCGAGGCAGACGGCGAGGCCGCCGAGGGCCAGCGTCCAGGCCAGCGCGTCCTCGGGTCTCGTCAGGAGGCGCAGGTCGCCCAGGGCCTGCACCGACAGGGTGATGAAGCGTGCCAACGCAGCGTCCTCATCAAACAGACGCCCGATCCATTGGTGGCCCACCCGTCGATGGTAAGACGGACGGCTCCCGAGCGGGCTCCTCCCGGCGGCGGAGCCCGGCTCCTCCAAGTGGCCGCCACTCGGACCGGGCGGCGGATGCCGGCGACCAGGCCGCGCGGCCCGGGTCCTCGCCTATGCCCGCGCTCAACTCGGCGAGCTCCGGCATCTCTCATGTCCCAGACCCGACCGTCTCTCTGGTTCAGTCTCCACGCTACGAGGGAAACCACACTGGGCTCAGATCCAGCCTCGTTTGGCGACTTCAGCGCCCACCTGGAAGCGGGTGTCGAGGCCGAGCCCGGACGCGATCGCGGCGATCCGGCGGGTCACGGTGCGCGCGCTCGTCCCCAGTTGCCGGGCGATCGCCTGGTCCTTGTAGCCCGCATGCAACATTTTCAGCAGCAAGAGATCTTCCGTGCTCGGCTGGTCGAGGGTCTCTGGGGTCGTCGAGACAATACCCGTCGAGACAATGGGCTGTGCCCGCTGCCAATAAACGTCGAACAACTCAAGGAGTGCATCGAGCAGACCCGACTGATGGACGACGGCGATTCCGTCGTACCGTCCTCCGATCAGCGCGACCAGCGCGACACGACGGTCCATGATGCGCAGCCGGAACGGTAGGGCCGGCAGGAGCCGGGCCTGCTCGCCGACCTGAGCGAGGCGGGTGATCAGCTCGAATCGGCCGGGCAACTGCAGTGCCTCCGGGGTGTAGACCGACCGTAGGTCGACCCCGCGGCCCAGGAGGTCCATCGTCAAGGCCTCCTCCAACTCGTTGCTGTACGGCCCCAGGTAGGGGGGCCGGTCGAGCACCCAGAAGTGGGTGCGGATCGACTCCATCAGCTCGGCCACCCGTAGGGTGACCGCCGCCTCTCCAGTGATCACCTCCACCAGCTCGGTCGGATCCTCCTTCAGGCGGCTGGCGCGGTACTCACGCGCCAGGTCATCGACCGCGTCCCACACCGCGGTGAACGCCGCCTCGGCATCGGCTCGGCGCCTGGCGAGCAGCGCGCTCAACGCGGTCCGCGGGCTGACCGGCCGGTATCGGCCGTGTTGTTCCCTTCGCAGCACGCCCAGTTCCGTCAATCGGGCCACCGCGTGCCGTATCCGGCTGGGCGTGGTGCCCAGGTGTTCGGCGATCTCCCGCGCCGTCCGGTCCGGCTTGGCCACATAAGCGCGGTAGACCTGCTCGTCGAACTCGCTGATCCCGAGGGTACTGAGCACCGGGGCGTCCTCCTGGTCGGCACCGCCTGGCGGGCGGTCGGGTGGTGGCGTGATTCGCCAGCTGGCGATATCGGACAAAAGTTTGATCTAGACATCTACCGGCCAACAAGCCTTAACTCTGATCGTCCACGCCAAGCCTCCAGCGCGGCCCAGGCCGCCACGGTGTGAGGTCGCGCCGTTGGACGGCAGAGGGCGACCGTCCCCTGCCTGGAACCCAGAGCGGGAAGACACCTCGTTGAAGCAACACCAGAGACGCTGGAGTGTGCCGGTCATCGCCGGTGCCTCGGTACTCGCGCTGATGAGCCCATGCAGTGCGATGGCCGCGGCACGTTCGGCCCCCGGCTCCGGCAGAACCATCCCCACCGCGTCCAGCACGGACCATGTGCCCGCCGGCGAGCACTCCGTCACGCTGGTCACCGGTGACGTGGTCACCACCCGTCGGGTCCCCGGCGCCGGCGGCAAGCCCGGGGGCACCGTCACCGTCCGCGGCGCGGAC
>JBJMIW010000063.1:0-6707 GCA_045806665.1 Actinoallomurus sp.
CGGTCAGCGTCTTCTCCCACGCGGCCTCCAGCCCGCGTGGGAGAAGCCGATTCTCTGGATCGACGTGTCGGTGCCGAATATTCGGCCACCCTATGCGACCTGGGCGTATTCATGGATGAGCCCGCCGAGCCGATCTCGTCGGATGACCTTGATGTCGGCCTCGACGGGATCGGGTAGCGCTCTCAGCGGGCTGGCCTGGTTCAACGCGCGGTGGGGACGGTGGGCGTTGAAATGGTCCTCGTACTCGTTGAGAACCTTGCGCAGGTGTGCGGCGTTGAGGATGAGGATCCGGTCGAGGATCTCTCGGCGTACGCTGCCGACCCAGCGTTCCATGATCGCGTTCATGCGCGGCGCCTGAGGCGCAGACAGCACGATCCTTATGCCCTCAGTGCTGAACACCTCATCGAATAGTGCGGTGAACTTGCTGTCGCGATCACGGATTATGAACTTGAAAGACCCGGCCCGCTCTTCCAGGTTCATCAACAGGTTCCTCGCCTGTTGCGCGACCCAGCCGGCGGTTGGGTTAGCGGTGACGCCCAGGATGTGCACCCGGCGGGTGGCGTGCTCGACGACCGCGAAGCAGTACAGCCGGGTGAGCATGATCGTCTCGGCATGAAAGAAATCACAGGCGCGGATCCCTTCGGCCTGAGCCCGCAGGAACTTTCCCCAGGCCAGCCCCGATCCGCGAGGTGCCGGGTCGATATCGGCCTTCTTCAAGATCGCCCACACCGTCGACGGCGCGATCCTCCGGCCCAGACCGGCGAGCTCCCCGGCGATCCTCCGATAACCCCACCCCGGGTTCTCAGCCGCCATCCGCAACACCAACTCGCGGATCGTGGGGCACGTCGGCGGGCGACCAGGTTGGGTGCGTTTGTAGGTCCAGCGTCGCTTCACCAGATCGGCGTGCCAGCGAAGCACCGTGCCAGGTGTGACGAACAAGCCGATCCGCCGGGATCGGGGCAGCAACCGCGCCAGCGCTGCGATCATCGCCCGGTCGGCCCAGGACGGCCGAGGACGTGCGACCTGTCGACGCAGCACCGTCAGTTGATGCCGCAGCACCAAGATCTCGGCCTGTTTGGCGGCGTCCGACCGCGCCAGCAGAGCGAGCCATCCCAGTGGACGGACGAAGATGAGGTAGAGCAGTCGTAGCACCACAAGCCTCGATCCTGCTCGACTCGGACACCGCCCGCCTACCGAACAAGAAACCCCAGGTCACGACCGATGGCCGAGTATCCGGCACCCACACGATCGCGGTGATGTTCGGGCCGTACTGCACTGGTGCGTCCACCCCCGCCGGGGCATCGGCCGTGGTCACCGCCCCGCATCCGCACCGGCGCTTGACCAGCTGATGCTCGGTCACCCGCACGGCGATGGCGGGGATGTCGAACACCTGCCGCCGCTCCAGCCCGACCTCGGGCGCCCGGGCCAGCCCCTCGCCACAGCCACGGCAGCTTAGGGGCACATGCCGCCGGCACCGATCGGGATCGGCGACCTGGCACAGCGTCTGGCCCCGATGCCCGGCCTGCCCGCCCGGACGCCGGCCGCTCTTGCCCCGCAACGACTTCGGTGCCGGCTTGGCCGGCCCGTCCGAGGACGGCGGCCTGGAGGAGTTACGGCTGTTCTTGCCCAGCCGCGCCTCAAGCTCACCAATCCGCGCGTTCGCCTGCTCCAGCCGCGCGTTCGCCTCCAACCGGGCCGAAAGCTCCACCACCAGCGCAGCAAGCTGCGCATACGACGGCTGGGGATCAGCGGGCACCCCACCATCATCGACACTCAGCCCATCAAGATCAAACCGGGCAGGCCGCCAGGTGTTGACCAGTCACTCCAGGCCCAGCCCGTCCATGTAGTCGACGAGAAAGCGCGTGATTTCACTTTCTCCGGGAGTTTCGGTCTGACTGTTGAACTGGATGAGCCGGCTCAGTGTCTCCAGTGGTCTCGCCATCCGGGCGATACCCCCTTACCTGTCGGGTTGGACGGAATCTCCTCGAGGGCCGGCGCAGCCGACTCGAAGAACGGCTAGAGAGCGTGCGCTCCGCGCTCGCGGGTGCAGCCGATCCCAACCGGAGACGCCGGGACCGGACGCGGGTCGAATGCGCCTTCGGATCCGGCGACCACCAGGGCGGCCAAGGCGTTCCCGGTGACATTGAGCGCGGTCCTGGCCATGTCGACGACGAAGTCGACCGCGAGCAGGATGGCGACTCCTTCCGCGGGCAGCCCGATGGCTGCGGCGGCCGAGAACAGTACGACGATCGAGGAGGACGGTATGCCGGCGATTCCCTTTGTGAGAAGCATCAGCACCAGCATCACGGTTATGAAACGGGAGATGGAGAGGTTGACTCCGTAGGCGTTGGCGATGAAGACGACCGCCAGACCTTCGTACATCGTCGCGCCGTCGGCGTTGAAGGAGTATCCCAATGGCAGCGTGAATGATGAGACCTTGGAGGCTACGCCGAACTCTTCGAGTCGTTTGATCATCGGCGCGAGTACCACTTCGGAGCTTCGCGTGACGAATGCCAGCAGGACCAGGTCGATGATCGCGCGCAGAAGACGTGTGTAGGGCACCCGGAAGATGATGGACACGACTGGGAACACCACGGCCAGCACGATGACGACGGCGCCGTAGAAGACCCCGACGAACACCGCTAGCTTGATCAGCAGGTGCCAGCCGTAGTGCGCGGTGTTGTAGGCCACGTACGAGACGACGGCGAGCGGTGCCAGCCGGACGATCCAGCTGATCGCCTGGAACATCGCGTCGGCGACTCCATCGAGTACGGCGATGACCGGCGTCGCCTTTTTCCCGATCCGCGACAGCGCGAACCCGAAAAAGCATGCGAAGAAAAGGATCGACAGTAGGTTATCCGATCCGAATGCGCTGAAGACATTGCTGGGGATGATGTCGAGGAACAGCTTTTGAACGTCGATTGACTTTTGCACACCGCTGGCATCTGCCGCATGGACGGAGTGGAGATTCGCGCCATGCCCGAGTCGGAAGACCGATGCCAGGAGCAGCGTCACGAAGAGGATGGAGATCGTCACCGCTTCGAAGTAGAGCAGGGTCTTCCCGGCGAGTCTCCCGAGCGCCTTCGCGGAGTCCATCCTCGCGATGGACAGTACGATCACCGGGAAGAGCAGAGGCACGATGCTCATGTCGATGAGTCGGATGAACCCGTCACCGACCACCTTCAGATGTTCGCCGAACGAGGGTACGGCGAGTCCCAGAACGACACCCACGATCAGGGCGATCAGAACCTGAAACCCGATTGACGAAAGCAAGTTCCTAAGCGTTCGCAGCCAGGGCTTGCTCGTTGTCGACTCGGCTGGTTCGTTCGTTGGTTCGGTCATGCGCCGATCACCTTCTCGCGGCCCGCATCGTTGCTGACCTGACAGTGTTCGATCACTCGCCTGTGCGGTCAACACGTCGGCGCATGTCATGCGCATCGCGCATCACCGCCTCATGATCGGCATTGGACATTCCCTGACGCGATCCGATTCGCTGGTGTTTCTGCTGGTTGGGGCGACTTGAGATGAGGGGTCCATGGTTCAGCTCGCACGGTTCGCCCGTCATTCACTGGGGCACTTCCCGACGCCGCTCGAGCCGATGAGCAGGCTCACCGAACACCTGCGGGCGAGCCATCCACAGGTCCCCGTTCCCAATTTGTGGATCAAGCGTGACGACTGCACCGGACTCGCGACGGGCGGTAACAAGACACGGAAGCTGGAGTTCCTGGTCGGCGACGCCCTGGCGCGTGGGGCCGATGTCCTGATCACCCAGGGCGCGACCCAGTCGAACCACGCCCGGCAGACGGCGGCCGCCGCAGCGCACGTGGGGATGGCCTGCAAGTTGCTGCTGGAGAGGCGGCAGGAGCGCGACAAAGAGTACGAGGAGTCGGGGAACGTCTTCCTCGATGGGCTGCTCGGTGCGGACATCGTCGACCGGCTGCCCGCGGGAACCGACATGCAGGCCGCGATGGAGGAGCTCGCCGACGAGCTGCGCGCGACGGGAGCACGTCCCTACGTGATCCCCGGCGGCGGTTCGAACCCGATCGGCGCGCTGGGCTACGTCGCATGTGCCGAAGAGCTGGAGTCGGCTCCTTTGCCGATCGACTGGGTGGTTCACGCGACCGGCAGCACCGGAACCCAGGCAGGTCTGCTCGCGGGCTTCGGCGCGATGAACAGCGATGTCCGTGTGCTGGGCGTCAGCGTGCGGCACAAGGAGGACGCCCAGGTCGACGCGGTGTACGCGCTCGCCGGGGACACCGCGGCCACGATCGGGGCGGAGGGCAGCGTGTCACGCACCGGCGTGCTGGTCGACGATCGCTGGGTCGGCGGCGGGTACGGCGTGCCGACCGACACCATGATCGACGCTTTGAGGCTGGTCGCGTCCGTGGAGGGGATCCTCCTCGACCCGGTGTACTCCGGGAAGGGATTCGCCGGGCTGCTCGGCAACATCGCCGAGGGCCGGTTCACGGCCGACGACAACGTGGTCTTCCTCCACACAGGTGGCAGCGCGGGTCTGTTCGGTTACCGCTCGGCCTTCGCGGGGGACGCGCCGGCGGCTGCGGCCGAAGCCGCGTCGTCCCGGGACCAGGGCGCGGTCCGCCGTTGACCGGCACAGAGTCGGCCGATACGGGGTCGCCCCGCGAGCCCCGCGGTCCGCTGATCGGGATCCTCGGCGGAATGGGGCCGGCCGCGACCGCGGACTTCTACGCCGAACTCATCCGCCGGACACCGGCGACACGCGATCAGGATCACCTGCGAGTCGTGATCTGGGCCGATCCGACGGTTCCCGATCGGGTCGGCGCGGTGCTCCGGGGAACCTCCGAGCCCTACCCCGCGATGCTCGAAGGGGCGAACAACCTGCGTCTGCTCGGAGCCACGCTGGTCGCGATTCCCTGTCACACCGCGCATGTCTTCCGGCGGCGACTGGCCGAGGAGAGCGGCCTCACCTTCCTCGACATGGTCCAGGAGACCGTGGACGTGCTGGCGGCACAGGGCGGCGGGGCCGGTGCCGTCGGGTTGCTCGGTACCCGAGCAACGCTGCACAGCCGTCTTTACCAGGACGGATGCGCCGCTGCGGGAATCCCTACGATCACGCCGGACGAGGTGGCGCAGCGGCGGGTTGACGAATCGATCAGGCAGGTCAAGCAGGGAAGGCCGGCGGCGGCCGGAACCGAGCTCGCCGCCGCGCTGCGGCGGCTCGCCGACGCGGGCGCATCGACGGTCGTGCTGGCCTGCACCGAGCTTCCGCTCGCCCTGAAGGCGATCCGCGACGATGAGCGTCCCGCGGTGCTCAACCCGACCGACATACTCGCCGACGCCGTGATCCGGGAGTGTTCCCGCATGTAGCGAAGCGATCCCTAACCGCCATCGATGGCGAACCGTTCGGCACACTCCCAGACGGCGGCGGTCTGCCGCGTCATTCGCTTCGTTCGACGCCGGTGCAGGCGGATCTCCAGCTCCACGTACAGGAGCGGATCATCCAGCCGCTCGACGACGCCGGCCTCCGCCGCCGGTTCGGCCAGCAGCCCAGGCAGCCACCCGACGCCCACCCCGGCACAGACGAGGGTCGCCAACGCCGATGTCAGGTCGCTCTGCACCACCGGCCGCAAGTTCAGCGTCCGGCCGCCGGTCAGCCTCTCGGTGACGCGGCCGAGGAACGAGTTCTGGCCATGGCTGACGAACGGAACCGGATGACCCGGCGTGCCGGGCAGCCGGAACCGCAGCTCCCGGTCACGAAGAGCGGTGTACGGTGCCAGGTGATCTCGCGCGACGACCAGCCATTCCACGTCGGTGCCGTCGAGCCCGAGCGGGTGGACCGGATCGGCGTAGGCCAGCAGCAGATCGCACCCGCCGTGCACCAGGGCCTCATATCCGTCGAGCGTGTTCGACGGCAGCAAGAGGCAGGGGACGGTCGATTCACCGCTGATCCGTGGCCACCAATGGGCGAAGTAGACCGCGGCGAGCGTATGGCTCGTGGAGACCCGGACCGCCTCGTGCGGCATGAGTTGCCGGCCGCGGATCTCATCACGTACGGCACCGATCCCGGACACCATCTCGGCGGCTTGGGCACGGACCTTCACACCAGCGGGCGTCAGCGCCACGGGAAAGGTCGATCGATCGACGAGCTCGGCGCCGAACCACTGTTCCAGGGCCTGGATACGGCGGCTGAACGCCGGCTGGCTCAAGTGCTGTGCCTCGGCCGCACGCGTGAAACTACCGTGTTCGAGCAGGGCGAGGAAACTCTCCAGCCAGCTGATATCCACCGTCGCAGGCTATACCGGCAGACATAGCACGCAGCTGGCAATGGATTAGCGCCTCTTTTCGGAGGCGATGGCGGCTTCGCGGACGGCGCCGGCGTGTGCCGCACACGCATGGCCGAACCCCGCACCCGACACCAACCCGATACCGGACTCCGGCAGGTCGCCAAACGCCCCATCCCCACCAGCGAACAAGGGCCCGCGATCGGGCGGGTTCAGTGGCAGAGCCTGGCATGGCGGTCCTGTTCGGCCAGGTCGGCGAACGGTAGCGGACAATGGGAACTGGCGGTGCAGACGATCAGGTCCTCGCACCCAGCGGCCAGGGTGTTGAGCGGCGTCGTGCGGATGACGGTCATGTCGACGGTCTTTGCTTCGACCTCTCGCGCCGTAGCTATCGCCCGGATCCTCACGGCTACCGAGGTTGAATTATCAGGGTGAAGCCGGTTGGAG
>JBJMIW010000064.1:0-4246 GCA_045806665.1 Actinoallomurus sp.
CGTCCCCCAGCGGTGGCACGACGCCATTCCCTGATCTCGTCCTCTTCGAGCCAGAGATCTAAGGAGATCTCCAACCTCTCAGTCCCCTTTCCGGCCCAGATGCGCTGATCTCTCGACCGAGGCGTCTCGTCCGACAGACGCCGTCCGCCAACGGTCGCGGCGCATCGGCGCCGTCCCGCTCCGCCCGGCGGGAGCGCGTTGTGGATCGTACAACCCACAAGCTCGGTATGGCGTAAAAAGCGGTCATGACGAACATGTCGGGGTGCATGACGCTGAGCGGGCCGGCTGCTGGAGCGCGGCAAGATCATCGTGATCGTCCCGTAAGAGCCTGCTTTCGAAGGACGCCACGGCAAGACGCCCTCTTCATCTCCGGGGCGCGGCGATCGTCGATACGGGTCAGGAGGTACCCGAGCGTCGACAGGCCCGACATGACACCGGCGACGAACAGGTTCACCGGAACTCCGGCGACGCGCGGTATGTCGCCTGGCTCGTCCTCGGCCTCGGACCCCGGCAGCGCCACCGCGACGAAGAAGGGCGCGTAGCTGAGGATCGGATGCAGTGCGGCGATCTTGAGCGCGAGCTCCTGTTCTTCACGCGGTCGCGGGTGCCACAGCAGCCACAGTGAGGCGATCGACCAGCCCACGTCGGTCGCGACCGACGAGGCCGCATGGAAGCGGGCGTGCGGCATCCACCGGGGGTTGAAGACGTGGGTGCGGTTCAGGTCCGCCAGGGCATGACCGATCCCACTGCCCAGGACGGCGGCCGTCACGAACAGCCGACCGGCTCTCGCCATCAGGTCCCCCGGGAGCACTTGGCCGGACAGCCCTCGTCGGAGCGGTCGCGGTCCCCGACCACGCGCCGACCTTTCAGTCCGTTTCCACGCGCCGGTCCGCTCAAACAGCGTCCGCTCATGCCGCCGAGCGCTGGGAATCGGGCACAAGCCCGTGCTCGGTGTCCGCGGCCGGCAGGGGAGCGGAGCGCCCGTGGCCCGCCGGGCGGGCGGCCACGGGCCAAGACCTCACCGCGTCGGTGACACGACAGTTGAAGTCCCTGAACCGCACCGGCGACCGGCCGATGAGGCGGGCCAGGGTCGGGTCCACTTCGGCGAACTCGCCCTGCCGGCTCGCGGCGTTCGAGCAGCCGCTCCACGGTCGCCTGGCCGAGCTGACCGCTGGCGCCAGTGACGATGATCACGACCGCAGGGGAGCAGAGCCTGCTGCGCGAGTGGCTCGACCGCATCGCCGGCGAGGCCTCGTAAGGGGTTACACCTGATCACCACGTCCCGCGGGCTGAGGACGGGCCGCGGAGCGGCGTCGCTGGGCGGTGTCGGCCGTCAGGACGGCGTCGAGGAGGCCGGGGAAGAGTGCGTCGAGGTCGGCCCGGCGCAGCGTCGTCATCTTGGCGGTTCCTCGGTAGACCTGGCTGATCAGGCCCGCCTTGCGGAGGACGCGGAAGTGGTGGGTCGTCGTGGACTTGGTGACCGCGAGGTCGATGGCGGAGCACGCGACCTCCTCGCGGGCCGGGAGCCCCGCGAGGAAGCGGACCACTTGGAGGCGCGCCGGGTCGGACAGCGCGTGGAGCACCGACTCGAGTCGGATCTCGGTCCGCGCGGGGTGATCGAGGACCCGGCTGGTGGTCGTCACGGTGATCCCTTCGCGGCCGTCGATCGAGTACGACGACCTTCGTAGTTTGACGTCCTACGTACTACGACATATATCGTACTAAGAAACTCGGCCAAAGGAGAATGCTTCGTGAGTGCGTTGTTCGAGCCCCTCACCCTGCGGGAGCTGACGTTCCCCAATCGTGCGTGGATGGCGCCGATGTGCCAGTACTCCGCCCCGGATGACGGGCCGGACACCGGCGTCGCGGGCGACTGGCATCTCGCGAATCAGGCCGCGCGTGCGGTGGGCGGCGCGGGTCTGATCATCACCGAGGCCACTGCGGTGAACCCCGAGGGCCGGATCAGCCCGGCCGACCTCGGCCTGTGGAACGACCGTCAGCAGAGCGGGCTCGCCCGCATCGTCGCGTTCCTGCGCGAGCACGGCAGCGTGCCCGGCATCCAGCTCGCCCACGCCGGTCGCAAGGCCTCCACCGAGCGACCCTGGCGGGGCGGGAAGGCGATCGCCCCCGACGAGCCGCACGGCTGGCGGCCGGTGGCCCCGAGCCCGCTGCCGTTCAATGACGGCGACCCGGTGCCGACCGAGCTGACCCGCGAGCAGATCGGCCGCATCGTCGAGGACTTCGCGGCTTCCGCCCGGCGGGCGCTCGAGGCGGGGTTCCAGGTGGCGGAGATCCACGGCGCGCACGGGTACCTGATCCACGAGTTCGTCTCGCCGTACAGCAACCGGCGCACGGACGAGTACGGCGGCTCGTTCGAGAACCGGATCCGGTTCGCGCTCGAGGTCGTCGACGCCGTACGCGCGGTCTGGCCCGACGAGCTCCCGGTGTTCTACCGGGTGTCGGCGACCGACTGGCTGACCGAGAACCCCGAGGACGACCGTGAGGGCTGGACCGTGCCCGACAGCGTACGGCTGGCCAAGGAACTCCTCGCCCGCGGCGTCGACCTCATCGACGTCTCCAGTGGCGGCATCGCCCCCCGGGCGCGGATCACGACCGGGCCGGGCTACCAGGTCCCGTTCGCCGCGCAGATCAAGGCCGAGACCGACGTGCCGGTCGCCGCGGTCGGCGAGATCACCGACCCTCGGCAGGCCGAGGAGATCATCGCCTCCGGGCAGGCCGACGCGGTGCTGCTGGCACGGGAACTGCTGCGCGACCCGTTCTGGCCGAACCGCGCGGCCCGCGAGCTCGGCGCCGAGCCGACCTGGCCCGACCAGTACCACCGCGCCGTCTGAGGCGTCCCGGGATCGGCCGGACTTGCTACGCGGCCACCATCTCGGCCCGGACGTTGTCGGCGAGGCTCTCGGTGGCCGGCGTGGCGGCGGGGTCGAGGGCCGGCTCGCCTGACCGGCCGTGTGCGTGCGGGGTGACGGCGCGTCTGAGGGGTGCCGCTAGATGATCTTCCGCGACCGGTGACTCGCGGAGGTCAGCTGCAGTATCCGGCGGACCGGCGGGTGCAGCCTGCCGTCGAGCCGGAGCGATCCACCGGCGACCTCGGCGTGGGCCGCGGCCGCGCGTATGGCCCCAAGCCCGGCGCAGTCGATGAAGGTCAAGCCGCTGACGTCGACGACCACCTGGGTACGGCCGTCGTCGATGTGGGCGAACAGCGCCGTGCGCAGCCGATCGACGTTCGTGGCGTCGATCTCTCCGGCCAGGCCGACGCTCACCTGATCACCGATGACGCTGCTGGTGATCGCGAGGGCGGTGCCGATCGAACCCCCTGCCGGTGCCGGCTCAGCGAATGGGTGTTTCAGCACGCGTCGAGCGTCTCCCTCCCGGTAGCCGCGGTCAAGGTTTTCATGAAATAATATTCGGTAAACAGATGTCCGGAGTCCCCGGGGTGGGGGCGGCGGTGCCGCGAGCGAAAAGGAGGCCACGTGGGCCACGGCGACAGCACACATGATGCGAAGCCCTGGACGTTCTTGACCAACCATGCCCGGGTGCTCGTCGTGATCGCCCGCAATCCGCACTCGCGGCTACGCGACATCGCCGACGCGATCGGGATCACCGAGCGCGCCGCCCAGACGATCGTCAACGATCTGGAAGAGGCGGGATACATCACCCGCACGAGGGTCGGGCGCCGTAACCACTACAACGTCGACCCGACCCGCCCGTTCCGGCACCCGGCCGACGCCGACCACCGCATCGAAGGGCTCCTCACCCTGTTCGCCGACCACGACGATCGGCCGCGTGACCCGGCCGGTGGGTCCGAGCACGACGACGCCAACGGGCAGATGGCGGCGGGATGACCGCTCCGGACCAGCCGATCATCCTCGTCGTCGAAGACGACCCCGGGGATCAGATCCTCATCCAAGAAGCCTTCGCGGACCATGACGCCGGGCCTGCGCCGCACCTGATCATCCTCGAGGACGGTGAACAGGCCCTGGACTTCCTCAACCGCCGTGGCGCGTATGCCGAGGCCCCCCGCCCCGACCTCGTGCTCCTTGACCTGAACCTGCCCAAGTACAGCGGGCGCGCGGTGCTCGAACAGGTCAAGTCCGATCTGGATCTGCAGTCGATCCCGGTGGTCATCTTCACCACCTCCGCTCAACTCGACGACATCACTGCGATCTACCTGCTCCGCGCCAACGCGTACGTCACCAAACCCGTCGACCTGGACGCCTTCACG
>JBJMIW010000065.1:0-6803 GCA_045806665.1 Actinoallomurus sp.
GCTCTTCCGATCTAGACCGAGCCCGGCGGCGGCACCGACGTGCCCGGCGGCAAGCGCACGACCGCGCGGCTCGAGGACGGGCACTGGGTGATAAACGGGACCAAGGCGTTCAACACCAACGCGGGCACCGACGTCACGGCCGCGGTCACGGTCGCGGCCCTGACCGGCGACGGCGAGATCTCCACGATCATCGTGCCGTCGGGCACGCCGGGCTTCGTCGCGGGCAAGAAGTACTCCAAGGTCGGCTGGTCCGCCTCCGACACCCGCGAGCTCTCCTTCACCGACGTCCGCGTCCCGGAGGAGAACCTCGTCGGCGAGCGCGGCCGCGGGTACGCCCAGTTCCTGCGCATCCTCGACGAGGGCCGCATCGCCATCGCGGCCCTGTCGGTCGGGCTCGCGCAGGGCTGCGTCGACGAGTGCCTGAGGTACGTCCGCGAGCGCGAGGCGTTCGGCCGGGCGATCGGGGAGTACCAGGCGATCCAGTTCAAGGTCGCGGACATGGAGACGCGGGCGCACACGGCGCGGCTCGCCTACTACGCGGCGGCGGCGAGGATGCGGGCCGGGGAACCGTTCAAGAAGGAGGCCGCGATCGCCAAGCTCGTGGCCTCCAACGCCGCGATGGACAACGCCCGCGACGCCACGCAGATCTTCGGCGGGTACGGCTTCATGAACGAGTACCCGGTCGGCCGCTTCTACCGGGACGCCAAGATCCTGGAGGTCGGCGAGGGCACCTCCGAGGTCCAGCGGATGCTCATCGCCCGTCACCTCGGCCTCCCCGCCCGTTGACCCGGACCACCTACCGCCGACGGACCCGGGCACGCGTGCCTCCGGAACCGCGCGATCTCGCTGTTCAGCGTGATCGCGTACCGAGGGCTCGGTAAAGCTGATCGGCAGGCCGTGAAATAGGGCGCTTTGGCCGGTTCGCCGGCCATGGACCCGGGCGTTCACCGAGTCTTCCGCTCGCCGGGATGCTCGGCAGCGGTCGTCCTGGACGCGGCGATCCTGATCCGGCCGTCCGGCCCGCCGCAGCGGCGGACGCCGGGCGCCGCGGGCGAGGACATGGGCCGGCGTTGACGTAGCGATCCATCTCAGCGGCGCTCGGTGCGGCGGCGCCACCGGGCGGCTTGGGCGGTGAGGAGCCGTACGAGGCGGTGGACGGGGCCGGGCAGGTGGCGGGTCCGGGCGTGCTGGGCGACGAGCAGGACGTCCGGGCCGTCGGCGTCGAGCGGGCGGTAGGTGATGACGCCGGCGCGTTCGAGGGGGTCGTCGGCGACGCTGTAGTCGGGCAGCAGGGTGACGCCGAGGCCCGCGGCGACGACCGGTTCGCCGGTGTCGCGTGGCGCGCCACCCCGGACGGCTGCGTGCTCATCGAGGGGGCGGCCGCCTGGTTCGACTGCACCGTCGAGCAGCAGGTCCGGTCCGGCGACTACGACATCGTGGTGTTTCGCGTCCGGGACCTGGACGCCGCCGTGGAGGTCGCCCCCCTGGTCTTCCACGCGAGCGGCTTCCGGCGGCTGGGGTAGCCGCCGCCGAGGTCGCCGGGTAGGCGTCGCGCGACTCGGGGTAGGGACCGACCTGTGACGTCGATGGGCGGAACCGGTCGCGCGGTCCTGGCGGTGGGCACCGTGCTGGTCGCCGTCGGCTGCGGGGGCAGCGCGGGGACGCCGGGTGCGGTCCGGTCACCGACCCCTGGACCGGGCGGTGCGCAGCCCGCGCCGCGGACCTCGGGGCCGGGCGGTGAAGCCACGCCGCGTGCCTCGGACAACCCGTCGTACGGCGGGCGCACGCGCGATCCCGAGGCACGGATGCCCACGCATCCGCCCCGTACCGGGTGGCTGCCCGCCGCGGCGGACGGGACGAACCTCAGGGCGTGCCGGGACGGACGGTGCGAGGTCCAGGTGTCCCCGCACGACAAGCTCCCCGCCCCCTCCGGGATGGGCATCGACACGATCACGGTGAGCGCCATCACGGCGGACGGCATCACCCTGACCGGTACCGGTCCCGGCACCGTCGTCAGCGTGGCCTGGGGAGGTCCCGGGGAGACCTCCTACCTGAACGATCTCGCGATCACGCTGGTCGCGGTGGCCGACGGCAAGGCGATCCTGCGCATCAAGCGCAGATCCCGGTGACATCTCGGGCGCTGTTGCCGGGCTGTTGGACGGTTACCAGGTGATCAGCCGCCGCACCGGCGCGGAGGTTGCGTCCTCAGGATGACGGGCGCTGCTCGTCGTGCAGGGTGGGGGAGGTTGCCAGTGCCGCGGCTCCGCCCGGCGTCACGGATGCACGACGACCTTGTTGCACTGCTCCTGCTTGTCGCGGAAGATCTGATAGCCGCGCGGGGTGTCGTCCAGGCTCATGTGGTGGCTGATCACGAAGCTGGGGTCGATGTCCCCGCGCCGGATCCGATCCAGCAGGGGCCGCATGTACCGCTGCACGTGGCACTGCGCGCCCCGCATGGTCAGCGACCGGTTCATGAACGAGCCCATCGGGAACTTGTCGACGTATCCGCCGTAGACGCCGATCACCGACACCGTCCCGCCGTTGCGGCAGGCCAGGACCGCCTCGCGCAGGGCGAACGGCCGGTCGGTCTCCACCCGCATCGCCTGCTTGGTGCGGTCGTACGCGTACATCGGCGTCGGGTGGTGCGACTCGATGCCGACGGCGTCGATGCAGGCGTCCGGACCGCGCCCGCCCGTCATGTCGCGGAGCGCGTCCAGGACGTCCACCTCCTCGTAGTCGAGGGGCTCCGCGCCGATCCGCTCGGCGCGGCGCAGCCGGTAGAGGAACCGGTCGATCGCGATGACCCGGTCGGCGCCCATCAGCATCGCGCTGGCCATCGCGAACTGGCCGACCGGGCCGGCGCCCCACACGGCGACCACGTCACCGGGTTTGATGTCGGCCATCTCCGCGCCGATCCATCCGGTCGGGAAGATGTCAGACAGGAACAGGACCTTTTCGTCCGGCAGGTCGTCCTCGATCTTGATCGGGTTGACGTCGGCGAACGGCACCCGCGCGTACTCCGCCTGTCCGCCCGGGAAGCCGCCGAGCATGTGGCTGTAGCCGTAGATCCCGGCCGGTGAGTGCCCCATCAGCTTCTCGGCCATGCCGGCGTTGGGGTTGGAGTTCTCGCACACCGAGTACAGCTCGTGCTGGCAGGCCCAGCACTTCCCGCAGGCGATCGGGAAGGGTACGACGATCCGGTCGCCCGGCCGCAGGTTGTGGACCTCCGGCCCGACCTCCACCACCTCGCCCATGAACTCATGGCCGAGGACGTCGCCCTTCTTCATCGTCGGAATGAACCCGTCGTAGAGGTGCAGGTCGGATCCGCAGATCGCCGCGGACGTGATCCGTACGATCGCGTCATGGTCGTTCAGGATCTGAGGATCCGGGACATCCTTCACCTCGACGGTCCCGCGGCCCATCCAGCAGTTGGCTCTCATCTGCTTCGCGGCGTGGAGCCCCCGGCCGTCAGACCGGCGAGGAAACGCCGCTCCCTCCTCAGAATGTCGGTGGTGGGAATCCCCCGCCTTCAGGCGGGGGAGGACGTCAACGGATTCCTCCTCTCGCCAGGGGCTGGGCCGGACGCTGTCTCAGCTGGCGCGTCGTTCGTGTGCCCTCCGGGCTGCCCTCGGACCGGACGATCTCGCCGACCTCCATGACCTGCTTGAATCTGCGCAGGTCGTCACGGACCAACTGGTCGGGGTGCTCGCCCAGCAGGCGGGCGAACGCGGCGGCGGCCGCACCGCCGGGTGGCGCGTACTGCAGGGTCACCCGGACCTCCGTGCCCCGGTCGCCGGGCGCGTCGGTGAAGCGGACCGAGCCGCTGTTCCCGGCGATCATCCCGCGGGTCGCGTGCCAGGCGATCAGCTCGTTGCTGCGGTCGTCGATGATCTCGGCCTCCCACTCGACGGGCCTGCCGAGTGGGCCCCTGGCCCGCCAGTGGGACCGGCCATCACCGAGGTCCCGGACCGCCTGGACGTTGATCATGAATCGGGGGAAGTTCTCCAGGTCGTGCCAGAAGCGGTAGACCTCCTCGCGCGACTTGTTGATGGTGATCGAGGCGTGCACCGTACTGGCGCGGATGTGCTCCAGGTCCTCGCGTCGACTGCCACGGAGCGCGGTGTACAGGTCCATCGCCGTGATCCCCACGACCCCTGCCGTGACCGCGAGGACCCGGCTGCGCCTGGTGCCCTTCCGGTTCGCGGCCGCGATGCCGAGCGTGGTGAGGTCCATGGCGTCACCGGCGACCCGCGTCCACGTGTACGGTCCGGGTTTGCGGCTGCCCAGCAGCAGCGCCGCGTGGAGCAGTTCGCGTACACCGACCAGGCGCACCATGAGACCAGCGAACGGAGAATCGTCGACGCCGCTGAGCTTGCTGAGAGCACCGGGCGCGGCCAGCTGTCCCACGCCCAGGCCGAGGCTGGCGGCCCCGAGCAGGCGGGCGAGACGATTGGCATTGCGCCGATCTTCATCAGTCATGTTCTTCACCTGCCGATTCGGCTTCACCGCGGCAGGTCGCCGCGGCCGGCCGCGGCTCAGGTGGTCGGCCTACGGCCAGAGACGCTCCAGAGAAGAATGGAGCCTACGAAATCCGGCCCTACCCCCCGAAAGCCCATTTAGCGGGTTTCTTGCTTAAAGATCGGCTAATCCGTGGTCACCGGCGTTCCGCGACGAGGAGCATGAAGATCCCGGTCGGAAATCCCTTGTTCCACCATGGGTCGTTCTTGAGCTGCTCGTCCGTCGGGTGTGGCTCGCGCAGGTCCGCGATGACGAACCCGGCGTCCCGGAGGGTCCTGGAGTAGAACTCCAACGGACGGAGCCAGGAAGTGATCTTCGAGGGTGATCGGAGCCCGTCGACCATGAAGTGCTGGTCGATGCCCCGACCGGCGAAATACTCCGACGCGGGTACGCTCGCGTTCGCTCCGCGCTCGGCGTTGCCGGTGTAGAAGCAGGGGTGCAGCGTGAGGATGACCAGCCGCCCGCCGCTCCTGAGGACCCGGCCGAACTCCCGGATCGCACGGGACGGATCGTGCAGGTGGCTGAACAGGTGGTTGCAGACGACCAGGTCGAAGGAGGAGTCCTCCAGCGGCAGCGCGTCGACGCTCGCGCGGGCGAACGAGGCGGAGCCGGGTCCTTCGGGGAGCAGGCCCTCGGCGGCGTCGATCAGGCCCTGACAGGCGTCGACACCGACGACCTCGGCGCCGTGGGAGGCCAGCGTGCGGGCGAGGTAGCCTTCGCCGCAGCCGGCGTCCAGGATCCGCAGACCCGCGCAGGGACCGATCGCGTCGAGGACGGCTCGATCGGTGAGTTCGGTACGGTACCGATCACGGCTCTCCCGGATCACCTTCACCCAGTAGTCGGTGTTCGCCTCCCACCTCTCGCGTGTGAGGTCTGCGACGTCCTGGTACGCCCCGCCCATCTATCTCCCTCCGACATGGCTCAGACCATGTCCCTCAGGTGCCTCACCAGTGTGCCGCAGGCGGCTCGGATCCGTTTGTCACGGCACTGGCGCACCGGCGACCTTGCTGACCTGGTGGGTCAGGATGTTGAGGGTGAGGATGGAGTGGAACGAGTAGGTCTTGCGGCTCAGCTGCGGGGTGAGTTCGATCGAGGACTGGACGAGCCTGTGCGGATCGTCGAGCAGGCCGTATCCCGGCTCGACGGAGTACAGCGCCTCGAGCGCGCGATCCTGTTCGCGGCCCCAGAAGCGGGCGACGTAGGAGGAGACCTTCTGGCTGGGGCCGTCGCGGACGATGAGGAGCGCGGCCTCGAGGGCGTTGAGCAGGTGCTGGCGGGTCACCGTGGAGTTCTCGAGCGCGTCCAGATTGACGGACAATCCTTCGGCGTGGAGGTCCGCGATCAGCGCGTCGCGCCGCTTGAGCAGGGAATGCGCCATGGCGTATTCGGCGATTCCCGGAACCGACGACATGAGGCTCTCAACGCGGTCCGCCGCATGCTGAGTACCGACCCCATGGTCATGGCACCTTCCGTCCGCTCTGGGCCGCCGGGCCGGAAAGCTCGATTCCCGGAGTCACCGGTGCGACCAGACGGCGTCGACCCGGCTGACCGGTCTTTCGGGACCCGGCTGTGCTCGCATGACAGACAGCCTTACGCCTCCGCAGAATCACGTCACGGGCCCTTGCGCGCGTGCAAAAGACCCATGACACGCTGCGGATTGTCCGGTGTCCGGCCCTTCCAGGGATCCGGAGGCCAGCGAAGAGGCCTGTAACGGCCATTCCGCACCGCACAAATGCACTTACCGAAATATCAACCGTGGTCGTGGTCGGCGCGCAAAGCCTGAAGGGTGTGCCACGCGCGCGCGGCCAGTTGAATATTGAAACAAATGTCGGGATCGCCCAGATCGTGGCCTGAGATTTCCCTGATCCGCTGGATGCGGTACTTCAGCGTGCTCCGGTGGATCGCCAGCGCGGCCGTGGTCGCCTGGTACCTACGCCCGCATTCGAGGTATCGGCTGAGGGTCATGACGAGTTCGGACCGGCGGTTCCGGTCGTAGTCGAGCAGCGCGCCCAGCCATTCGCGGACGAACCGTTCGACGCCGGTCTGGTCCTCGATCTCGGCGAACAGCCGGTAGACGCCGAGGCGGTCGAACTCGGTGATCCGTCCTTCGTCCTTCCCCGCACCCTGGAGCCGCAGCGCCAGCCGCGCCTCATGGTAGGAGCGGGAGAAGTCCGCGGGGCTCTCGTACCTGCCGCCGACGCCGAGCCGGCACGGTGCGCCGCCGAGCCTGCGCCGGATCGCGGCCTGCAGACGCGGCCAGGACCGGTCCGCGTCGGCCAGGACGA
>JBJMIW010000066.1:0-12255 GCA_045806665.1 Actinoallomurus sp.
GATGCCGAGCGCCCGCGACAGCTCGACGATGCGCTCGTGGTTGGCCGCCGAGTCGTCCTTAGAGATCTCCAGCGGGAACGAGATGTTGCCCCGGACGTTGCGGTGCGGGTACAGCGCGCCGCTCTGGAAGACCATCGCCAGGTCGCGTTCGCGGGGCGCGAGATGGTTGGCGTGCTTGCCGCCCAGCCACAGGTCACCGGAGGTGATGTCCTCCAGGCCCGCGACCATGCGCAACAGGGTCGACTTCCCGCAGCCGGAGGGGCCGAGGAGGACGAACAGCTCCCCGTCGGGCACCCGCAGGCTCACGTCCCGTACGGCGTGGAAACCATCCGGGAAGACCTTGTTCACCGCGTCGAGGACGACTTCGGTCATCAGAATCCTCCGAGGAGACCTCGCCCTTTCAGGGCGGGGAGGAATCGGATCCCTGCGGAGCAGGGCAGTGGTAGCCGGTTCGCCGCCAAGGCGATTCGACGCCCAACACCCAGATGACCAGCCGTTGACATGATAATTTGCCAACCATGACCACTGGCGTGAAGCGGGCTTTCAAGTACCGCTTCTATCCGACCGATGCGCAGGCAGCCGAGCTGTCGCGCACCTTCGGATGCGTCCGGAAGGTCTACAACATGGCGCTGGAAGCCCGCACCGACGCGTGGACGCTGCGGCAGGAACGGATCAACTACAACGCCACGTCGGCGATGCTGACCGCGTGGAAGAAGACCGAGGAACTGGCCTACCTCAACGAGGTGTCCTCCGTTCCGCTCCAGCAGACGCTGCGGCACCTTCAGGCGGCGTTCACGAACTTCTTCGCCAAGACGGAGTTCTCCGGGCGGGCAGTCGGCGCTGAAGCAGGAATCTCTACGGCGCAAGTTGTAGGAATCCCCCTCCTTCGGGAGGGGGAGGAAGCCAACGTTCCACCTTGTGTCGGGACGACCCATGGTGGTCCCTTCGTCGCTCGCGCGTGCCCAGCGGCCCCCGAACCACTCGATGCCGAGTGACGGCGACATCCGCCACTGCCGCCGAAGTTGAGTAAGTACACCGCGCCATTCCATGATTTGTCCAGACCGTTGTCGCGCTTATGGATCACTAATTGATCAAACGTCGCCGATGACCGCGCGGGGTGTCCGGTACGGCCCGCGGTGTCCGAGGTCGGGACTAGACTGCCGACGTGGCAGGCCGGATCCGTGATGAAGACATCGCCCTCGTACGCGAACGGTCGCCGATCGATGCGGTCGTGGGGGAGTACGTCCAGCTCCGGAACGCGGGTGGCGGCGCGCTCAAGGGCCTCTGTCCGTTCCATGACGAGAAGTCGCCCTCTTTCAATGTTTCGAACGGAATGTTCTACTGCTTCGGTTGCGCTGAAGGCGGCGACGCGATCGGCTTCATCCAGAAGATCGAGCACCTGTCGTTCGCCGAGGCGATCGAGCGCTTGGCCGCGAAGGCCGGCGTGCAGCTCCGCTATACCGACAGCGGCTACGTTCCCGGCCGGCAGAAGGGGGAGCGCACCCGCCTCGTGGAGGCGCATCGCGCGGCGGCGGAGTTCTTCGCCGAGCAGCTGCTCACCCCGGCGGCCGAGCTTGGCCGGCGGTTCCTCGCCGAGCGCGGCTTCGGCCGGGAGGACGCCGGGCGGTTCGGCGTCGGCTACGCGCCGAACGAGTGGGAGGCGCTCGTGCGCCACCTGCGCGGCCGCGGCTTCACCGACAAGGAGCTCATCACCGGCGGGCTGGCCAGCCAGGGGCGGCGCGGGCCGATCGACCGGTTCCGCGGCCGGCTGATCTGGCCGATCCGCGACCTCACCGGCGAGGTCATCGGGTTCGGCGCGCGCCGCCTGGAGGAGCGCGACGACGGCCCCAAATACCTCAACACCCCCGAGACGCCGCTGTTCAAGAAGGGCTCGGTGCTGTACGCCGCCGACCTGGCGAAGAAGGAGATCGCCAAGCGGCGGCAGGCGGTCATCGTCGAGGGCTACACCGACGTGATGGCCTGCCACCTGGCGGGCGTCGGCACCGCGATCGCCACCTGCGGCACCTCATTCGGCGACGAGCACATCAAGATCCTGCGCCGGCTGCTCCTGGACCAGGACGAGGCCAGCGGTGAGGTGATCTTCACTTTCGACGGCGACGCCGCAGGCCAGAAGGCCGCGCTCCGGGCCTTCGAGTCGGAGCACCGGTTCGCCGCCCAGACGTTCGTGGCCGTGCAGCCGGACGGCCTGGACCCGTGCGACCTGCGGCTGAAGCACGGCGACGCCGCGGTGCGCGATCTGGTCGCCTCCCGCATACCGCTGTTCCGGTTCGCCATCCAGGCGACGATCGCCAAGTACGACCTCGATACCACCGAGGGCCGGCTCGCCGCCATCGACGCTGCCGCGCCGATCATCGCGGGGATCAGGGACCGGGGCATGCGTGAGCGCTACGCCATCGACCTGGACCGGTGGACCGGCTTCCTTGACGAGCAGTTCGTCCTCCGGCGGGTCCGTGAGCACTCCTCCGGCCGTCCCGGCGAGCCCCGGCGGGGTGACGCGCGCGGTCGGCGGCCCCAGCCGGGCCCGGCCCCGCAGCGCCCGGCGTACGACCCGGGCGACCCGGTCGTCCAAGTCGAGCGCGAGACGCTGAAGCTCGCGGTGCAGCGACCCGCGCTGGTCGGGCCCGCCTTCGACGCGATGCCTCCCGAAGCGCTCATCGTGCCGGGCCACGCCGCCGTGCGGTCGCTGATCGCGGAGCTCGGCGGGGTCGCGACGGCGCGGAGCGGACCGGAGTGGGCCGGGCGGCTGCGGGAGGCCGCGCCGAATGACGAGGTCAGGGCCCTGATCACCAGCCTCGCCGTGGACCCGTTGCGTTCGACCGGAGATCCGGACGACCGATATGCCGCCGCAATGCTGTCCAGATTGCAGGAGATCCAGGTCACGCGGGAGATCACCAAACTGCAGTCCAAACTCGGACGGCTGAATCCGGTCGAGTACCAAGAGGAGTACAACCGCCTTTTCGGCGACCTGATGGCCCTTGAGCTGCAGCGAAAGGTGTTGCGCGAGCGAGCCATCAGTTCTTTGTGACCTCTGGGACGCAAAAATAGGTCCCCCGGAATAGGGGCCTCTTGTCGCACACTGTCACCGTGGGCCCTTCGGTACTGCCTAGCGAGACGCCATCGATCGACCAGGTGGCGGACCTCGTCGTACGCGGCAGAGAACGTGGAATAACGGTGGACGACGTCGCCGCCGCGATCGATCGTTCCGACCTGCCGGCGGACTCGGCCGACCGGGTCGTCCGGATGCTCGCGGAGCAGGGGGTGGAGGTTCTCGAGTCCCCGAGCGGACACGAGGAATCCGCGCGAGCTGACGGGGACGACCTCGGGAGGCGGGCGCCGACAAGCGACCTGGTCCGGATCTACCTGCGCGAGATCGGACGCGTACCGCTGCTCACGGCAGAAGAAGAAGTAGTACTCGCCAAATCGATCGAGGCGGGATTGTTCGCCGAGGAGAAGCTGGCCAAGGCGGCCATCATCGCTCCCGGTCAACGCTCCGACCTCGAACTGCTCGCCCATGACGGAGTACGGGCGAAGCAACGACTGATCGAGGCCAATCTGCGCCTGGTGGTGTCCATCGCCAAGCGTTACGTCGGCCGCGGCATGCTGTTCCTCGATCTCATCCAGGAGGGGAATCTCGGGCTGATCCGTGCGGTCGAGAAATTCGACTATGCCAAGGGCTACAAATTCTCGACGTACGCCACTTGGTGGATCCGCCAGGCGATCACACGGGCGATCGCCGACCAGGCCCGGACCATCCGGATCCCGGTCCACATGGTGGAGACCATCAACAAGCTGGTGCGCGTCCAGCGCCAACTCCACCAGGATCTCGGCAGGGAGCCGACTCCCGGCGAGATCGGCGTGGAGATGGGGCTGGCGCCCGACCGGGTGGTCGAGATCCAGCGGGTCGCGCAGGAGCCGGTGTCCCTCCAGTCGCCCATCGGGGAGGAGGACTCCGACCTCGGTGACTTCATCGAGGACGCCGACGCCGTGGTTCCGATGGAGGCGGCGGCGTTCATCCTCCTCCAGGACCAGCTCGGCGGCATCCTGGGGTCGCTGTCGGACCGGGAGCAGCGGATCATCCAGCTGCGCTTCGGCCTGACCGACGGCCATCCGCGGACACTGGAGGAGGTCGGCCGGGAGTTCGGGGTGACGCGCGAGCGCATTCGGCAGATCGAGTCCAAGACCCTGGCCAAGCTGCGGCACCCGACGCGCGCGCAGATGCTCCGGGAGTATCTCGATTGACGTGCTCCCCAGCCTGAAAGGCTGGGGAGCCAGCCCGTGCCGCCTCATGCGGCACCTCTGCGGCTTCCTGCTTCAACGGGCTGTGCCACCTGGTGGGGTGGTCTTACCTGCCCTCCACCGGGACGGCACCGCCCGCCGTACGAGCGGTCCAAGTGGGCCCGAGGGGGCAGGCGTGGTGATGTTCACACCACGCCGGCCCCGCTTGTGCTTGACGAGTCGAGGTTAGGTAAAGCTAAGTTAGGTATGCCTAAGCAGGCGTGCCTCCCCTCGCCTGAAGGGGCGCCTGACCGTCCACGCCTCGTTGGAGACCGCATGCGTCCTGTTCCCCTGCTCGCCGCCGCCGGCGCCGCACTCATCTCGCTGTCCTCGCTGTCGGCGTGCGGGAAGGACGACACGGCGGGCGCCAAGGGCGGCGCCGGGGCGATCGAGGTCACGGCCACCGACTCCTCCTGCGATCTCGGCACCACCAGCGCGTCGGCGGGAGCCGTGACGTTCAAGGTCACCAACAAGGGATCCCAGGTCAACGAGCTGGAGATCCTCGCCCCGGACGGCAAGATCGTCACAGAGCGGGAGAACATCGGCCCCGGCACCGGCGTCGAGGTCACCGCCCAGCTCGCCGCCGGCACGCACAAGGTGATGTGCAGCGCCGGGATGACGGGCAAGGGGCCCTCCCAGACCCTGACCGTCACCGGCCAGGCCAAGGCGGCCGATCAGCGCCTGGACAAGGCCGTCGCCGCGTACCGGACCTACGTC
This sequence comes from Actinoallomurus sp., assembly GCA_045806665.1. Classification (GTDB taxonomy): domain Bacteria; phylum Actinomycetota; class Actinomycetes; order Streptosporangiales; family Streptosporangiaceae; genus Actinoallomurus. Next base: position 5,014 of record JBJMIW010000066.1, read on the forward strand.
GCCGCGCAGGTCGACGACACGCTGACCAAGACGACGAGGTTCGCCGCGGCGGTGAAGAGAGGCGACGTCGACCAGGCCAAGGCGCTCTACGCCGCCTCGCGCGTGGGCTGGGAGCGGATCGAACCGGTCGCCGAGTCGTTCGGCGACATCGACCCGAAGGTCGACCTGCGCGAGGCGGACCTCAAGCCGGGCGAGAACTGGACCGGCTGGCACCGGATCGAGAAGGCGCTGTGGAGGACCGGCTCGGTGAAGGGCGATGGGCCGTACGCCGACCAGTTGGTCAAGGACCTGCGGACGCTCAAGGCGAGGGTGGGCACCGTCGCCATCACCCCGACCTCGATGGCCAACGGCGCCAAGGAGCTCCTCGACGAGGTGGCGACCGGGAAGGTGACCGGCGAGGAGGAGGCGTTCTCCCACACCGACCTCGTCGATTTCAAGGGCAACGTCGACGGTGCCCAGAAGGTCTACGAGCTGCTCAAGCCCGTCGTCCAGGAGCGGAACCCCGACCTGGCCGCGACCCTGGACGGTGAGTTCGCCGACGTGGACAAGATGCTGACCAAGTACCGGAAGGGTGACGGCTACGTCGCCTACGACAAGGTCGGGGCCAAGGACCGCAAGGACCTCTCCGACAAGGTGAACGCCCTCGGAGAGCCGCTCTCGAAGCTCGCCGCGGCGGTGGCCGGGTGACGGACGTCAGCAGGCGCCGGCTCTTCGGCTACTCCGGTGCGACCCTCGCGGCGGGCACCGCCGTCGGCGCGGGCCTGGTCAGCGTCGTCCGGGCCACCGAGGACCACCGGTCCGCCGACGGGGAGGCCGTTCCGTTCCACGGCGCGCACCAGGCCGGGATCGCCACGCCGGTCCAGGACCGCCTGCACTTCGCCGCATTCGACGTCGTCACCGACGACCGCCGGGCCCTCGTCCGGATGCTCCGGGCGTGGACCGCGGCCGCCGCCGCGTTCACCGGCGGCCACCCGTACGGCTCGGCCGCCGGCGGCCTCGGGGAGTCCCCGCCCGACGACACCGGCGAGGCGCTCGGCCTGCCCCCGGCGCGGCTCACGCTGACCATCGGCTTCGGGCCGACGCTCTTCGAGAAGGACGGCAAGGACCGTTTCGGTCTTCGCGCGAGACGGCCGGCGGCCCTGGTGGAACTTCCGCACTTCCCGGGGGACGACCTCGACCCCGCCCGCAGCGGCGGTGACATCTGCGTGCAGGCCTGCGCCGACGACCCGCAGGTCGCCGTGCACGCGATCCGGAACCTCGCCCGGATCGGCTTCGGCGTGGTCTCGGTGCGCTGGTCCCAGCTCGGCTTCGGCAAGACGTCCTCGACCACGCCGGACCGGCAGACGCCGCGGAACATGTTCGGTTTCAAGGACGGCACCCGAAACATCGCGGGCACCGACACCAAGGCCCTGGACGAGCACGTCTGGGTGTCCGGCGCAGACGGGCCGTCCTGGATGACGGGCGGCTCGTACCTCGTCGCCCGGCGCATCCGTATGCACATCGAGACGTGGGACCGCACCTCGCTCCAGGAGCAGCAGGACACCTTCGGCCGGACCAAGGGGGAGGGCAACGCGTACGGCGCCCGGCGCGAGCACGACCCGGTGCCGCTCGACAAGCTGCCCGCCGAGTCGCACGTCCGGCTCGCCCACCCGGACGGCAACGGCGGCGTCCGCATCCTGCGGCGCGGCTACTCCTTCACGGACGGCACCGACGGGCTCGGCCGTCTCGACGCCGGTCTCTTCTTCATCGCCTACCAGCGGGACCCGCGCAGGCAGTTCGTCCCCCTGCAGAACAGGCTCGCCGCCTCGGACCACATGAACGAGTACGTCCAGCATGTCGGCTCGGGTATCTGGGCCTGCCCGCCCGGCGTCCGCAAGGGCGGTCACTGGGGCGACGCGCTCTTGGCCTGACCGCGCGCGGCGCCGCCGATCGGCCGAGACGGCGTCTCATGCGCGGGCGCGGCGGCCGACTCCGGGCATCGCCGGGAACGCCGCGGAGCCGTACGCTGTCTCAATGGGGCCACGGCTCACCGGCGACGAGACGGCCCTCTGGACGGCCGCGGCGCGCGTGCTGGACGCGAACTGGACCGGTGCGGCCACCGTCCCCTCCCCGGGCCTGTACCCGCACCAGTGGAGCTGGGACTCCGCCTTCATCGCCATCGGCCTCGTCCACCACCGTCCTGACCGCGCACGGACGGAGTTCCTGTCGTTGTTCCGGGGGCAGTGGGAGACCGGCCTGCTCCCGCACATCGTCTTCAACGCCACCGAGGCGCGCGACGCCTACTTCCCCGGGCCCGAGCTGTGGCGCAGCGACGCGCAGCCCGCCGCGCCGCGCGGCGTGGACACCTCCGGCCTCACCCCGCCGCCGCTGCACGCCCTCGCGACCCTGCGGATGGCGCAGGCGGTCGACGGAGCGGACCGGGCGTTCCTCACCCCGCTGTACCGGTCTCTCGTCGCCCAGCACGCCTACCTCGCGCGGGAGCGTGACATCGGCGGCGCCGGGCTGGCGAGCCTCTGCCACCCCTGGGAGTCGGGGCTGGACGACAGCCCGGCCTGGGATCCGCCGCTGGCCGCCGTCGACCCGCAGGGCGCGGCCTACTTCGGCGGAGACCACGACCGGTATGTCCGTCTGGTCGCCGGGATGCGGGCCGCCGGCTACCGCGCGGAGTACCTCCGGGACGAGCACCCGTTCGTCGTGGAGGATCCGCTGTTCAACGCCGTCTACCTGGCCTCCACGCACGCGCTGGCCGAGCTGGCCGACCTCACCGGGGCCGACCCACGTCCGCACCGTGAGGCCGCGGAGCGCATCCACACGGCACTCCTGGAACGGCTGTGGGACGAGTCGACCGGCTGCTTCCGGGCCCGTGACGTACGGACCGGTCGCCTCATCCCGGAGACGACCGTGGCGGGTTTCGCGCCGCTCCTGGACCCGGAACTGCCCGCGGCGGTCGTGCGCACGCTGGCCGACCTGCTGCTGTCGGCGCGTTTCGCGGGGGCCGCCGGCTATCCGGTCCCGACCTGTGACATCCAGTCGGAGGCCTTCGACCGCGGGGCCTACGCGCGCGGGCCCACATGGGTGCACACCAACTGGCTGCTGTGGTTCGGCGCCTGCGCTCACGGCCTGGGCGGGGTCGCCGACCTGCTGTTCGGCTCCACGGTCCGGCTGGTGCGCCAGTCCGGCTTCCGGGAGTTCTTCGACCCGTTCGACGGCAGCGGCCACGGCGGCCAGGACTTCAGCTGGTCGGCGGCGCTCGTACTCGACCTGCTGACCGCGCGCCGCCGCCGATGACCGGGGCGTATACCGTGATCTGCCATGCGACTGACATGGCGGAAGAACGTGCCGGACGGCGTGGTCCTCCCACGGGGAGAGCGGGTCCTCGCGGTCGGCGGCGAGACGGTCGCCACCGACCGCGCCCTCTACCTTCCCGGAGCCGAGGAGAGCATCCGGTTGCCGTGGGAACGCGTGGAGCAGGCCACCTGGCAGGACGGCGTCCTGGTCGTACGGGAGGTGGGCGGACGGCGGCACACCGTGCGGCTCTCGGAGCCCGGATCGGTGCCCGAGGCCGTCCGGGAACGCGTCACCGCCACCGTCGTCGTCAGCACCCACGTCAAGCTGCCCGCCGGAGGAGTGCGGATCGTCGGCCGCCGCCCGCCCCGGGCCGAGGGCGACCTGCGCTGGACGTTCGTCTTCGACCGCGGTCTCGATCCCGCCGACCCGAGCCTGCTGGCCCAGGCCGAGCGGGCCCTCGAAGAGATCCGCCGCCAGACGGGCCTGTAGGACCGGCCGGTCCGGGCCGTGTCGCCTGGGGCTCGCTCCGTGAGCGTTGTGAGCGCGACGCCCGCTCACCCTGTGGTCGCTGTTGCCGTGTCGCTCGGGACGGACGGGGGCCGCCCGCCCTGTCGGGTCAGGTCATTCCGGCGGTGTCGCCGCCGGAATGGGCGGCGTGGCCGGGGCGGCCGGTCAGGTCGGTCGGTCCGGAACGGCGCATGCCCGGGACCTTCTCCTGGACCTTGCCGCTCACCGTCTGGACCTTGTGACCGACCTTCTGCCGGGCCGACCCTGCGAACTCGCCGGCCTGGGCGCGCAGCACGCCGGCGGCCTCCTGCACGGTGGGATTCTCGGCGACGCGCCGGGACAGCCTCTTGATCTGCTCGTAGCGCTCCTTGCCGGCGCGCGTTCCCAGTACGTACCCGGCCGCCGCTCCGGCGAGGAACACAGCGCGGTGCTTCATGGTCACTCCTCTGCTGAGTCGCCGTAGGACATACCCCCAAGAGGACGGGCCAGTCGAGGAAACGAGCACGTGCGATATGCGCTAACCTTGTGCGCGATGGGGCGGCCAGCGGGCAGGGCGGCCTCTCATGTGATCCCCCGTAGCTCAATTGGCAGAGCGTCCGGCTGTTAACCGGCAGGTTACTGGTTCGAGTCCAGTCGGGGGAGCCAACGCGAAGGGCCGGGCTCGATGAGCCCGGCCCTTCGCCGTACTCCGGGGGTTCGCCGTACGGGTCGAATCAGCCTCTCCGGCACAGGATCGATCCGGCTCGCAGCAGCCCTCGGTCGTTCGGACCGGGCGAGCACTCTCCCGCCCGGTCGAACAAGCGATGGAGAAACGGCCCTTGGGACGCTTGCGGCGCACATCCCCCTCGATCCCCGGACGTTGGCAGATGCGTCGTCCGTCCTGGTCCCGGCTGCGTGCCGGTGCCGCACTCGTTCCCGCCGCGGTCCTCATCGCCGCCGGCATCCCGGCGACCGCGCATGCGGCGCCCGTCCGTACGACGTCCGCCGGCCACTACCTGGGCTGGACGCCCGGGGCGGTGCCCCACCAGTGACGGTGACGGGGAGGGTGCCGTGGCGGAGTCGGCTCCCTCCCCGCGCACCGCCGCCAGCAGGTCCCCGGTGCGCGCCTCCCACGGCGGCACGTCGATGCGGCGGAAGAGGCCCAGGGCCTGCTCCAGGCACGCGACCACCCGTGCGCCGGCGCCCGCTCTCCGCCCTGAGGATGAGGGCGGCCTCCCGCCCTCCGCCGCTCGGCCGACACGACGGCGGTCAAACCCCGCCTGACGGGCGACGTCGGGCCGGGGGCCCGGCTGCCATGCTGGACAACGTCGGAGGAGATGGGCCCGGTCGACGGGGATCGGAACGAGCCGTTGGTGGGCGAGGTTCCCTTACACCGCGCTTACCCCCGACGGGACAGACTCTTGACGGTGAACAGTGCTATCGGGGGTGACGGGTGAAGGGTGACACGGTGGCGTGGACGCCTCCCAGCTGGGACGAGATCGTGCGTGAGCACTCCGCGCGCGTGTACCGCCTCGCCTACCGGCTGACCGGGAACCAGCACGACGCCGAGGACCTCACTCAGGAGGTCTTCGTGCGCGTGTTCCGTTCCCTGTCGAACTACACGCCGGGCACGTTCGAGGGGTGGTTGCACCGGATCACCACCAACCTGTTCCTCGACATGGTCCGCCGCCGGCAGCGCATCCGGTTCGAAGGCCTCGCCGACGACGCGGCCGAGCGGCTGCGGGGCCGCGAGCCGAGTCCCGCTCAGGTGTACGAGGACCGTCACTTCGACGACGACATCCAGACGGCCCTGGACGCCCTCGCGCCGGAGTACCGCGCCGCGGTGGTGCTGTGCGACATCGAAGGCCTGTCGTACGAGGAGATCGCCGCGACCCTCGGCGTGAAGATGGGCACGGTCCGCAGCCGCATTCACCGCGGCCGCGCGCAGCTCCGTGACGCGCTCGCGCACCGGGCCCCGGAGCGCCAGGCGGCCGAGGAGCGCGCCGCCCGCCGCAAGCCGCGCCGCAGCGCGGCCCGCGTGCGCACCAACCCGGCCTGGACGACCCCCTAAACGGCCGTCACCGGGTGGCGCACGACCGCCCCGGTGGAGTAATTGGCCGTGCTCCAGTGGGCGCGCGGCGTCCGCTCCCGCCGCTGAGGTGGCCCTTACCGCTCGCCGACCTTGTCCAGGGCGGCAGCCATGCGGCGTACGGCCTCGGTGACGCGGGCCGGCGCCGTTCCGAAGTTCAGCCGGGCGAAGCCGTGCCCGACCGGGCCGAACGTCGGGCCGGGGGAGAGGGCCACCCTGCCGTTGCGCAGGAGGACCTGGGCGGGGTCGTCGCCGAGGCCGAGGGCACGGCAGTCGAGCCAGGCCAAGTAGGTCGCCTGGGGCAGGTGATAGCCGATGCCGGGCAGGTGGGCGGCGAGGAGGTCGCCCAGGAGCCGGCGGTTGGCGTCGAGCGCGGTGAGCAGGCCGGCGAGCCACGGACGACCGTAGGTGAACGCCGCCTCGGCGGCGATCACGCCGAACAGGCCGGCACCCTCGCTGACCTCATCGTGGATCCTTGCCACGTCGGCGCGGGCGTCGGGGCCAGGCACGGCCAGGGCCGCCTTCAGACCGGCGAGGTTCCAGGCCTTCGAGGCCGAGGCGAGCGCGATGGAGCGGGCCGCGGCCGGGCCGTCCAGCGCGGCGAACGGGACGTGCCGTGCACCGGAGTGGGTGAGGGGCGCGTGGATCTCATCCACGACGACGCGGACGTCGTACCGGTCGGCGAGGGCCGCGACGGCCAGCAGTTCGTCGCGGGTGAAGACCCGGCCGGTGGGGTTGTGCGGGCTGCACAGCAGGTACGCCCGCGCACCGGCCGCGAAGTCGCGCTCCAGCCGGTCGAGGTCGATCCGGTACCCGTCCGGCCCGGACGCCAGCGGACTGTCGACGACCTGGCGGCCGATACGCCCGAGCCAGTAGAAGAACGGCGGATAGGCGGGGGTGTTCACCACGACGCGGTCACCGGGCTCAGAAATGATCTCCAGGACCTCCACGATGCCGGACATGACGTCGGGCACCAGGCGCATTCCGCCGGGGTCGGGATGCCAGCCGTAGCGGTCGGCGGCGAAGTCCGCGAACGCCTCCGGAAGCCGGCCCGCGAGCGCGTATCCGGTGTCGCCCCGGGCGATCGCCCTGGTCAGCGCCTCGGTGATCGGCTCGGCGAGCGGAGTGTCCATCTCCGCCTCCCACAGGGGAAGCACGTCGGGCGGGTACTCGCGCCACTTGAGACTCTGCCGCTGGCGCAGGTCGGTCAGTTCGTACGCGGTGAGGGGATTGCCGGGCATCGCACCACCTTTGCTGTTCGTCGTCATCGCCCAGTCTGCTCGTCACGGTGCCCGGGATCACGCCGGGCGTAGGGTCGCCGTATGACGGCCGACTCGGAGGACCTGGCGGTGGAACTGGAGCGAGTGCTCCCCGGCGGC
>JBJMIW010000067.1:0-25179 GCA_045806665.1 Actinoallomurus sp.
CAGCGTGGTCTTGCCGACGCCGTTCGGGCCGATGACGCCGACGATGCCGTTCGGCGGCAGGTTGAAGGACAGGTCCTCCATCAGGAGGCGGTCGTCGAAGCCCTTGGTGAGGTTCTCGGCGAGGATCACCGTGCTGCCCAGGCGCGGGCCCGGCGGGATCTGGATCTCCTCGAAGTCCAGCTTGCGGTACTTCGCCGCCTCGGCCGCCATCTCCTCGTAGCGCTGGAGCCGGGCCTTGCTCTTGGTCTGACGGGCCTTCGGGTTGGAGCGCACCCACTCGAGCTCCTGCTCCAGCCGCCTCTTCTTCTTGGCGTCCTTCTGGCCCTCGACCTTGAGGCGCTCGGCCTTCTTCTCGAGGTAGGTGGAGTAGTTGCCCTCGTACCCGACGAGACGGCCCCGGTCGACCTCGCAGATCCAGCCGGCCACGTTGTCCAGGAAGTAGCGGTCGTGGGTGACGGCCAGCACGGTTCCGGCGTACTTCTCGAGGTACTGCTCCAGCCACTGCACGCTCTCGGCGTCGAGGTGGTTGGTGGGCTCGTCCAGCAGTAGGAGGTCGGGCGCCTCCAGCAGCAGCTTGCACAGCGCCACGCGGCGCCGCTCACCGCCGGACAGCTTGGTCACGTCGGCGTCGGGCGCCGGGCACCGGAGCGCGTCCATCGCCTGCTCGAGCTGGCTGTCGAGGTCCCACGCTTGGCGGTGGTCGAGCTGCTCCTGGAGCTTTCCCATCTCGTCGAGCAGCTCGTCGGAGTAGTCGGTCGCCATCTGCTCGGCGATCTCGTTGAACCGGTCGAGCATCGCCTTGGTCTCGGCGACGCCCTCCTCGACGTTGCCGAGGACGGTCTTCTCCTGGTTGTGCGGCGGCTCCTGCGCGAGAATGCCGACGGTGAAGCCGGGCATGAGCCGGGCCTCACCGTTGGAGGGCTGCTCGAGGCCGGCCATCATCCGCAGCAGCGTGGACTTACCGGCGCCGTTGGGCCCGACGACACCGATCTTGGCTCCGGGCAGGAAGCTCAGGGTGACGTCATCGAGAATCACCTTATCGCCGTGCGCCTTGCGCACGCGCTGCATCGTGTAGATGTACTCCGGCATGCTTTCCAGCCTAGAGCCTCCGGGGGGATGGCCTTGCCGTCATTCGGCGCCGCTCGCCCGGCTTCTTCGTCGCCGGGAGGCAGATCCGGTTGCGCCCGGACTCCTTAGCACGGTAAAGCGCCAGATCCGCGGAGGCGAGCAGCTCGATCAGATCGTGCCCGTGCGTGCGGAACAGCGCCACGCCGACCGAGATCGTCACCGTGACCGTGGCATCGTCGGCCGGCACGCACATCCGGCCGACGCGGCTGCGGAGCCGCTCGGCCACCCGGCAGGCCTCGAGCATGTCCGCGTGCGGGAGCAGCACGGCGAACTCCTCCCCGCCGAACCGGCCCACCACGTCGTAGTCCCGCAACTGCTGGACGATGGTGCCCGCCACTCCGGCAAGCACCTGATCACCGGTCAGGTGACCGTACGCGTCGTTCACCCGCTTGAAATGGTCGATGTCGATCAGGAGGAGGGCGAGGGACTCGTCGGTGCGCACCGCCCGGGTGATCTCGGTGTCGGCCTCCAGCTGCCAGGTCGCGGCGTTCAGCAGCCCGGTCTTGGCGTCGAGCCGCGCGGCGTTCCGCAGCTGGTGGTGCATCAAACTGCGCTGCAGGAACATCACCGGAGGGAGCGCGATCACCAGCATCAGGGGAGTGAGCGCGCAGGAGATCGTGACGAGGATCCCGACGCACACCTCGACCACGTCGAGGAGAAGGATCTCGCGATTCCACAGCACGTCACGCCAGGAGGACTCGGGGTTGGCGATGTGCGCCGCGACCACGACGATCGCCGTATTGATCACCGTGAAGAGCACGGCGCAGACGACAACCGAGGGGATCACGGCGTCGAGGTCGGTGAGCCACGTGGTCGCGTCCCGCAGCGGATGCGGGATGACCGTGTGGAACGCCACGGATGCGGCGGCGCCCGCCAGCCCGTGGGCGGCGGTGACGATCGCCCGGCGGTGCAGCATGGTACGACGCACCCGCAACTGCAGCAGGATCTGCAGCGGAATCGGCATCAGCAGCGCGTAGACCGGCTGCAGTAGCAGGGCCGAGGGCAGCCACCACGCCGACAACAGATCACGCGCGACGCCGGCCGGCATGCCGAGGCGGCGTGACGCCTCGATGCTGATCGCCCCGCAGACCAGCAGCGCCCCGAACACGAGCACGGCCTGGCCGCGCCAGGCCGTGTGCGTGACCGCAAAAGCGATCAGCACGGCGTGCAGGCCGACGACCACGAAGACGTACGGCGCGAGCAGAGGCGGCTGCTCCAGCAACGGCCAGCGCCGCGGAATCGCGGCGACGTCACCATGTCCATCGCCGGAGGTTTGCAGTGCCGTCATTCATCCCCCTACGGGTCAGGCCGTGACCACCCGTCAGGGCGGCCCCCGCGACGCAGGACGGCGGCTCATGCTCGCTCTTGATCGAATCACGTTCAGTAATAGGATAGTTGCAATGTGTGCGGAGTGGGCAAGAAATTCGGTACCTTCTTAGAACGTCCGGTGGCGGGCGGCGGTCGGCCCGATCGATGGGCCCCGCGCCGAGAGCCATCTGACGTGCTCGCAGCCGCCGGCTCCCCACGCCCGGTAGGCGCGCCATCGCGGAAGGAAGGCACGATGCGCGGCATCTCCTGGATCTGACGGCGATACCTTCCCCTTCTCCCACCTATGCGGGACGGCCCCGGGGGCGTGTCCGCTTGCGGCCAACCGCATCGTGCGAGCGGCCCCACCGCACGCGACGCCGGACGCGAAGACGGCCGTCCGCCCGCAAGCGGGCACTCGAACGCGCCTGACGGACACACGCGGCGGCCGAAGGCCGTCCCCTGCCCGCGGGGCGGGGGCGCCCGCGGCGCCCCCGCCCCCGTCGAACGTGCGGTGCGCTTATCCTCTCCGCGCCCAGGCGACGCTCGCCGCGCGGACCCAGGAGACGCCGGAGGGGCGCATCACGCGACCGCCCGGAACGCGGCCGGCTCAGCCGTCTCGGCGGTCTCATCCGCCTCGCCGGCCCCCTCGGCGACCTGGGCGGTGAGCTCCTCGGCGCCGTCGGCGCGCTCCTCCGTCTCGAGCCAGCGGTCGGCGAGGTCGTCGGCCTGCCTGCGGTCCTCCGCCAGGTTGACTGCGGAGCGCTGGGAGCGCTGCAGGCGGGCGACGCCGCGGCTGAGGTCGTGGCCGACCGTGGTCGCCTCGATCTGGGCGGAGAAGCGCGTCTGCCCGTCCTTGGAGTACTCCCGGATCCGGAGGCGGCCCGTGACGATCACCGGATCCCCGCGTTTGAAATCGCTCTCCTGGAGGTTCGTGGCGAGGGAACGCCAGCAGGTCACGGTCAGGAACATCGGATCCTCGTCCCGCCACTGACCCAGGTCGCGGTCGAATCGGCGGGGCGTGCTGCCGATGCGGAGCGACAGCAGGGACGTGCCGCTGGAAAGGACCTCGAAGTGCGGCTCGGCGGCCACGAAACCGATGACGGTGATCAGCGCGTCGTTCACGAAGGCTCCTCGGGTGCGTGCGCGGCGGCCCTGCGCCGCCGCCGTCACATCAACCGTCGAGGATGCGGGACCTCGCCCACCAGTCCCCTCCGTGAACTGTGGATAACTCTCCGCTATGGCGAGACGTCGCGGATCGCGTGGGCCGCCTCGTCGCGGAACCGCGCGTACACCGCGAGTTCCTCTTCCACGGGCGCGATGACGAGCTCGCGCGCCGCCGCCGCGACGCCCTCACGCATCTGCTGCTCCATCCGCTCGCTGTGCTTCACCGAGGTCAGCGCGATGATGTTGCGCGCGGCGATGGCCGTGAGCAGGCCCAGGCCGAGGACGCAGACGAACATGAGCGCGACGTACGGCGCGACGTCGGCCTCGCCGAGGAAACGGGTCGGCGCGTGGGCGACCTTGAGTCCGGTGAAGACGGCGATGGTGCCGAGCCAGACGAGGCTGAGGGCGGCGATGACCAGCAGGAGGTACTGCCAGATCCGGACCGCCCACCACCAGCCCGGAACCTGGTTGAAGGACGGCACCACGTCGCGGAGCGAGGTGCCGAGTGCCTCCGGGAGCGCCTCGGCGTGGGCCCGGCCGGCCTCGCGGATCGAACGCCGCCAGAAGGGCGGCAGGTCCCGGACGACGTCCTCGGCGACATCCTGAAGGGCGTTGTCGACGTGGGCCTGCTGGGCGTTGACGGGAGTGGTGAACGCCGATCGCAGCTCATCGCGGAGCTCGCCGAGGCGCATCCGGCGGAGCGGGTCGCTGCGGAGCCGGGCGACGGCGCGGGACGGTGGCCAGCCGACGTAGTCGAGCGCGCGCAGTTCGTACGCGCTCTCCATCGCCTCGGCCACGGCGGGGATTCCGGCGGCGTCCACGAGCGCTTCGACGAGGGCGGCGGTCCGTTTGCCGTCGATGGTCGTGGACGGCTCGACGGTGCCGTAGGCGCCCTCGAACCGCTGGATGAGCCGGTCCAGGTCGGCGACGAGCCGCTGGGTGCGGGCCCGGCGGGCGGCGACGGTGTCCGCGACGACGCCGCGGAAGTCGTCGATCCCGGCGCCGGACTTCGCCGACGTGGTGAGGATGCGCGGGTCGCGCAGGCCTTCGGCCTCCAGCAGGCGCCGGAGGTCCTTGACGCACTCGTCGATCTCTTCGGGTGCGAGGCGGTCGACCTGGTTGAGGACGATCAGGCTCACGCCGTCATGGCCGGCCAGCGGCTCGAGGTAGCGCCGGTGCACGGCGAAGTCGGCGTACTTCTGCGGGTCGAGCACCCAGATGAGCAGGTCGGCGACGCCGACGTACCGGTCGACCTCGGCGATCTGCTCGGACCGGATCGAGTCGTGGTCGGGCAGGTCGAGCAGGATGAGGCCCTGAAGCGAGCCGGCACCCTTCTCACCGCTCGTCTGGTCGAGCGCGCTGGCCCGGGCATAGCGGTGGCGCTTGTCGATGTCCAGCCAGTCCAGCAGCGGTCCGGCGCCGTCGAGGCCCCAGACGCAGGCGTGCGCGGAGGAGGTCATCGGACGGCGCAGCCCCGTCGGGGACAGCTCAAGGCCGCAGACGGCGTTGAACAGCGACGACTTGCCGCTGCCGGTCCCGCCGGCGAGCGCGACGATCGTGTGGTCGCCGGACAGGCGCAGCCGGTCACCGGCCCGGCCGAGGAGTTCGGTGGCGTCGTCCATGAGCTTCTGGTCGACGCGGTCCTCCCCCAGCTCGACGAGACGGTCAAGGGTGGCCAGGCGTTGCGTGAGCCCTGACAGGTCGGACGGCGCCGCCGGGTCCGGGCCCGAATGCTGCGCCGGTACGGCCGTCTGGCCCGGCGAGGTCTCCTGGGACGTGCCGGAGACGCCGGGGGTGGTCGTCGTCATCGGTCGCGCTCCTCCTCGGTCACCGGGCGACCTCGAGGTTGTACGTGGCTTGGTAGAGCTGAACGGGCGTGGTCTCGTCGGGCACGCCGGCGCCGTCGAGGACCTGCCCGAACCGGATGGCCTCCTCGTCGAAGAGCATGCCGATGCGGCCGCGCAGGTCGGCCCGTGCCTTGGCGCTCATGCTGCGCAGCGACTCGGCGCCGAAGAGCGCCTTGAGCAGCCGCTGCGGGACGGCGCTGGTGCCGCCCTCGACCGCGATCTCGCTGGTGCCGAAGCCGAACAGGCCGACCATCAGCACGAGTGCCAGGGCCTCGTCATCATAGGAGACGAACTTGGCCACCGAACGCTTGGTCACGCCCTCGGTGCGGATCAGCTCGGCGATGTGGTCCTGCCAGGCGCTGACGGCACGGGTGACGCGCCGGGGCAGCTCGGCGGAGGCGCGGTGCAGCGCCTCCTCGCGGCCCTCCAGCAGCATCGCGCCGGCCGGCCGGCTCCGCCAACGGTTCACCACCTCTTCGGCGGACCGTTCCGCGCCGGCCACGATTAGGGACTCGAGGGCGCTGCGCAGGGCGGCCTTGAGCGCGCGGACCCGCGCCGGTGTGCGCCGGCGGCGGTCGCCGCGGTGCCCGGTCTGGCCGCGGCCGGCGTGCAGCGCGCGCTCGAGGTCGCCGGTGCCGGCGAAGTCCTGCCAGCGGGCGAGGACCTCGCCGCGTAGGAGGGAACCGTTGCGGGTGGCCTCGTCGAGTTCGGCGAGGCCGGTCGCGTAGGCGCCCTCAACCTCCTCGCGGAGCAGGGTGCGCAGCGCAACCTGATCCTCGACCTTCGCGGCGAGCTCGGGGACGCGCGTACGGAAAGTGTCCAGCACGCCACCCAGAGTAGACCTGATGACCTCGGCGCGGCCATCCTCATCTTCGCTGATGCCATTCAGCCAGACCTGGACCTCGTCGGCCGCCTCCGAGGGCAGCATGCCGCCGGAGACCGTGGTCTCGGGGATGACGAACTGCGCGGCCTGTTCCAGGCCGTTGTCCTTCAGCATTTCGGTGAAGTGCCCGACGATCTCCTCGCCGCCGTCCGGGACGCGCGACAGGACGACGCCGAGGGTGGCGCCGTGGTCGCGGGCGCGGTGCAGCAGCCGCCAGACCAGGGCGTCCGCGTACCTTGCCGCGGTGGTCACGCAGATCCACACGTCGGCCGCCGCCAGGAACTGCGCGGCGAACTCGTGGTGGTCCTCGAACACCGAGTCCACGTCCGGGCTGTCGAGCAGCGCCAGGCCCTTCGGCAGCACGTCGCTCTTCATGATCACCAGCTGGTCGCCGACCACGGCGTCCGGCGCGGGGCCGGGCACCCGCCCGAAGCCGGGCAGGACGTACCGCTCGTCGAGCCACCAGTCGGCGTCGTCGGGGTGGCAGACCAGGATCGGGCTGCTCGTCGTGGGACGGAGCACGCCGGTGGCGCTGACCCGCTCGCCCACGAGCGTGTTGACCAGCGTGGACTTCCCCGCGCCGGTCGACCCGCTGAGCACCACCAGCAGCGGGGCGTCCTTGCGGCGCACCCGGGGCAGGAGGTAGTCGTCGAGCTGGTTCAGCAGGTCCTGCTGGATGGTGCGCCCCTCCTCGATGCCCGGAGCATCGAGTACGAACCGGAAAGAGGCGATCTGGTCCCGCAAATCGACCAGGGCCTCATCCAGTGGGAGGGGTGTCGCCGCGCGTTTGATCGCGCTCTGGTCAGCCGGGGGTGTCACGGAGTCCGCCCCATATCCGCGTTCAGCATGTCGATCTCTCGCGCCACCTGCACGACGTCGCCCACGACAACGATCGCCGGCGGCCGCACGCCGGTGGCCGTCATCTCATCCACTACCGTCGCGAGCGTCGCCATGAGGGCGCGCTGGCTCTGCAGCGTACCGTCCTGGATGACGGCGACGGGAGTGTCAGGCGACCGACCATAGCGCATCAACGTGTCGGCGATGACCCTCATGCGTTCGACCGCCATCAGCAGGACGAGCGTGCCCTGAGCGCGGCCGAGTCCCTCCCAGTCCACCGTCGAAGCGGGGTCCCCGGGGGCGACGTGCGCGGACACCACGTGGAACTCCTGGGACACGCCCCGGTGGGTGACCGGCACGCCGACCGCGGCGGGTACGGCGATGGCGCTGGTGATGCCGGGGACGACGGTGACCGGGATCCCCTCCCGTACGCAGTGCAGGACCTCCTCGGCACCCCGTCCGAAGACGAACGGGTCGCCGCCCTTGAGGCGCACGACGAAGCGGCCCGCCTTGGCGTGCTCGACGAGCGCGGCGTTGATGCGCTCCTGCGTGACCGAGCGGCCGTACGGGATCTTGGCGGCGTCGATGATCTCCACGTCGGCGGCCAGCTCGTCGAGGAGCTCACGCGGGGCGAGCCGGTCGGTGACGACGACGTCCGCCTGGGCCAGCAGCTGCCGGCCGCGCACGGTGATGAGCCCGGGATCGCCCGGGCCGCCGCCGACCAGCGCCACGCCGACGGGCCTCCGCCGCGAGTGCCGTGCCTCGATCGTGCCGTCGCGCAGCCCGTCGACGATCACGTCGCGCAGGCCGGCCGCGTGGCGCGGGTCGCCCCCGGCGAGCACGCCGACAGTGGTCTCGCCGACCCGGCCGCTCGCCGGGGTCCAGGCCGGGGACAGCTCGGCGTCGTCGGCGCGCACGCACCAGGTCCCCTGGCCCTCGGCCTCGGCGGCGACGGCCGCGTTGACCTCGCGGTCGTCGGTGGCTGCCTGGACGAGCCAGGCGCCGTCGCAGTCGCCGGCGCGGTACGCCCGCTGCTCCCAGGTGAACGCGCCGCGCGCGGCCAGATCCTCCAGCATCGGCGTCGCCTCCGGAGCGATCAGCAGCACGTCGGCGCCGGCGGCCAGCAGCGTGGGGACGCGGCGCTGGGCGACGCGCCCGCCACCGATGACGACCACGCGGCGGCCGTCGAAGCGGAGACCGAGAAGGTAGGGCGGCAAGGAAGGATCTCCTGGTCGAAGAGTGGGTTCGGTCCGGGACCAAAGGTACCCGCGCGGGTCAGGCGCCATCCGGCGAGGCGTCGCCCTCGTCGGCGACCCCCACCTGGTCCTTGTCGGAGACGCCCGCGCCGACGCTCCCCGACGCTCTGTCGGCCACGTCTCCCGAGGCCCTGTCGTGGGCCCCCGCCGCGTCCTTGTCCACCACGCCCGCCGAGTCGAAGGTGGCGACCTCGTGCAGCACCCGCACGGCGCTGCTCAGGATCGGCAGGGACAGGAGGGCGCCGGTCCCCTCGCCCAGGCGGAGCCCCAGGTCGACGAGCGGGCGCAGTTCGAGGAATTCCAGGGCGGCGGCGTGCCCCGGTTCCGCCGACCGGTGACCGGCCACGCAGAAGTCGCGGGCGCCCGGGGCCAGCGCCACGGCCACCAGCGCGGCGGCGCCGGCGATCACCCCGTCGAGCAGGACGGGGACGCGCCGCGCTGCCGCGCCGAGGACGAAGCCGGCGATCGCCGCGTGCTCCAGCCCGCCGACCTGCGCGAGGACCGCGAGCGGATCGGGGGCGGCCACCCGGGCGTCCGTGCCCTCGGCACCGTCGCGACCGGGCGGTTGGGTACGGGCCCGGGCGGCCACCCGGGCGTCCGTTCCCTCAGTGCCGTCGTGAGCCGGCAGTTCGGCGCGCGCGCGGGCCAGGGCGGTCCGGACGACCTCGATCTTGCGTGCGTGCGTGGCGTCGTCGATGCCCGTTCCGTACCCGGTGACGTCTTCGGCCTCGCGGCCGGTGAAGGCGGCGATGAGGGCGGCCGAGGCGGTCGTGTTGGCGATCCCCATGTCCCCGGTGGCCAGGCACCGGTGGCCGGCCGCGACCAGGTCGCGGGCGACCTCGATGCCGACCTCGACCGCCCGCCGTGCCTCGTCCGCGGTCATCGCCGGACCCTGGGTCATGTCTGCGGTGCCGTTCGCGACCTTCCTGGCGAGCAGGCCGGGCGCCGATGGCAGCTCGCCCTTGACGCCCACGTCGACGACGGTGACCTCGGCCCCGACCTGCCGGGCGAACGCGTTCACGACGGCTCCGCCCGCGACGAAGTTCTGCACCATCTGGGCGGTGACCTCCTGCGGCCAGGGCGTGACGCCCTGGGCGTGCACCCCGTGATCGGCGGCGAAGACCGCCACCGCGGCGGGCGACGGCAGCGGCGGCGGGCAGACCCCCGCGATCCCGGCCAGGCGGACCGACAGTTCCTCGAGGACACCGAGCGAACCGCGCGGCTTGGTCAACCGGTCGTGACGGTCGCGGGCCGCCCGCATGGCCGTGTCGTCCAGCGGCCGGATCGCGGCGATCGTCTCGGCGATGAGCTCCATCGGGTTCTCCTTGTAAGGGGGATCGGTAGGCGTACGGGGGTGGTCGGGCGAATCGACGGCGCCCGATGACCGCCTCAGCGCGGCGGTCCGGCCTCGCCGGAGAGCGCCGGTGGGGCGTCGCCGAGGACCGCCTTGAGCGCGGTCGTAAAGGCGTCGTTGGTCGGCGCGTCCCGTACGGCGACGCGGAGCCAGTCGGGCCCCAGGCCGGGGAAGGTGTCGCCGCGCCGGACCGCGTAGCCGCAGTCGCGCAGCGCCGCGCGTACGGCCAGGCCGCCCGGCGCGGCCGGGACGCGGACACAGAGGAACGAGGCCCGGGCAACGGGCACGGTGTGCAGGCCCAGGGCGCGGATCGCGGCCGCCAGCCGGTCGCGTTCGACCTCGAGGTCACGGGCCCACGCATCGGCCTCGGCGAGGGCCCGCGGGCTCGTGCACGCCTCGGCCGCCACGAGGGCGGGGGTGGACACCGACCAGAGCGGCTGCGCCTCGGCCAGGCGGGCGATCAGCGGCGGCTCGGCGAGGACGTACCCGACGCGCAGTCCCGCCAGTCCCCAGGTCTTGGTGAGGCTGCGGATGACGACCAGCCCGGGGACGCCGGTACGGGAGGCGAGGCTCTCGGTCTCGCCGGGGACGCAGTCCATGAACGCCTCGTCCACGACGAGCGTTCGTCCGGGCCGGGCCAGCGCGGTGATCACCGCTGCCGGATGCAGCACGGACGTCGGGTTGGTCGGGTTGCCGACCATGACGAGGTCGGCGTCCTCGGGCACCGCGCCGAGCGGGCCGTCGCCGTCCAGGACCAGGCCGGCGTTTCCGGGGGCCACGCCGAGCCGGAAGTCGCCGTCCAGGATCACCCGGTCCGGCTCGTGGCCCGCCGCGCGCAGCGCCGCCTCCGGCTCGGTGAACTGCGGGTGCACGACGACCGCGCGCCGGGGGGTGAGGACCCGGGCGAGCAGCACGAACGCTTCTGCCGCGCCGGCGGTGAGCAGCACCTCTTCGGGAGAACGGCCGTGGCGGCGGGCCACCGCCGCCCGCGCGCGGGCGGCGTCGGGATAGGCCGCGAGGCCGGCCACGCTGTCGCGCAGCAGCGCGGCAAGCCAGGCGGGCGGCGTCCCCGGCCGTACGTTCACCGCGAGGTCGACCAGACCGGGCCCGATCTCGGTGTCGCCGTGATGGCGCAGGTCCACGTCAGTGCGCATGGACGTGGGACGGATCGTCCGGGTGGGAGCGGTGGTGGTGGCCGTGCGCGGGGTCGTCCGGGTGGTGGTGCGGGCGCTGCGGTGCGCCGACGCGGTCCTCGAAGCCAGGCATCGCGATGCGGTACACGCAGGTGTCGCAGTTCATCCGGATGTCGCCGGCCAGGGCCTCCTCGTACCGCTCGGCGACCAGGTCGGCGAGGCTGTCGCAGTCGCCGATCACGTCGGCGCACCGGACCTCGACGCCCTCGTATGCTCCGGCCTGCGCCGCGACGCGGTCCGGCAGCACTCCGGGGAACAGGAAGTACGGCAGCACGACGACCCGGCGTGCGCCGAGCCGGCGGCAGCGTTCAAGCCCCTCGGGGACGCCGGGCCGGGCGAGCGACACGAAGGCGGGCTCCACCATCCCGAGACCGCGGCCCTCCCAGAGCAACCGGGCGACCTTGTGGACCTCGGCGTTGGCGTCCGGGTCGGTCGAGCCCCGCCCGACCAGCAGCACGGCGGTGTCGGCGCGCTCGGCCGGGTCGAGGACGGCGGACAGGCGCTCGTCCAGCAGATCGAGCAGTTTCGGATGCGGGCCGAGCGGACGCCCGTACGCGTAGGACAGGCCGGGCCGGCGCGCCCGCTCGCGGGTCAGCGCACCCGGGATGTCGCCCTTGCCGTGCCCGGCGGCGACCAGGACCATCGGCACGGCGGCGAACCGGCGGTGCCCGGCATCGTACAGCTCGGCGACGGCGTCGGTGAGCGGCGGCGGCGACAGCTCGATGAAGCCTCCGGACACGTCGACCGGCACCCGGCCCCGCATCCGCTCGACGAACCGGCCGAACTCCTCGGCCCCGCTCTCGTCGCGCGTTCCGTGCCCGACCAGCAGCAGCGGCGTCATTCGTTCCCTTCTTGTCCCTCGACGGTGCCCTCGTAGTAGAGGAGGGCGTTGAGCGCGGCGGCGGCGACGGCGGAGCCGCCCTTCTCGGAGACGTTGCTGACGGCGGGCAGCCCGCTCTCGCGCAGCGCCTCCTTGGACTCGGCGGCGCCGACGAACCCGACCGGCAGCCCGATCACGAGGGCCGGGTCGACGTCGCGCGCGATGATCTCCTCCAGGGCGGTCGGCGCGCAGCCGACGACCCAGATCGCGCCCCGGCCCACCTCGGCGTACGACAGGCGGATCGCCGCAGCCGAGCGGGTGATGCCCGCGGCGCGCGCCATCCGCGCGGCCGCCGGGTCCGCAACCGAGCAGACGGTCTCGCGGGCGGTGATACCGGCGGCCACCATGGCGACGTCGGTGACGATCGGCGCCCCGGCGCGCAGCGCCCGCAGCCCGTGTTCGAGATGGGCCTCGTCGGTGACGAGGTCGACGGCGTAATCCACGTCGGCGCTGGCGTGGATGACGCGCTCGGCGACGGCCCGCCAGAGCGGCGGCATCGAGCTGAGATCGACGCGCGACCGCAGGATCTCGTACGACCGCTCCTCGATGGGATGAATGGCTCTGTCAGTGATCATCTGCTGCTCCCGTACCGCTGCTCGAACCGGCCCGCTCTCCAGAGGACGGCCGCGACGAGCCACGAGATGACGAACACGGCGACGATTCCGTAGCCGAGGTATTCGAAGTGGCCCGCGAGGGAGGCATACGAGTCGAGGAATGCCGTCCCGGCGTATTTCGCGAGGAGGTCGGCGAGGTAGACGCTGCCGATGAAGCCGGCGACCACGACCGTCATCGCGGTGGTCGCCATGTTGTAGTAGAGCTTGCGCGCCGGGCTCCGGAACGCCCAGGAGTACGCCCGCGTCATCAGCAGGCTGTCGCAGGTGTCCAGTGCGCTCATCCCGGAGGCGAACAGCAGTGGGAGGGTCAGCGTCGCCAGCAGCGGCAGCGCGCCCTGGCCTGCGGTCTGTGCTGCCAGGGCGAGGAGGGTGACCTCCGATGCCGTCTCCAGGCCCAAGCCGAACAGCAGGCCGACCGGGTACATGTGCCACGACGACCGGATCAGCGCGCGGGCGCGCCCACCGAGCATCCGGTTCATCAGGCCGCGGTTGAGCAGCTGGATCTCCAGCTCGCGCTCGTCCAGTTCGCCGCGGGTCATCCGCCGCCACAGCCCGGCGATGCCCCGCAGCACCATCGCGTTGAGGGCCGCGACCAGCAGCAGGAAGCCCATCGCGACGACGACCGAGACGGCGCCGCCGACCTGCCGGAAGGAGTCGATCTGCGCGGTCGTCGCCGCGCCGGCCGCGAGCGCGATCACCGCGGACAGGACCAGCACGACCGTGGAGTGGCCCATCGCGAAGAAGAAGCCCACGCCGACGGACCGGCGGCCGCGCTGCAGCATGAGCCGGGTCGTGTCGTCGATCGCGGCGATGTGGTCGGCGTCGAACGCGTGGCGCATGCCCAGGACATACGCCGTCACGCCGGCGGCGGTGAACGAACCCGCCGCGGCGAGGTTGCGGGAGTAGTAGAAGTACAGCGACCAGCCGGTGACGTGCAGCAGCGCGATGACGCCCAGGATCCCGGACAGCCGCGCGCGTTCGGCGCGCGTCCAGGTTCCGGCCGTCAGCGGCGCGGGCGGTGTCGTCACGGGGCCTCCTTCGCCGGCCCGGTGGCCCGGGTCACGGGAGCTCCTCGATGGCGTCGACGGGGCAGATCTCGGCGCATTCGCCGCATCCGGTGCACCGCTCGGGCAGGACCCGCAGCGGGTCGCCGCCCTGGGCGGCCCACCCGGCGTGCGGGCGGATCGCGTGTTCGGGACAGGTGAGCAGGCAGGCTCCGCAGCCCTGGCAGCGTCCGGTGACGCGGACGGTCAGGCCCATCGGTACCCGCGCGGCGTGACGAAGCGGCCGGCGACCGCGCGGCTGCGGCTGGAGCCGACGATGACGACGGTGAACATGTCGATCCGCGCCGGATCGAGCGCGGCGAGGGTCGTGAGCGTCACGGCCTGGTCCGGCCGGGTGGCGTTGCGGACGTACCCGACCGGGGTCTCCGGCGGGCGGTGCGCGGCGAGGATCGCCAGGGCCTTCGGCAGCTGCCAGTCGCGGGCCCGGCTGCGCGGGTTGTAGAAGCAGACGGTGAAGTCGCCCTCGGCGGCGGCGGTCACCCGGCGCTCGATGACCTCCCAGGGCGTGTGCAGGTCGGACAGGGAGATGTACGCGTGGTCGTGGCCGAGCGGCGCGCCGAGGAGGTTCGACGCGGCGACCGCCGCCGTGACGCCGGGCACGCCCTCAACGTCGATGTCGGCGTCGGCGAACTCCAGCGCCGGGCTGGCCATGGCGTACACCCCGGCGTCGCCGGAGCCGACGAGCGCGACCGCGCGGCCGGCCGACGCCTCGGCGACGGCGGTACGGGCGCGCTCCTCCTCCTGGCCGAGACCGGACGCGATGACGCGGGTGCCGGGGCGGATCAGGTCGCGGACCTGGTCGAGGTACTGGTCGAGGCCCACGACCACGGACGCCCGCTGCAGCGCGGTGATCGCCCGGGGCGTGAGCAGGTCGCGCGCGCCCGGGCCGAGCCCGATGATCGCTAGGCGTCCGCGCGCGGTGAGTCGGGCGACGGCCGCCGTGGCGTTCGCGGACTTGCGTTTCTCCACGACGAGCTCGGTGTCCCGGCCGTGCTGCCGCGCGCCGTGCAGGGCGGCGGCCTCGGCGACGCTGGGCGTGCCGACCTCGGCGCGGACCACCTCGGAGGGGTTCGGCACGTTGACGGCGGCGAGGGCCTCGGCCGGGTAGGTCACGACCTCCCAGCCGCGCGCGGCCGCGGCCGCGAGGATGCCCTCCTCGTCCGCCTTCAGGTCCACGGTCGCCAGGCACCGTACGGACGCGGGGTCCAGCGCCGCCGCGGCCAGGGCCTCGTCGACCAGCACCCCGACCTCCTCGGCGGACACACCGCGCGCCGAGCCGACCCCGACGACCAGGGACTTCGGCCGGTAGACGAGAGCGCCGCCGAACCGACCGTCGTGGCACATGCAGTCCGGCTCGGCGTGGTCGGTGACGAGGATCCGGTGCGCGGCGTCCTCGGCGTCGGGCATGACGTTCGGGGGCAGCGAGGGCAGCGGCCAGCCGTCGGCCCCCTCGATCCGCACCGGTTCGCCCGACAGCACGGCCGCGCCGACGTGCGCCAGCAGACCGGGGTCGTGCGCGGTGAAGCCCAGGTCGGCGCCGTACGAGTCGAGCGGCGTGACGTTGCTCCGGTCGCTCGCGGTCGTCACCACGGGCGTGCAGCCGAGCACGCCGGTGAGCCGGTGGGCGAGGAGGTTCGCGCCATGGTGGCCGCCGAGGACGGCGACGGCGAAGGCCATGGACTCGTCCACGCAGACGACGGCGGGGTCGGTGGTCTTGTGGCCGAGCAGCGGCGCGAGCACCCGGACGGTCGCTCCGACCGCGAGGAGGCTCACGATCGCGTCGCAGGTCCGCCAGGCCTCGCGGAGCGCGTCGGCGGCCTTGCCGGCCGTCATGACGCGGACCTCGTCCGGCCAGGCCGCGCGCAGCGTCTCCGCCGCCGTCCGGCCGCTCGCGGTGGCCGCGACGACCCCGATCCGTTGCGTCACCGCAGCCTCCCCGTCAGCACGAACACCGGATTCTGGGCCTCCAGGCGGAACGACGCTCCCGGCAGGTCGGCGAACCGCGACGCCGCCAGCTGTACGCCCTCGACGTCGTAGCCCGCGTCGGCCAGCAGCCGCCGGGCGGTCGCCGCCCGGTCGACCGCCGCGAAGGTCGCCACGACCGTGGCCGGACGGCGCGCGAGGGCGCCGCCGAGCGCGTCGGGTCCGCCGCCGCCGACGAAGACCGCGTCGGGGTCGGGGAGGGCGTCGTACGCCTGCGGCGCGGCGCCCTCCACCACCCGCACGCCGGACGAGCGGGTGTTGCGGCGGATCAGGTCGCAGGCCGCCGGGTCGCGCTCGACGGCGATGACGGCCGCGTGGTGCTCGGCGCACTCGATGCCGACCGAGCCGCTGCCCGCGCCGACGTCCCAGATCAGCGTGCCGAGGGTCGGTCGCAGCCGGGACAGGACGACCGCCCGCACCTCCCACTTGGTGATCATCCCGGCGCGGTGCCGGTAGGCGTCCTCCGCGTACGCCCAGCCGTCCGGCGGCGCGGCGGGCTGGTCGTGCACGCGGGGTCCGCCCCGGAGGCGGGCCTCGTCCAGGACGATCAGGACGTTCGGGTCCGCCCAGTCGCGGGCGGCGGCCTCGGCCGGGGAGCAGCGGACGACCCGCTCACCGGGGCCGCCCAGGCGCTCGGCCACCCAGAGGGTCCGGTCCCAGCCGACGAGTTCGGCGCCGATCTCGTCCGGGCCGCAGGCCGGCGAGGTGAGGACGGCGACCTTCGGCATCGCCCGGCACGCGTTGACGGCCGTACGCGGGTCGCGTCCGTGCGCGCTGACCACGACCGCGTCGTCCCAGGGCAGCCCGATCCGCGCGAACGCGGTGGCCACCGAGGACACGGCGGGGAGTACCTCCGGCGCGTGGCCGTGCTCGCGGAGCGCCCGCAGGATGCCGAAGAACGCCGGGTCGCCGCTGGCCAGCACGACGACATCGTCGTCCGCCGCCGCGTCGATCTCGGCCAGCGCCGCCGGGACGTCGCCCAGGACGATCCGGCGGGCGCGC
This sequence comes from Actinoallomurus sp., assembly GCA_045806665.1. Classification (GTDB taxonomy): domain Bacteria; phylum Actinomycetota; class Actinomycetes; order Streptosporangiales; family Streptosporangiaceae; genus Actinoallomurus. The sequence goes on from JBJMIW010000067.1 coordinate 16,514, forward strand.
TCCGGCGGGCGTACGGCCTCCAGGTGCCGCCGGCCGCCGACCACGAGAGATGCCTTCTCCAGCCGGTCCATCGCCGACTGCGGCAGCGGAGAACCGTCGTGACCGACCACCGTGATCATCGGGCGAGCCGCCCGTACATCGCGATCATCCGCGTACCGGTGAAGTCGACCAGGACCACCTGCGCGGCCACCCCGCTCGCGCCGGGCACCTGCGCCGCCTGGTCCTCGGCGAACCGCTCCAGGACCCCGGCGACGCGGCGGCACAGCTCGCGGCCGGCGCGGCCGAGCAGCCCGGAGGACTCCCACAGCTCGTACGCGTGCCGCGCCGTGTTGGCCTCCGCCACCCGCGCGGCCAGGTCGTCCGGCCCGCCGACGTCGGTGGTGATCTCACCGAGCAGCGCCGTGTCGACCTTGGAGCGCGTGTAGTGCGTCATGAGCACCCCGGAGGCGAGCTTGGTGAGCTTGCCGGCCATCCCGACGAACACGACCTGGGGGATGCCGTTCTCGACGGCCCTGCGCAGCGCGGCCCCGGTGAAGTCGCCGACCTCGACGAAGCACACGTCGGGCAGCTTGGGCAGCAGCTTCATCGCGCCCTGTTCGGTACGGCCGCCGGTGCACAGGACCAGCGTCCGCTCCCCCTGCGCGGACATCACCGAGACCGCCTGCTCGACGCTCGCCCGCCACGACGCGGTCGAGAACGGACGGACGATCCCGGTCGTGCCCAGGATCGAGATGCCGCCTAGGATGCCGAGCCGCTTGTTCGTGGTCTTGCGGGCCATCTTCTCCCCCTCGGGTACCGAGATGACGACGCGCAGGCCGCGCGTCGTCGGGTCCACCGACTCCCCCACCGCCTGTTCGATCATCCGCCGTGGCACCGGGTTGATCGCCGGGCCGCCGAGCTCGAGGCCGAGCCCGGGCCTGGTGACCACCCCCACGCCGACGCCACCCTCCAGTTCGATGCCCGGCTCGTCCCGCCAGGAGACGGTGGCGGTCAGGTGGGCGCCGTCCGTCACGTCTGGGTCGTCCCCCGCGTCCTTGACCACGACGGCCTCGGCCCGCCCGTCGCCGACCGCGCAGGAGTCGACCGCGAACGTCACCCGGCGGCCCGACGGCAGCGCCACCTCCACGACCTCCGGAGCGACGCCCGTCACCAGCGCCTCCGCTGCGGCCTTGGCCGCCGCGGAGGCGCACGTGCCGGTCGTCCAGCCGGTGCGCAGCGCCTTGCCGCGGACCTTCATCGTCCGCGGCATGTCGGGCTCGTAGGGGGTCGTCATCGCCTGGTCAGCCGCCCCGCAGCGCCTTGCGCGCCGTGCGGTCCGCGCGCCGGTGGCCGTGGAAGTGGCCCGGGTGGTACAGGTGCGAGCGGGTGCCGCCGGCCTCCAGCGCCGCGCCGACCAGCACGAGCGTGTGCTTCCACAGCCTGTGCTGCTTGACCGTCTCGGCCAGTGCGTCCAGGCGGCAACGCACGATCAGCTCGTCGGGCCAGGAGCACTGGTAGGCGATCACGCACGGCGTGTCCGGGGGGTACCCGCCCTCGATGAGCTCCTCCTGCAGCTGCTTCGACCGCGCCGCCGAGAGGAACAGCGCCATCGTCGTGCCGTGCCGGGCGAACTCCCGGACCTCCTCCCCCGGCGGCATCGGCGTCTTGCCGCCGCCGAGCCGGGTCAAGATCACCGACTGGGCCACCTCGGGGATGGTCAGCTCCCGGCCGACCGCGGCGGCGACGGCGGAGAAGCTGGACACGCCCGGCACGACCTCGGTGTCCAGGCCGAGGTCACCGCAGCGGTCGAGCTGTTCCTGCAGCGCGCCCCACAGAGCGGGGTCGCCGGAGTGGATCCGCGCGACGGTCAGTCCCTCGGCGACGGCGCGCTCGTAGTACGGCAGCACCCCCTCCATGGGCAGCCGCGCCGAGTCGACGATCTCCGCGTCCGGCCGGGCGTGCTGGAGGACGTCCTCGTGGACCAGGCTGGCCGCCCAGATCACCACATCCGCCTCGGCGATCGCCTTCGCCGCCCGGAACGTCAGCAGGTCCGCCGCACCCGGCCCCGCCCCGACGAACACCACGCGTCCGGTCATGAGACCTCCTTCGTCGGCCTCATGACCAAGGTGCTGTGCTTGTCGATGCCCTCGCTTCGCTCGGTCATGTGCTCCCCCTCAGCTTGCCGCCGGTGGTCGTCCGGCGGCCGGGCACGATCAGCGTCGACAGGTACGGGACCGGCCCGTCGAGTCCCTTCGCCGCCCGTACGTCCTCATCCGGCAGGCCCAGCCGCGCGCCGTAGACCGCGTCGTCGAGCCGCCCGGCGTCCCGTACGGCCGCCAGGGTCTCCTCGGCGACCCGGCCGAACTTGTACGCCACGACGGTGTCGCAGGTCTCCAGGGCCGTGCGCAGGCGCGCGGTGCCGCCCGTCAGCGGCAGCAGGCCCAGCGACTCGTCGCCCTCGGTCAGGACGGTGCCCGACCGCGCGGCGAGGTCCTGCATGGCGGTGACGCCCGGCACGGTCTCGACCTCCACGCCGGGCTCCCGGTCCCGTACGGTCCGGGCGAGGTAGGTGAAGGTCGAGTAGACGTTCGGGTCGCCGATCGTGGCGAACGCGACCGTCCGCGCGTCGGCGGCGAAGGCCTCGACGACCCGGCGCGCGGCGGCCTCCCAGGCGCTCACCCGCCGCTCGCTCAGCCCGCCCCGGTCGTTGAGCGCGAAGACGACGCGCTCGGCCCTGTCGGTGTACGCGCGCACGACGGCCTCGGCGCGGCCGGGCTCGTCGAGCGCCATCACCGGGACGAGCACGACGTCGGCCTCGCGCAGGACGCGGACCGCGCGGACGGTGACGAGCTCGGGGTCGCCCGGCCCGACGCCGACGCCGATCAGCCGCGGGTTCATGGGAGCTCGCTCTCGAGCAGGCTGAACAGCACGGCGTCGACCCGCCCGGTCGGGGTGAGCGTCGCCTCGCGGAGCACGCCCTCGCGGGTGAAGCCGGCCTTCTCCGCGACGCCCTGCGAGGCACGGTTGCCGACGGCGGCCAGCAGCTCGACCCGGTGCAGCCCCTTACCGAAGGCGTACGCGGCGGCGCCGCGGGTCGCCTCGACGGCGTACCCCTTGCGCCGGGCCCACGGCGCGATCCAGTACCCCACCTCGACGCGGCCGTCCGTCCAGTCCGTACGGGTCAGGCCGACGGTGCCAACGAAGCGGTCACCGCCGACGATGGCGAAGTTGACCCCGTGGATCGGATCGACGTGTGCGTCGGTGAGGCACCAGGCCAGCGCCGTCTCGGCGGTCTGGGCCGGCGCCCAGGCCATCCAGCGGAGGATCTCCGGGTCGCTGCTCGCCGCCAGGAGGTCCGGTGCGTCGCCCTCCTCGAACGGGCGCAGCAGCAGCCGCTGGGTCTCCAGCAGCACACCCTGGTCGAACGTCATCTGCACGCTCCCACGAAACGGCTCGCCATCTCCGGACTACCAGCCCAGTGGAGATGGAGGTAGGAGGCAAGACGCCTGGGGTCGGCGAATCCCTCCGGCCCGGACCCGGACCACCGCCAGGCGGGCTGGGCGTCCGGGCCGCGCTCGACCGCCGTGCGGTGGAACTCATGGCCCCGGAAACGTTCGCCCGTCCGCGCGACCGGAGAGTCGCCGACCGCGACGGCCTCGCGGTAGCCGAGGGTGAGCCGTGAGGTCATGCGCGCCTCCGCGTCGACCACCCCGCACATCGGAGCGTCGTCGAGGGTCCGGGCGAGGTAGAGCAGGCCGGCGCACTCGGCGTAGATCGGGCCGTCGAACGCGGCGACCTGCCGCCGCAGCGGTTCGTTGGCCGCCAGTTCGGCGGCGTACATCTCGGGGAAGCCGCCACCGATCACCACGCCGCGCGTGCCCTCCGGCAGCGCCTCGTCGCGGAGCGGGTCGAACGGCACGACCTCCGCCCCGGCCGCGGCCAGCAGCTCGTCGTTCTCGGCGTACCCGAACGTGAACGCCGGGCCGCCCGCCACCGCCACCACGGGACGCGCGGCGCCCTCCAGGGGATTCGCGGTGCCCTCCAGGGGCCGTACGGCGCCCTGCGCGCGCCCGTCCGGCTCCCAGGGGCGGGCGTCGATCGGCGGCGCGCCGAGGGCGAGGGCGAGCAGGCCCTGCAGGTCGCAGGACTCCCCGACGAGTGCGCCGAGCCGCTCGACGGTCCGTACGGCCTCCGCGCTGCGTTCCGCCGCCGGGATGAGGCCCAGGTGACGCGACGGTGTGTCGACGTCCGCGTGCCGCCGCAGCACCCCGAGGACCGGCAGCCCGGTCTCCTCGATCGCCGCACGGCAGATCCGCTCGTGCCGGTCCGAGCCGACGCGGTTGAGGATCACGCCGCCGATCCGCACGGTGGAGTCGTAGGTCAGGAACCCGTGGACCAGCGCGGCGATCGAGCGGCCCACCGACGAGGCGTCGACGACCAGCACGACGGGCGCGGCGAGCAGCCGGGCGACGTGCGCGGTCGAGGCGAACCCGCCCGCGCCGCCGGTCTCGGCGCCGTCGAACAGCCCCATGACGCCCTCGACCACGGCGACGTCCGCGCCCCGCGCGCCATGCAGGAAGAGCGGCGCGATGAGCTCCTCGGAGGTCAGCCAGGGGTCGAGGTTGCGGCCCGGCCGCCCGGCGGCGAGCGCGTGGTAGCCCGGGTCGATGTAGTCCGGCCCGACCTTGTGCGGCGAGACGTTCAGCCCTCGCGCGGTGAGCGCGGCCATCAGCCCGGTCGCCACCGTGGTCTTCCCGCTCCCGGAGGCCGGGGCGGCCACGACGATCCGCGGAGTCCTCACCGGACCCCCCGCGTCGCCTCGGAGCGCATCACCATTCGATGCCCTTCTGGCCCTTCTGCCCGGTGTCCATCGGGTGCTTGACCTTGCCCATCTCGGTGACGAGGTCGGCCGACTCCACCAGCCTCGGGTGGGCGTCGCGGCCGGTGATGACGACGTGCTGGTACCCCGGGCGGTCGCGCAGCGTCGCGATCACGTCGTCCACGTCCACCCAGCCCCACTTCATCGGATAGGTGAACTCGTCGAGCACGTACAGCGTGTAGGTCTCGGCGGCGAGGTCCCGCTTGATCTGCTCCCAGCCCTCGCGGGCGTCCGCCGCGTGGTCCTCCTCGGTGCCGGGCCGCTGGATCCACGACCAGCCCTCGCCCATCTTGTGCCAGTCGACCGGGCCGCCCTCGCCGGACGCGCCCAGCACCCGCAGCGCCCGCTCCTCGCCGATGCGCCACTTGGCGGACTTGACGAACTGGAACACCCCGATCGGCCAGCCCTGGTTCCAGCCGCGCAGGGCCAGCCCGAACGCGGCGGTCGACTTGCCCTTGCCCGGTCCGGTGTGGACGACCACGAGCGGCCGGTTCCGGCGCTGCCGGGTGGTCAGCCCGTCGTCGGGCACGGACACCGGCTTACCCTGCGGCATGACGATCCTCTCCGGGTGCGGTGGCGCGGCGTGTCACGCCGCGGCCCTGCGGTCGTGAACGACGCCGGTGAGGGCGTCGGCGGCCAGTTCCTCCAGGCGCACGACCTCGGCGCCGAGGCGTGCGGCGATCCCGGCGGCCAGCCCGAGGCGCACCGGTCCGCGTTCGCAGTCGACCACGACGGAGGTGACGCCGCGCAGGAGGTCGGCAGCGCGCAACGCGTCGGCCGGCGAGCCGTGGGTGGCCCGCCCGTCGGTCACGAGCACGAGCAGGGGACGGCGTGCGGGGTCGCGCAGTCGTTCGGCACGCAGCACGTCGGCCGCCCGCAGCAGGCCCGCGGCCAGCGGGGTACGACCGCCGGTCGGCAACGTCTCCAGGCGGCGGGCACCGGCCTCGACCGAGGAGGTCGGCGGCAGCGCCAGCTCGGCGGAGGTGCCGCGGAAGGTGACCAGTCCGACCTTGTCGCGGCGCTGGTAGGCGTCGAGCAGGAGGCTGAGCACGGCGCCCTTGACGGCGCGCATCCGCTGCCGGGCGGCCATCGAGCCGCTCGCGTCGACGACGAACAGCACCAGGTTGCCCTCGCGGCCCTCCCGGACGCGCTCACGCAGGTCGCCGGCGCGGACGACCAGCCCGGGGCCGGTGCGGCCGCGGGTGCGCTGGTGCGGGGCCGCCGCAAGGACGGTCGCGGTCAGGTGCACCGACCGCGTCCCCGGCCGCGCGCCGGTCGTCCGGCCGTACGGCGTGCGGGCCCGTGAGCGGCGGCCGGGCGCGCCGTCGCCGAGGCCGGGGACGGTGAAGACGCGCGTCCGGTACACCGCGTCGGCGGGTGCCGGCTCCGGGGAGTCCTCCCGGGTGCGTTCGCCGGGCTCCCCGCCGGACAGCGCCTCTTCGATGTCGACGAGCGCTCCCTCCTGCGGCCCGGCCGAGCCGCCGTCGGGCGCGTCCGATCCCCCACCGCCGGGACCGTCGTCCGGGCCCGGGTCGTCGGGGTCCTCCGGGCCCGGCTCGGGGTCCGGTCCGGTGCTCTCCCCGGTGCTCTGCTCGGGGACGAGGTCGGACCTCGTGCCCGGCGCGGGGGGCTCGTCGGAGTCGAAGCCGCCCGTGCTCTCGAGGACCTCGTCGAGCCTGTCCTCGTCGAGGCCGGGCGCGTCGAAGGGGTCGCGGCGGCGCCGGTGCGGGAGGGCGAGACGGGCGGCGACGCGCACGTCGGCCGCGGTGACGACCGTGCGGTCGTGCCAGGCGGCGAGGGCCATCGCGGCGCGGGCCATGACGATGTCGGCCCGCAGCCCGTCCACCTCGAACGCCGCGCAGACCGCCGTGATCTGACGGAGCGCGCCGTCGGGCAGGACGACCTGGGGCAGCCGGTCGCGGGCCTGCCCGATGCGCCAGGCCAGCTCGGCCTCGGCCCGCGCCCAGTCGGCCGCGAACGCCGCCGGGTCGGCCTCGTACGCCAGGCGGCGCCGGACGACCTCGGCCCGCTCCTCCGGGTCGCGGGTGGCGGCCACCTCGACCGTCAGGCCGAACCGGTCGAGCAGCTGCGGCCGCAGCTCGCCCTCTTCGGGGTTCATCGTGCCGACGAGCAGGAACCGTGACGCGTGGCGGACGGAGACGCCCTCGCGTTCGACGTACGAATGGCCCATCGCGGCGGCGTCGAGGAGCAGGTCGACGAGGTGGTCGTGGAGCAGGTTGACCTCGTCGACGTACAGCACACCGCGGTGGGCGGCGGCGAGCAGGCCGGGCTGGTATGCCTGGACGCCCTCGGTGAGTGCGCGTTCGAGGTCGAGCGAGCCGGTCAGGCGGTCCTCGGCGGCGCCGATCGGCAGCTCGACGAGCCGGGCGGGCCGCACCAGTGAGCCAACGCCACCGCCGTGCGGCCCGTCGGGGCACCGCGGGTCGGAGGCCTCCGGGTCGCAGGAGAACCGGCAATCCGCCACCACCGCGACGTCCGGCAGCAGCGCGGCGAGCGCCCGGACGATGGTGGACTTGGCGGTGCCCTTCTCACCCCGGACCAGCACTCCGCCGACGGACGGGGACACCGCGTTGATCAGGAGGGCGAGCTTCAGGTCCTCCATGCCGGTGATGGCGGAGAACGGATAGGTGTTCACCCGGTGGTCGTCCTTTCCTCGGGTTAACGCGCCCGTAGGTGGCCTGGCAGTCGGCAGCCGGAGTCTCCTGACTCCCGGATCGTCGTCCGTCCTCGGCCTTCCGGCTTACGCCGTGGCCTTCGGTGAGGATGGACTCCCCGGTCACAGTTGCGCGACAGCCCCGGATTCGCACCGGGTTCCTCCGCGTACCGCCGGAAGACAGCATGACATATCCGGCCTGACGCGCGGCACCGCAGGTACGACCGCCGTCCGCGATCCCCGGCGGCGTACGGGATGACAGGGCCGCCGGGAGCACGGCGGGGTGCACGCTATCGCGGAGCGGCCGGCCGCTGCCGGGGTCTGCTTGAATAGAACGTGTTCTAGTTCTGGGGAGGCGCGCGGATGAGGCTCGGCATCAACGTCGGCTACTGGCAGCGGGATCCGGAGGACGCGACCGAGACGGTCCTCGCGGCCGAGCGGCTCGGCTATGAGTACGTCTACACGGCGGAGGCGTACGGCTCCGACGCCTTCACTCCGCTCACCTGGTACGCCGCCCGGACCTCCCGCATCAAGCTGGGCACGGCGGTGGTCCAGATGTCCGCCCGGACGCCCGCCGCGACCGCCATGCACGCGCTGACGCTGGACGCGCTGTCCGGCGGCCGGCTCACCCTCGGCATCGGCGCGTCCGGCCCGCAGGTCGTGGAGGGCTGGTACGGCGTTCCGTTCGGCCGGCCGCTGCAGCGAACCCGCGAGTACGTCCGGATCCTGCGCGAGGTGTGGCGGCGCGCGGAGCCGGTCACCTCGCCCGGCCCGCACTACCCGCTGCCGCTGCCGCCCTCGGCGTACGGGCCCGGCCGTGTCACCGGCCTCGGCAGGCCGCTGAAGTCGATCGTCCACCCGGTGCGCCCCGTGATCCCGGTTCATCTCGGCGCGGAGGGGCCGAAGAACATCGCCCTCGCGGCCGAGATCGCGGACGGCTGGCTGCCCCTCTTCGTCGATCCGACCCAGATGGAGACCGTCTTCGGCGGGTCGCTGGCCGGCCGCCGGGAGGGGTTCGACATCGCGGCCACCGTGACGACGATCGTCACCGACGACCTGGCGACCGCGCTCGAGTTCGCCAAGATCCCGCTGGCCTTCTACATCGGCGGCATGGGGGCCAGGGACCGGAACTTC
>JBJMIW010000068.1:0-6686 GCA_045806665.1 Actinoallomurus sp.
AGACCCTGGCCGGATTCGATAGCTTCCACCCCCTGGGACGTGTGGGTACGGCTCGCGACATCGCCTCCACGATCGTGTTCCTGCTCTCTCCGGAGACCAGCTGGGTGACCGGTGCGATCTGGGACGTCGACGGGGGTGTGATGGCCGGCCGTAACTAGAAACACCACGGTCCGCCCCCGGCCGCCTCCACGGACCTCGACAATCCGACCAAGAACCTAACTACACGCCTTTGGGGCCGGCCTGGCCGCCGACCGTTCCTCTCTCCGGCGTGGGGCGGGACTGACGGCGCCATGAGGTAAGAGCCGGCGATGGAGTGCAACTAACTGGGCGACAGCGCCGGGATGTGCTCAGCCGAGGCCGAGGGCTCGCGAACACGCGGGCTCCTCGTTTAACAAGAAGGACGAACGTGTACTCCATTGCTCGTGCCGCCACCATCGGCATGGCCGCCCTCGCGTCGGTGGCCCTGGTCACCGGTCCCGCCACCGCATCCTCCCGTTCCACGGGACAGGGCGGTGCACCGGTCTTCGTGCAGACCGATGCCCTCGACGGCAACACCGTCGTCGCCTACAGCCGCAACCCCGACGGATCCGTCGCCAAGGCCGGGGCCTACCGAACCGGTGGCAAGGGCGGCGTGCTCGCCGGTTCGGTGGTCGACCACCTCAGCTCGCAGGGATCTCTCGCCTACGACAGTCAGCACCGCCTGCTGTACGCGGTCAACGCCGGCAGCAACACGATCACCGTGTTCGACGTGCAGGGGGACGAACTCCGGCGCCGGCAGGTGATCTCCTCCGGCGGTACGTTCCCCGTCAGCGTCACCACGCACGGCGACGTCGTCTGCGTCCTCAATGCGCTCGACGGCGGCTCCATCCAGGGGTACCGGTGGGTCGGGAAGCTGCTACTGCGGATTCCGGCGTGGCACCGGGAGCTCGGCCTCGACCCGGCGGCGACGCCGCAGTTCACCCACACGCCCAGCCAGATCTCCTTTACTCCGGACGGTTCAAAGCTGATCGTCACCACGAAGGCCGGCAGTGACAGCATCGACGTCTTCTCCGTCGATCTGCTTGGCGCCCCATCGCCCGAGCCGACCGTGAACGCCCTCGGCGCCGGGACCGTTCCGTTCGCATTCATCTTCGACGCCCGCGGGCGTCTCGTCGTCACCGACGCCGGTCCCAACGACGTCGCCACCTACACCATCGACCGCGACGGCAAGCTCACGGCCCTTGGCAGGGTCGCGACCGGTCAGCTGGGCACCTGCTGGATCGCGGCCGCGCCGGAGGCCGTCTATGCCTCGAACGTCGGCAGCGGCAGCGTCTCCGGCTACCGCGACACCGGCGCCGGGGTGCTGACCCCGCTCGGCGACACCTCGACCGAAGCGGGCACGGTCGACGCGAGCGTCTCCTCCGATGGCCATTACCTCTACGTGCAGATCGGCAAGGACGGCAGTCTGGACGCCTTCCGCATCGGTCCGGACGGCTCGCTCACCAAGGTCGGCCGCGTCACCGTGCCGGACGCCGTCGGCGGCGAGGGAATCGTCGCCCTCTGACGTTCGCGCGTCTCTGATCCCTGAGACCGGGCATGTCGCGCCGGACCTCCCCGTTGGGAGGGGCGGCCGGTAAGGGATGCCGACTCTCGGCGCGGCACGCCCGGCATCAGATCGCTACGTTCCGACCTTTCGTCAGAGGAGACCGATGTCCTCGCCCATGTCCAGTGTCCCGGCCTAATTCACCGCGTACAACAATTTCACGATGGAACGCAGCGCGTCATGTGTGCTGACCGTGCGATTCCAGAGGACCGGCGTGTGCTGCAGCGGCTGGTGAACTTTGAGAGCAAGAAGATGAGCCCATTGGACATAGCCGGCGATATCCGCACTCCCTATGGTGAGAAAGTCCTGATCTAACGGGGAAAGTCCGATGGAGATTCGATCTCCGACTGTGCGGAGATCGAGAGGACCCGTCGGCCGACCACGTGGACCCGCCGAGAGTCCCGGGAGGAAGCCTGATCCGGCTACACGGTCAGGTGGCACACAGTTTACCCGGCCTTGTGAAGAAAGAGCTTTGACCATGAATCGTCGTGCCACTCTCGAGTCAGGCGGAGATGCTGCGCTCAGCGCGTTCACCCCGGGAGCCGCGGAGTCGGGCATGACCCCGGTGATGGCGGCGGGCGGCTACGACACGTCGACTGTTTGGGTCCCGATGCCGGTGGACCCTGCTGCCGACGGTGTCATGAGCCTGCCGTTTCCCAAGCACCCGACCGCTGAGGAGCGGGCACACCTGGAGACGTTCGACGAGCTGGACTTCGTCGTGTTCTCCCGCGCCGAGTGGGCACGACTCGGTGAAAGCCACGCTCGGCACATCCGTGTGCACTGGCCCGACGGGCACTACACCGATGGGATCGACCAGCACATCGCCGACCTGAAGGCGCTGTTCGTCTTCGCTCCGGACACCCGGATCGAGTCCCACCCGCTGCGGGTGGCCAAGGGCGACCTCACCGCCGTCACCGGCGTCATGATGGGCACGTTCACCCGGCCGATGCCCGACGGCAAGGGCGGTTTCATCGCCCCTACCGGCAGGGCGTACGCCATCGACATGACCACCGTCGGAATCTGGAACCGTCAGGGCACGATGGATGAAAAGTTCCTGTTCTGGGACAACCAGACCTTCTACCGCCAGCTCGGCCTGGCCTGACTCTCTCACCATGTCGCGGCGCCACCTGACGTAGCGGGGGCCGTCGGAGCCGGCGTCACACTCGTAGGAGGCGGACACGAGTAGGCCATCGCCGCGCCGGCTGATCTCCCGGCGACTGCGGGATCGCCGCTGGTCGTGCCGTAGTCCGCGCCGTCCTGAGCGGTCGGCACCGACTCCCCTTTCACCCGGCGCAGCCGGCACGCTCGGCCATCCGCAGTGGCAGATGGCGATCCTCGGCGCGTCGGCACGGGTGCCGAAACGTAATCCGCGATCACGAAGGAGAAAGCTCATGAGGACGGAGCAGGACGGTGGGCGGCAGGACTGTTTCCACGCCGACCCGGAGGGGTCGGCATGCGGATAGCACCGCGGAACGCCCCGGTCGAGTCACCAGCCCTGGCGAGCGCGGCCGGGGACGCGTCGTGCGATGCCGGGATGGCCGATGAGGACATGAACTGGGTCCGGGGCCTCACCGCCACCGGATCCGAGCGGGAGGCGACCGTCGCAAGGCTGTACCTGTTGCTGCTGGCGCCGGCGCGCGCCGAGGCCTGCAGGCTCGGCCGTACCCTAAGCGTCCGGGGCCCGGAGATCGACGACATAGCGTGCCAAGCCACCGCCGACGCCGTCGTCTCGATCCTTCGGAAGGTCTCCGAGTTCCGCGGTGACGCCCGGTTCACGACCTGGGCTCACAGGTTCGTGCTCAACGAGGTGGCCACCAAGGTCAACCGTCATTTCTGGCGCCGCTCCGTCACGTCGCTGGACGCGACAGAGTGGGCCGAGGTGCCGGCCACGCGCGACTTCCAGCCGGAGATCGTGGTGGAGTACCGGAACATGCTGGCCGCCGTGACCCGAGTCGTCGACACGGCCCTGACCGAAAAACAGCGGACCACGCTCCTCGCGACAGTGCTCGACGGAACGTCTCCGGCGGCGCTTGGCCGACAACGGAGCGCCAATCGCAATGCCGTCTACAAAGTGGTGTTCGACGCGCGAAGGAAGCTGCGTTCAGCGCTCGTCCTCGAGGGTTATCTCGGCACGGCGGGCCGGTCGGATTGCCCGGCGTGACCGCGTCGGCGAAGCTCCCCGCCGATTTGGCATGTACCGCCGGCGGCGAAACGCCCCACGGCCCCCTTCCCGTCGCTCACTAACGGAGGAAACCTTGTCCGCACCACAAAGAATGTCCGCCGATGTTGAGGATGGCATTCCCCTCTCCGTCGAGGACGCACACCACCACGTTTGGCGTTCCGCACTTGCCGACTCGACGGTCGGAACAGTCGGCCTCGAGCTGGAAACACACGTCGTGGATCTCGACGCCGTGGCGATGCCGGTCGACTGGGACCGGATCGAGCCCCTTCCGGTGAACGCACGCGCGGCCGCCGGGCAAAGCTCGGTGACTCGGGAGCCGGGAGGCCAGCTGGAGCTGTCCGGGCCACCCCAGCCCACGTTGCCCGCCGCCGTGACGGCCTTCCGCCTCGATGTCCAACGTGTTCGCCTGGCCCTCGCCGAACACGGCGTCGGGCTGGCCCATGCGGGAACCGACCCGCTACGGCCGTCGCGGCGGATGAATCCGCGCCCGCGGTATCGCGCCATGGAACAGCACTTCACGGCCACCGGCAGGACGATGCCGGGTTCGGTGACGATGAACTCGACCGCGTCGATACAGGTCAACCTCGATGCCGGGCCCGAACGGGACTGGCCGGAGCGCGTCGCACGCGCACACCGGTTGGGGCCGACCCTGCTGGCGATCTCGGCGAACTCCCCCTGGTTGCACGGACGAGCCACCGGTTGGAAGTCGACGCGCCAATGGGCCTGGCTCGGCCTGGATCAGCGAAGCTGCGGGCCCGTGCCCGGCGTGTTCGCCGGTCCAGGCGGGCGCGGCTGCACTTCGGACCCGGCGGCGGCCTGGGCACGGTTCGCGTTGTGCGCTCCGGTCCTGTTCGTCAGAACCGGCGGCGACGAGGTGGCCGCCGTCCGGACGAGCGTCACATTCGAGCAATGGGCGAGCGGGGAAGTCCCGCTCAACGGTCGTCTCCCGACCGCCGGTGACCTCGACTTGCACCTCACGACGTTGTTTCCGTTCGTTCGGATGCGCGGCTACCTGGAACTGCGCTACCTCGACGCGACCCCGCCGAGGTGGTGGCCGGCCATCGTCGCCGTCGCCACCACCTTGATGGACGATCCGGTCGCCGCCGACCTCGCGGCCGAGGCCACCGAACGTACCGGTCTGCTGTGGCGAGAGGCGGCACGAGACGGTCTGGCCGATGCCCGCCTCGCCGACTCCGCCCGCCGGTGCATGCGCATCGCCGCCGACCGGGTGCCCGCCGAACTCTCCTCCGCCGTGGCGGACCTGGCCGAGCTGGTCGAATCCGGCCGCTGTCCCGGCGACCTGCTCACCCAGCGGATAGCGCAGGTCGGTCCGCAGGCCGCCCTCGCCGAACTCGCCCGCCCCTAGATCCGCGAAGAAACGAAACTCGCGCATGAAACAGGGCACACGCCGGATTCGGCGAGTGCCCTGTTCGCTGGTCAGGTCCGTGCGCGGCCGAGTGTGTGGCGACGCCGCCGGCCGCGGTCTTCACGTCGGCGTCGGAAGCCGCCAGGAACGCGCTCCTCGCAGGTCCAGCCGTACCTCCGTGGGCGTGCGCATCAGCCGAGCGGTAACCTCCTGGCACTTCACGCAGCGCACGACGTAGCCGGTGCCGTGAACGTAGAGATGGGGTTCGGCGAAGGGTCCGTCATGGCCGCATGTGCCACAGGTGACCATGGCGGTGGAGACGTCGATTCCGAGTGCCTCGGCGAACGGTCCGGCGGCGGCGTTCGCGTCGAGGTGGTGCTCTGTGCTCATGTCATCTCCCGGTCGGGCCGAATCGTTCGGTACGGATGGACGACGGGTCGTGACCTTGGGCGAGCAACAGGGTGACGACCGCTTCCACGAAGCCCGTCGGGCCGCACACGTAGATGCGCGGCTTGGCTTCGGGCGGCCAGCCGCCCGCTGCCAGATCCGCCGGCCCGATCCGGCCGGGCGGCCGGTCCGACGCACCGGCTGAGCGTGTATGGATCAGGGACACGTCCAACCCGTCGTCCTCGCGTGCTAGCTGAGACAGTTCCTGGGCGTAGTAGACCTCGCCGGGGCTGCGTACGGAGTACACGAGCTTGAACGGTGCCGAGCCGCCGGCGCGTGCGCGGATCATCGCCATCAGCGGCACCACCCCCGACCCACCCGCCACGAGCAGCACCGGCTCGGTGTCGCGGGGGCTCCAGATGAACCACCCGCCCACCGGACCGCGCAGCTCGATCTCGTCGCCGACGGCCAGGTCCTCGACCAGGTAGGGCGACACCTCGCCGTCGGGCACGCGTTGCACGGTCAGCACGACCTGTTCACGGTCGGCGGGTGCCGCGATCGAGTAACTCCGCTCGGTGCTGTAGCCATCTTCGGCGGTCAACCGGATGTCGACATGCTGGCCGGCCAGATGCCCGGGCCAGCCCGGAACGTCGAAGACGAGCGTGCGCGCCGCCCCCGTCTCTTCCCGCGCATCCTTCATCCGCGCGACCAGCCACGTCAAACGCCGGGGACCCACTGTTGTCAGTCTCCCGCGTAGCGCTGCTCGCGCCACGGGTCGCCGTAGATGTGATATCCAGCGCTCTCCCAGAACCCCGGCGCGTCGTGGTCGCGCAGCTCGATGCCGGTGACCCACTTCGCCGACTTCCAGAAGTACAGGTGGGGCACCAGCAGGCGAGCCGGGCCGCCATGCTCACCGGCCAGGTCCTTGCCCTCGTACCGGTACGCGATCCATGCCTTGCCGCCGAGCAGATCCGCCAGCGGAAGGTTCGTCGTGTAACCGCCGTAGGAACGCACCAGCGCATAATCCGCCGCGGTCTCCACGGAGGCGAACAACGTGTCGAGCGAGACGCCCTCCCACGCCGTGCCCAGTTTCGACCACTTCGTCACACAGTGGATGTCCACGTTCGGTTGCTCGCTGGGCAGGCTCAGCAACTCCTGCCACGACCACG
>JBJMIW010000069.1:0-9463 GCA_045806665.1 Actinoallomurus sp.
CAGGTCGCCGACTTCACGCACACCTGCTTCATGGTGACGCCGTACGAGGAGTACGTGGCCGTCGCCGAGAAGCTCAACGAGCTGACGCCGGGCGAGCACGAGAAGCGGTCGGCGCTGTTCAACTCGGGCGCCGAGGCGGTCGAGAACGCGGTGAAGATCGCGCGGCACGCGACCGGGCGGCCGGCGATCGTCGCGTTCGATCACGCCTATCACGGGCGGACGAACATGACGATGGCGTTGACGGCGAAGAACATGCCGTACAAGCACCGGTTCGGGCCGTTCGCCGGCGAGATCTACCGGGTGCCGATGGCCTATCCGTTCCGCTGGCCGACCGGGCCGGAGCGCTGCGCCGACGAGGCGTTCGAGACGTTCGTCAGCCAGGTACACGCGCAGGTGGGCGAGGAGAACACCGCCGCAGTGATCATCGAGCCGATCCAGGGCGAGGGCGGGTTCATCGTGCCGCCCGCGGGCTACCTCGCGCGGATCGCCGAGTGGTGCCACGACAACGGCATCCTGCTGATCGCCGATGAGATCCAGACCGGCTTCTGCCGTACCGGCGACTGGTTCGCCTGCGACCACGAGGGCGTCGTGCCCGACCTGATCACCACCGCCAAGGGCATCGCCGGCGGTCTGCCGCTCGCCGCGGTCACGGGGCGCGCCCAGGTCATGGACGCCGTCCACGGCGGCGGACTCGGCGGCACGTACGGCGGCAACCCGGTCGCCTGCGCGGGCGCCCTCGGGGCCATCGAGACGATGAAGGCCGAGGATCTGCCGGCGCGCGCCCGCGCGATCGAGGCGCTGTTCGTGCCGCGACTGCGCGAGCTGGCCACCAGGTACCCGCAGATCGGCGACGTCCGCGGTCGCGGCGCGATGCTCGCGATCGAGCTGGTGTCCGACCCGGAGGCCAAGACGCCGGACGCGGTGCTGACCGCGGCGGTGAGCAAGGCCTGCCACGCCGCCGGCCTCGTCACCCTGACCGCCGGCACCTACGGCAACGTGCTGCGGTTCCTGCCCCCGCTGTCCATCACCGACGAACTGCTCGACGAGGGCCTCGACATCCTCGAGCAGGCCTTCGCCGCGTCCATCTGATATCTGAGGTTGGAGTCATGTCAGACGTCACTCCCTTCTACCTGTCCGGTATGCCGACCACCGGGACGGACACCTTCGAGGTGACCTCCCCCTGGGACGGTTCCGTCGTGGGCGTCGTCTCGGTCCCGACCGACGCCCAGATCGAACAGGCCGTCGCCGACCTCGACGCCGTACGGCGGGAGGCACAGGCCACCCCCGCGCACGTACGGGCGAAGGCCCTCGACCACATCTCGGCGCGGCTGGCGGAGCGCGCCGAGGAGATCGCGAAGCTGATCACCGCGGAGAACGGTAAGCCGCTGGTCTGGTCGCGCGGCGAGGTCTCCCGGGCCGTCTCGACGTTCCGCTGGGCCGCCGAGGAGGCGCGCCGTTTCTCCGGCGACCTGCAGCGGCTCGACACCGACGCCTCCGCGACCGGGCGGCTCGCCGTGGTCCGGCGGTTCCCGCGCGGTCCGGTGCTGGGCATCGCGCCGTTCAACTTCCCGCTCAACCTCGTCGCGCACAAGGTCGCCCCGGCCATCGCGGCCGGCGCTCCGATCCTCGTGAAGCCCGCCCCCGCGACGCCGCTGTCGGCGCTGCTGCTCGGGGAGATCATCGCCGAGACCGACCTGCCGCCGCGGATGGTCTCGGTGCTCCCGGTCCCGAACGACAGGATGTCCGCGCTGGTCGACGACCCGAGGCTCCCGGTGATCTCGTTCACCGGCTCCGGCCCCGTCGGCTGGGCGATCCAGCGGCAGGCGCCGCGCAAACACGTCACCCTGGAGCTCGGCGGCAACGCCGCGGTCGTCGTGAACGACGACTGGCCGGACCTGTCCGGCGCGGCCCGCCGGATCGC
Source organism: Actinoallomurus sp. (assembly GCA_045806665.1). Taxonomy (GTDB): domain Bacteria; phylum Actinomycetota; class Actinomycetes; order Streptosporangiales; family Streptosporangiaceae; genus Actinoallomurus. Next base: position 1,922 of record JBJMIW010000069.1, read on the forward strand.
CCTGTTCGCCAACTACCAGGCGGGTCAGTCCTGCATCTCCGTCCAGCGGGTGCTCGTGCACGACGGCATCTACGACGCGTTCGTCGCCGAGCTCGTGGCCGAGGTGGAGAAGCTGCCGACCGGTGACCCGACGGCGGACGGCGTCCAGGTCGGCCCGGTGATCAACGACGCCGCGGCCGAGCGGATCACGGACTGGATCGACGAGGCCCGCCGTGGCGGTGCCTCGGTGCTGACCGGCGGCGGTCGCGACGGCCGTACCGTGGCTCCGGCCGTCCTCGCCGACGTCCCGGCCGGGTGCGCCCTGGCGGAGGAGGAGGTCTTCGGGCCGGTCCTCACGGTCGGCCGGTTCGGCGACCTGGACGAGGCATTCGACCTGGTCAACGCGTCGAAGTACGGGCTGCAGGCGGGCGTCTTCACCACCGACCTGCAGGCCGCCTTCCGGGCGCACCGCGAGCTGGAGGTCGGCGGCGTCGTCATCGGCGACGTCCCGAGCTTCCGGGCGGACCAGATGCCCTACGGCGGCTGGAAGGACTCCGGTGTCGGCCGGGAAGGCGTCCGGGCGGCGATGAACGACCTCACTGAGGACCGCGTCCTCGTCCTGACCGGTCTCGAGCTGTGAGGCCGGGTCGACGGTAGTGGCGCGTTCCGCCGCCACGGCGGCGCGCTCCTGGCTGTCAGCGGCGCGAAGCGGCCCCAAGGCCGCGCGTTCGCGTGGACAGGTCCGGCGGCACGATGGGTGCCACCGGCTCGGCCTGCCGGGATTCCAGCCACCGATGGCGCTCCTGGGCCTCGGCCGCCCCCGCCAGGTCCAGGATGGCCGCGATGGACTCCCAGGTCAGGCCCGAGTCGCGCGCCGACTCGAGGATCTGCCACTCCAGGCGGTCGACGTCCAGTCGCATGGCCTCCATCAGCACCAGCGCCGCCCCGAGGTCGGTCGCGTCCACCTGGCCCCCACCGGATGCCGTGTCGATCACCGCGCGGACCGCCCGCAGGTCCGCGAGGGGATGCTTGTGGGTCTCCCACATCAGGCGGTCGACGCCACGCGAGTACTTTCCCGTCAGGTGCGCCCGTGCGGACCGCACCGTGTCCGGGTCCGGAGCGGGCAGCTCCCGCCACCGCCGATCCCCCATCGGCCGTCCATACCTTCCCGCCCGGGCGACACCGTCGGCGGAATGGGCGCACACCGGGACGGCGCCACGACCGCGTCGGCTCCCCGCGGCTGCGTCAGGGCGTCGACCTGGGCATACTCCTATGTCGAGCATGGTCCTCGGGGCGACGCCCGTCAACGGCTCGATCCTGCCCTGAGCACCGCCGAGCCTGCCGGCGGTCCGGCCACGGCCTCCGCTAGCGCTCCGCGTCCAGGGCGGTGGCCAGGTCGACGGCGTCTCGTACGCCGGCCGCGCTGTGCACCCGGACGACCCGTGCGCCTTTCGCGACGGCGAGCGCGCAGGCGGCGATCGTCGCCGGGCCGCGGTCGGCGGGTTCCCGGTCGAGGAGGCGGCCCAGGAAGATCTTGTTCGACGGTGCCGCCAGGAGCGGATGCCCCAGCGCGGCGAAGGCGTCCAAGTGCGCGAGGAGGGCCACCGACTGGCGCCAGGTCTTGCCCAGGTCGAGTCCGGGATCGAGGATGACCTGCCGCGGGTCGAGCCCGGTGGCCGTCGCCCGGGCCGCCAGGTCCCGCAGGCGTCCGATCACATCGCCGATGAGATCGTCGTAGTGCGGTTCCGGGTCGGGGACGCCGGGCGGCAGGCGGATGTGGGTGGCGATCACCGAGGCGGTGGCGGCGGCCGCGGTGGGCAGGTAGTCGGGATCGGCGAAGCCGCTCATGTCGTTGCCGAGCACGGCCCCCGCGCGGTAGGCCTCTGCAGCGACGCAGGCGCGCCGGGTGTCGATCGACAGGGGAACGTCGAACCGGCACCGCAGGGCCGCGACGGTCGAGGCGGCCAGGTCGGTCTCCTCCGCCTCGCTCACCTCCTGGACCCCCACTCCGCCGGGCCGTGCGCCGACGTCGAGGATGTCGGCGCCGTCCCGGACGAGTTCATCGGCCCGTACGAGGAGGTCCTCCAGCCGGTAGCAGGACCCGCCATCGAAGAAGGAGTCCCGGGTGCGGTTGAGGATGCCCATGACCAGCGCGCGATGGGTGACGTCGACCGAGCGCTTCCCGAGCAGCAGTTCCACCCTCGTCTCTTAGCCGGGTCACGTACCCGCGAAACCCGTGGGCGGCCGGCGCTCATGGGCGGCTTCGCGCCGCCTCGTCCGACAGGACCTGCCGATAGACGCCCGCGATCCGTTGGGCCAACGCCGGCCAGGCGTAGCCCCGGGCGGTCTGCCGCGCGCCGGCGCGCAGGCGGCCGGCGAGGTCCGGATCGGCCAGGACCCGGTCGATGGCGCCGGCGAACGCGGCGGGATCCCCCGGGGGCACCAGCAATCCGTTGCGGCCGTCGCGGACGAGGTCGGGAACGCCGCCCACCCGTCCGGCGACCACCGGCAGGCCCACGGCCATCGCCTCGACGAGCACCGAACCGAGCTCCTCGTAGACGCTCGGCAGGACGAGCACGTCCGCGTGCCGGAGGACCGCCGGGACATCGACGTGCGGGATGAATCCGGTGAACCGCACCTCGCCGCGCAGCGCCCGCGCTCTCCGTTCCAGCATGGACCGCTGCGGTCCGTCACCGACGATCAAGAGGCTCGCCGTGACGTGACACCGGGCGAAGGCCTCGAGCAGCACCGCGACGCCCTTCTGCGGTGCCAGCCGGCCGACGTAGGCGATCCGCGGGTGCGGGACGTCCGGGAACGGATCCGGCCGGCCCACCATGAACAGGGCCGGGTCGAACCCGGAGGGAATGACGTGCACACGGTCCGCCGGCACCCCGTCGGCACGCAGCCGCCGCGCGGCGGACGGCGTCAAGACGATGACCGCGTCGGCGGCGGCGAGCGCCCGCCGCTCCATCGGGCCGCCCAGCAGGCGCAGGACCGCGGCGCGAGCGGACCGGCCGTGGACCGTGTGTCTCAGGCTGCTGTGCAGGGTCACCACGAGAGGACAGTCGTAATGAACCGCCGCGAGCCAGGCGGCCGGCAACACGGCGAGGTCCTCACCGGTGTGCGCGTGCACGATGTCTGCCGTTCCCCGCAGGCTCAGCGCCCTGGCCAGTGCGGGCGGCGCCCACATCTGGCGCAGGACCGGTACCCGGAGTCCCGTGCGTACGACGACGGCATCGGCGCCGTACAGCGTCGGTCCCGCCGGACCGGCCAGCCGCGAGGTGAACACCGTCTGCCGGACACCCATCCGGTCGAGGCACCTGGTGAGCTCGGCGGTGTGGGTCTGCATCCCGCCGATCGGGTCGTACGCGGCCCAGTCCGGCGCCAGGCGAACGGGCTCGAAGACCGAGGTGAATCGCAGCACGCTGATCGAGCCGCTATCGGCTCGGCGACCGGCCTCCCCCAGTTCCTCCGACCTGAGCGCGCGCGTCACCTCACGCCTCCCCGGGTAGGGGCCTGAGGACCACGTCCATCACGGAAGGTGTGTCGTGCCCGCTCCGCTCGCCGACCCGTCGGTTCGCCGGATCGCGTACGTGCGGGCACGGGTCGGCCTCGGAGATCTGTTGTGCACCGTCCCGGCCCTGCGCGCCGTCCGGGCGGCCCGGCCGGACCTGTGGATCAGCGTGGTGTCCTGGGCGGAGACGGCACCGGTGCTGGACCGCTTCGCCGCCTATGTCGACGAGCTGCTGCCCTTCCCCGGCTACCCGGGCATCCCGGAGCGGCCGGTGGATCACGCACGTGTGGCGGGCTTCCTCCGCTCGGCAGCCGCACGGCGGTTCGACCTGGTGATCCAGGGATACGGGGACCGGCCGGCCGCGAACGAGGTGTGCGAGCGGATCGACGCGCCCCGGACCGGCGGGTTCGCGGCGGCGGGCTTCGCACCGGCCGAGCCTCGGTGGTACCTGCCGTACCCGCGTGATCTGCACGAGGTGCACCGGCACCTGCGGCTGGTCGAACACCTCGGCGTCGCGCACGGCGCCGACGAAACGCTCGAGTTGCCCGTGGGCGCGCGGGAGCGGAGCGGCTTCGCGGCGCTGGCCCGCGCCCACGGGCTCACCCCCGGGCGGTACGCCGTCGTCCACCCCGGGGCGACCTCCGCGAGCCGACGCTGGCCGGCTGAGCGCTTCGCCGCGGTCGCCGACGGTCTGGCGCGCCTGGGGCTCCGCGTCGCCGTGACCGGCGTGGCCGACGAGGAGGACATCACCTCTTCGGTGCACCGTCAGACCTGCGGTGACCCGATCGACCTGACCGGGCGGACGACGCTCGGGGAGTTCGCCTGCCTGCTGAGCGACGCCGCCCTGCTCGTCTGCAACGACACTGGAGTGGCGCACGTCGCGGCGGCGACCGGCACGCCGACCGTCACCGTGTTCCTCGCGGGCGATCCGGCACGGTGGGCCTACCCCGCGCCGCACCGCCGGGTCGTACGCGCCGCCGTCGCCTGCAGTCCCTGCCCCCATCTGTCCTGCCCCATCGACTTTCGCTGCGCTCACTCACTCCCCGTCGGCGCGGTGATGCGCGCCGCCCGTGACCTGCTGGGCCCGTGACCACCCGAGGCCGGAACCACCCGGCCCCCTCCCCCGCCCGCCGCGGTGACAGTGGTGGCCGTCCCCGCCCCGCCAACGTCCGGATCCACGGCCGCGCGGGCACGACGCGAGCCGTACGGCGGCGCGTGGACGCCTGACGAGATCGGCGGATCGTCTTTGATGTCCGATGCTTTCCCATGGTCTGACCTGCCGAAACGACGCCACCCCGGCGCTGCCCGACCGGTCCAAGCGGCCTCGTCGTAGCTCCGGAGATCGCTAGGCGCAAGCTTTGCCCTTCTGACCCGAGATCTACGCACACCAGACAAAAATCTCCTCCTGGACGGGCAGGGCATTTAGTGCGAACAGATCGGCACTGAGGGAGGCGTGCCGCATGCTGATCACGGCATTGGTGGCACCTGTGTTCATCCCGATCGCGGCCCTGCTCCTGCTCCTGGCGCTGGCCGAGCTCGAACGGATGGTCCTCGACGGCGGCCGGTCCACATCGGCCGGAGAAGACCAGGACGGGTAGGGCCGCCAGGCGACAGAAGGCTCGGTGATTGCAGTCGTGAAGCAGGGCGAATACCGCATCGGAACCGTCCCGCTACCGCCTTTACCGAGTTGCCTGTCCGGCTCTCTCGGACACCGATCGATCGGTTCGCGCGGTCCGTCGTGTACGGAGCGCACCGCGACGACCCGCGCTCCGCAGGCCGACCCCGGGGCCGGTGGACGGCCAGGAGTCGCTCCCGCACTCCCCGTACGGCACCGGGCCTGATCCCTGCGCCTGAATCCTGGGGCACGCGGGTCGCGAATGGCGGGGTGCACGCCCCGGTGCTCGACCGGCGCCTGTGGGACGCTGTGGCACGGCCGTACGGGCGGGCGTCCCCTCTCGTACGCGGGCCGCGCGACGCTGCGAAGAGGTGCTACGAGCGTGCTGCGCGCCCTGGGCCGCGCCGAGCGCGCCCCGGCGACCATCGCCGCCTACTGAGCACCGAGAGCAGGGAGGATCACGGATGGACCTTCAAGACCTCTGGAAGCGGTTCGCGACGCTGACGACCGCCCATGTGGCGGACGCGTGCGTCCGCGCCGGACTCCCCGTACGCTTCGCCCCCGCCCCGATGAGCGCCGTCGAACCGGGCGCCCGCCTGCTGGGACGCGCGTGCCCCGCCCGGCACCTCGGCAGCGTCGACATCTTCCTGGAGGCGTTCGAACGCTCGGCGCCCGGTGACGTGCTGGTCGTCGACAACGGCGGGCGGCTCGACGAGGCCTGCGTCGGCGACCTGGTGGTCCTGGAGGCCGCGGCGGCCGGGCTCACGGGCATCGTGATCTGGGGCCTGCACCGCGACACCGCCGACATCCGGGCGATCGGGCTGCCGGTCTTCAGCCTCGGGGCCATTCCGACCGGTCCACTCAGCCTCCGGGACCGGCCCGCCGACGCGCTCGAGTCCGCGACCGTGGGCGACCAGGTCGTGGACCACGACGATCTGGTGCTCGGCGACGCCGACGGCGTGCTGTTCGTCCCGGCCGCCGAGGCCGCGAACCTCTTCACGATCGCGGAGCGGATCCGCGACACCGAGCGCAGGCAGGCCGAGCGGATCCGCGACGGCCTCTCGCTGCGTGAGCAGGTCGGCTTCGCCGCCTACCTCGCCGCCCGCAGCGAGAGGCCGTCGCTGACGTTCCGCGAGCACCTGCGGTCCGTGGGCGGTGCCATCGAGGAGTGACGCCCGCCCGCAGCCTCACAGCTCGACCTGGGTGCCCATGACGACGGTGCGCGCCTCGGGGAGGCGGAAGTGCTCGGCCGGACTCGCGGCGTTGTTGGCCAGCACGAGGAACAGCCGCTTGCGCCACCGGCTCATGCCGGGTGCCCGGGTGAGGCACAGGGCGCCGCGCGACAGGAAGTACGAGGCGCTGTCGGGGTCGATGTCGAGTTCGCCGGTGCGGGACGCGGCGAGCCGCAGGGCCGCCGGGAGGTCCTGCTCGTCGTGGAACCCGTAGTTGATGGTGACGTGCACGATGCCGTCGTCCCGGTAGCCAAGGTCGTCGACGCTGACCTGCCGTGCTCGCGGGACGTGCGGAATCGTGTCGTACGTCACCGAGACGATCAGGACGTGCTCGTGCACGACATGGTTGTGGTCGAGGTTCGCCCGCAGGGCCAGGGGTGTGGTCTCCTTTCCCGGATGGGGGAAGACCGCGGTGCCGGGCACGCGCAGGACCTTGGTGGTCCGCAGTTTCTCGACGAGCTCGGGCAGCGCGCCTTCCTTCTCCGCCCGGCGGGCGGTGACGAGCGCGCGGCCCCGCTCCCACGTCTTCATGACGGTGAAGACGGAGACCGCGATCAGCAGGGGCAGCCAGCCGCCGTGCGTGACCTTGGTCAGGTTCGCGAGGAAGTAGGTGATCTCGGCACCGCCGATCACCACGCCGATCAGCACGAGCCTCCACATCGGCCACCGCCACTGCGCCCGCGCGATGATCAGGAACAGGATGGTGGTGATGATGAGGGTCCCGGTGACGGCTACGCCGTACGCCGTCGCCAGGTGCTCGGACGACTTGAAACCCGCCATGAGGGCCAGCACGCCGACGAAGAGGATCCAATTCACCGCGGGGACGTACACCTGCCCGATCTCACGCGGCGAGGTGTGCCGGATCCGCAGGTACGGCAGGAAACCCAGCCGCACGGCCTGCCGGGACACCGAGAACGCGCCGGTGATCACGGCCTGTGAGGCGATCACCGTGGCCGCCGTCGCGAGGATCACCATGGGAAGCCGCGCCCATCCCGGCACCAGCAGGAAGAACGGGCTGGCGACGCTCTTGGGATCGCGCAGGATCAGCGCGCCCTGGCCCAGGTAGTTCAGCGTCAGGGCCGGGAACACCACGCCGAACCAGGCGCGCCGGATCGGCCGGCGGCCGAAGTGCCCCATGTCGGCGTACAGCGCCTCGGCGCCGGTGATCGCCAGGACGACCGCGCCCATCGCGATGAAGGCGA
>JBJMIW010000070.1:0-12545 GCA_045806665.1 Actinoallomurus sp.
CGCAGCGCGTCGTACCAGCCCAGGTCCTCCTCGGCGGCCTGCCGACCTGACCTGGTGAGGGCGCCACCACGCGTACCATCGGCGAGTACTTCGACCGGATGATCACGGAAGGGGCCGGAGATCCGGCCCCTTCCTCATGCTCAGCGTGGGTCAGTCCGCCAGACACGGCGGCGTCGGCTGGTGAGGGGCTGGGTGGAGGCCCAGACCCGGCGCCAGTCGGCGGTCTCGGCCGCCTTGTCCCCGTCCTCGCGGACGGCGCCGGGGCGGGTGGGCTGGGAGCCGCCCGGGATCTCGAGCCGGTCGTCGGCCGCGGCGCGCAGCGCGTCGTACCAGCCCAGGTCCTCCTCGGCGGCCAGCGCGGCGACCGCCTTGGCCATCCGCGCGCGGAACGCCCGGACGTCCTCGCCCTCCTCGGGAACGAGCGGACGGCCGTAGCGGACGGTGACGCGCGGTTTGCCCGGCTGCGGCCAGTTGCGCCCGCGCGGCATCGCGGCGTACGAGCCCCGGATCGCGATCGGGACGCACGGGATGCGCTTCGAGACGCACAGCACCGCCGCGCCCAGCTTGAAGGGGTTCATCCAGCCGTCCTCCGACCGGGTGCCCTCCGGGTAGAGCAGCAGGCTCCAGCCGTCGTCGACCAGGTCGATGGCCAGGCTGCGCAGCCGCTTCGAGCCGTACCGCTCGACGGGGAAGGCGTTGAAGAACACCGCGGTCAGCGTCGCGCGCCAGCGTACGTCGAAGAAGTAGTCCGACGCCGCACCGACGGCGACGCGGTTGGCGAACCGCTCCGGCAGCGAGCCGAGGATCAGCGGCGTGTCCAGGTGGCTGGAGTGGTTCGCGACGAACACCACCGGACCGCGCACGCCATCGAGGTACTCCGCGCCCTCGATCACCGGGGTGATCTGCCGCCAGGCGACCGGCTTCAGCAGCCCCTTGCGCAGCACGGACCGGGCCGCCACGGCGACCGGCGTGCGGGCCCACGCGGTCGGGAACACCCGTTCCCCGGGCTCGACGACGTGCGGCTCCGCCGAACGGGGCACGGTCGAGCGCCCTCGCCAGTCCCGGCCGTGCCGCAGCAGGCGGATCTCCCTGCGGATGCTCATCGGACGTCCGCCAATGCCAGCGGCGGGGCGTGCTGGTAGGAGATCGACGGGCTGGACCCGACGGTGTCCTTGGCCATCTCCAGCGCGTCGGCGAGGGTGCTGGCCGCCCGGAAGCCCATTCGCGCGGTGGTCTTCCGGTTGCCGCCAACGAAGATCACGTCGCCGAGGTGCTGCATCGCGTGCGCGCCCCAGTACCACATGTAGAAGGGGTGCACCCCGTGGTAGGCGTAGCTGTTGCGGTACAGCTGGATGTACCACGGGTCAGTCGCGAACTGCTCCTCGTACTTCGTCTCCAGGAGCACCGGGTCGGTGCTCTCGGTGAGGACCTCCTCGAAGAAGTCGATGTAGCTCGGGTGGTGCACCGGGTGGAACTCGTTCGGCACCGGGTGGTAGAAGATCGCGACGCCGCCCTGTCGGACGATCGGCTTGTTCTTGTACAGGTTGAAGAAGTAGCCGAGCCCCAGCGACATCACCAGGATCGGGTTCATCACCGAGTTGACGTTGTACGGGCAGATGTACGGCAGGCCGTAGATCGCGATGTCGGACTGGCCGTTGACCTCGGTGAGCTGCTGGCGGTGCACGTTCTCCAGCGTCAGCGGATGGACCTCGGACTGCAGACCGGCGTGCACGCCCGTCACGCCGTACGGCGCGGCGTTCGACTGCCAGATGCGGCGCCGCGTCTTCTTCGGCATCAGCTCGTTGGCCCGCTTCACCGCCAGGTAGGACGCCTGGTCGCGGACGTTCCACTCCCACTCGCGCTTGTTCAGGAAGCCCATCGAGGAGGGGAAGGTGTCGTTGTTGAGCGTCGTCTCGATCGTGAAGACCTTGACGTGCTCGTCGATCAGGCCCTTCATCCGCTCGTACGAGTGGTGCATCGCGGAGTTCGGCGGGTCGTTGAAGGAGTTCGAGTGCCGCAGCGTGTGCACGTTGTGGTGGTGCCGCAGGCTGCGGTAGCTCGCCAGGCCGACCGACACCGACTTCGCGCCGCCGCTCATCGCGGTCAGCGTGATGTTCACGTAAACGATGAGGTCGCTCTCGGCGGCGCGCCGGTTGATCTCGACGTCCTCCCCATGGCGGGTCTGGCCCATGTGCAGGAGGTTGTCGTGGTCCTCGGCGTCGTGGTTCTTCAGGTGCTCGGGGAAGAACGCGTGGAACACCCGGTCGCCGACGGTGCGCCGCAGCTCGGCCGGGGTCATCCGGCGGTGCAGGGCGTTGGCCGCGATGAGCTCGACGTCGTCGACGCCCTTGGCGGCCGCCATCTCGAGGACCTGCTCGATGATGCGCTGGCGCACGTCCGGGGTCTGCATCTGCGGCAGCGGCAACGAGAGGTCGTCGAAGACGATCGTCAGCCGCATGCCGGGGCGCAGCAGCTCCGGCAGCGGCTCGGTGCCGTGCGGGTGGAGCAGCGCGTGCCGGATCGCGGCGTCGACGTCGCGGATACCGGGCAGGGAGTCCGGCGGGTAGATGACCTTGGACCCGAGCGGCAGCCGCTCCAGCCGGAAGCCCTCGCCCTGGTGCATGATGAGCGGCGGAGTCCGCTCATCCACATCGAGCACGAAGCCTGGTCTGCTCACTCGTAATCGCGTCCTTTCCAACCAACCTGCACCCGACAGACCTCCTGGTCCTTTTCCATCGCCGTGCCTTTCCCGACCAACCTGCGCCCGACCGACCTCCCGGCCTACCGCGCCAGGTCGAAGGCGACTTTGACGGTTCCCAGCCGCCCGGAGTCGGCCGCGTGGTTCAGTGCCTCCCGCCAGCGGGCGAGAGGGTAGGTCGTGCCGACGTAGCCGTCGAGCGGCGCGGAGCCGGCGAGGCGGAGGGCGTCGGCGAAGTCGGCTCCGTCGGCGCCGGAGCAGTAGGCCCCGACCAGCTCCAGCTCGCGGAACCACAGCGGCGTCAGGTCGACGCCGCCGGACGGCATGCCGGACATCACGACGGTACCCCCGGCCCGGGCGAGCCGCAGGGACGTGTCGAGACCGCTCGCGCCGCCGGTGCATTCGAAGACGGTGTCGACGCCGCCGAGCAGGAAGTCCGCGCCCATCTCCGGCGTGTGCATCCGCGCGGTGGTGACGCGCCGCAGCGCGCGTACGGCCTTGCGCGGCTCGATCACGGCCGTCGCGCCGAGCGCCTTGGCCTTCTCCTTCTGGTGCCCGTGCTTGGCGATGACGTAGACCGCGCCGACCTCGGTGAGCTCCCGCAGCGCGAGCAGCGTCAGCAGCCCGACCGTGCCCGCGCCGACGACCACGGCCGTGGAGTTCGGCTCGATCGGCACGCGCCGCACCGAGTGCACCGCGCAGGCGAGGGGCTCCGCGAGCACCGCCCGCTCGTCGGGGAGGTCCTCGGGCACCACGCGCAACTGGCTCGCGTGTGCGATCATCTGCCGGCTCCAGCCCCCGCCCGTGTCGGCGCAGGTGCCGGTCTGGATGCCCGCCGAGATGCGGCCGGCCGTGACGTGGTCGCACCGGCTCTGCTGGCCGGACGCGCACCAGCGGCAGGGCTCCATGCCGCGCACCGCGCAGGACAGCACCGGGTCGATGACGACGCGGCTGCCCTTCGGGATGCCGGGCAGCTCGTCCATCGTCCGGCCGACGACCTCGTGACCCGGCACGAAGGGCATCGACGTCATGGGCGAGAGGTACGGCGAGGAGTGACCGGTCAGCAGGCTCAGGTCGGAGCCGCAGATGCCGGACAGGATCGGCGTAACCCGGGTCCAGCCCTCACCGGGCAGCTCGGGGGCCTGGCGGTTGACCAGGCGCAGCGGCGCGACATTCCCGGCGACCATGCCGCTCAGCCGGCTCCCCACCCGCGTGGCGGTCAGGCCGCGGGCGGCGACGAACCGGCCCGGCGAGCGGTGGTACTCGAGCGCGAGGATCATCGGGCGGTCCTCGCTCCCACAGTGTCGATCAGCACGTCGCCCCGTCCACGGGTATGGGCGCCCCACTCATGGATGCGCCAGTGCTTGCGCTTGGCATGGCGGTACAGCGACGGGTCCGGGTTGACCGCCGCCGGGTGGCCCACGGCCTCCAGCAGCGGCCGGTCGGAGTAGCTGTCCGCGTAGGCGTACGACTGGGACAGGTCCAGGCCGGTGTCCTCGGCGTGGCGGCGCAGCCAGGCCGCCCGCGCCTCGTCGACCAGCGGCGGCGTGTCGAGGTACCCCGTCAGCACGCCGTCGCGCTCGTGCATGCGGCTGGCGACGATCTCGTCGAACAGTGTCGCGAGCGGCTCGATGAACACGTCGATGGTGCCGGTGATGAGGATCGTCTTGTGACCGGCCGCGCGGTGCGCCCGGATGCGGCGGACGGCCTCCGGCATGACCCGCTGCAGGACCGCTTCGCCGAGCACGTCGTTCACCAGGACGCGCAGCTCGGCGATGTCGGCGCCCTCGTAGCGCCGAAGGAACGCCCGGACGAAGTCGCCGCGGTCCCGCCGCTCGGCCCGCAGGTAGCGGGGGAGCGAGCGGGCCAGGTCCGCGAGCTCACCGCTCCACCGCGACGGCGGCAGCGAAGAGAGCCGCGCCCAGAGGTAGGACTCGATGAGGTTCGAGGCGATGATCGTGCCTTCGAGGTCGAAGACCGCCGCGACGTCGGTGCGTTCGGGCAGCACCGGGTCGGCGCTCTTGCGGCCGCCGCTCCGGTTCTTCGAGAAGCCGCGCATCAGCTCGGTGACGCTCGGGGAGTGCACCTCCTGGAGGTAGTGGCCCCAGTCGATGATCGACGGATCGAAGCCGTGCTCGTCGACCCGCTCGGCCGGAACGGTCCGATGCAGCGCGTGCGTGCGGCTGTCGTCGTAGATGACCTCGGCCTTGGTATACGCCTGGTACAGGTCGGAGTAGCGGCGCAGGAAGTCCAGGTTCGTCTGCTGCCGGTGGACCGCCGTCATCCACTCGCGCGTCTTGGCCGAGGCGGGCAGTCGCAACAGTGCGCGCTCGGCCGCCGAGGTGGCACGCTCACCGCCGCTCAGCATCATCTCGACCTGCCGGCTGCCCGGGAACCGCCACACCGGTACGCGGACGTGGCCGCGCTCCCCGGCCGGCATCGGGTGGCGGCGGAAGTAGTCGCGGACGTTCTCGTACAGGCCGCGGAAGGACAGCGGGTTGCGCGACCCGGAGCCGACGTGGAAGTAGCCGGGCGTACCGCGCTCGGGCGGCGTGGCCGCGACCGCGATCGTGGCGTTGACGACCAGGTCGACCGGGATGATGTCGACCACGCTGTCGGGCAGGCCGGGGAACTCCGGCAGCACTCCGCGCCCGTACGCGATGATCAGCGGGTCGGCCATCTTGTAGCCGTCGATCCAGCCGGGGTACGGGTGGCGCAGCGAACTCTCCACGATCGCCGGGCGGACGATGGACAGCCGCCGCTCGCCCCACATCTCCTCGGCCGCGCGCTCGCCCAGCGCTTTGGTGAAGGTGTAGACATCGGGCCAGCCGAGGCTCTGCGCGCGCGCCCGGCCGTAGTCGACGAGGCGGTCGGTGACCCACTCCTGCCGGGCGTCCTCGGCGGCCGCGACGACCGACTGCGGGCCGGCCTTGCGGTGCTCGCTCTGCGCCCGCGAGATCGACTTGCGCAGCACCTCCGGCCGCCGCGAGTCGCGCTCCACGTCGGCGCGGGCGGCGAGGGCCTCGGCCATCTCGGTGCGCCAGTCGACGCCGTGGTCGAGCCGGGCCTCCGGCACGACGCCCTTGCGGACGCCGGCGACGTACGCGGTGGAGACATGAACCACGTGCGGGTCCGCGCCGGCCTCGTGCAGCGCCTTGTACAGGGTCACGACGCCGGAGACGTTCGTGCGGAAGGCCTCGTCGATCGGCGGGTCGAAGGACACCGTGGACGCGCCGTGGATGACCACGTCGATGTCGGAGGGCAGGGTGACCTCGCCGAGGTCGCCCTCGATGACGGTGACCCGCTCCGCCGCGATCCGGCGCAGTTCGTCCTCGCCGATCCGTTCCCGCATCGTGCGGAAGACCGGCTTGCGCAGCAGGCCGTCGAAGCGGCGCTGCGCGGACGTGGCGCCGCGCGGCCGGACCAGCACCGACACGCGAACGTCCGGGTGGGCAGACAGCAGCTTCTCCAGGGTCGCCTGCCCGAGGAAACCGGTGGCGCCCGTCAGTAGAACGTGGGAGTCGCCCAGGGACGGGAACTCGTGAGGTCGGTCTGGCGTCATCCGCTGATTTTCTCCGATCTTGGGCATGAGCCGTCCCGGCCGCGATCTGACAGGGAAACCCTAACGGTTAATGGTCACTCCACAAACGGCCGGACGTGTCACCCGTCGTTCATGTCGCGCACACGTGGTGCTCGGTTCGTTCGCGTCAGCGGTCGGAGGCGGCGAGGCGGGCGCGGTTTGTGGGGTGTGCACGTCACCGTGCGGTCGCGTGTGTCGGCGGTCGGAGGCGGCGAGGCGGGCGAGGTTTGTGGGGTGTGCACGTCACCGTGCGGTCGCGTGTGTCGGCGGTCGGAGGCGGCGAGGCGGGCGCGGTTTGCGGGATGCACGTCACCGTGCGGTCGCGTGTGTCAGCGGTCGGAGGGGGCGAGGCGGGCGTTCATGGAACCGGACCGGAACACCTCGACGTGGACGGGCGCGGCGGCGAACCCCGCCTCGCGGATCGCGGTCCGCACGGCCTCATCGTCGCGAGCCTGTTCGACGAGGTCGGGATCGAGCTCCAGGCGTACGGCGTCGCCCAGGTCGCGGACCCGCAGGTCGCGGATCGCTCCGCCGAACAGCGCGCGTACGGCCGTCTCCGCCCGCTCGATCCGGGCGAGCCGCGCCGAGGTCACCTCGATGCCGTACGCGACCCGGCTCGCCATGCAGGCCGCCGCCGGCTTGTCCCACACCGGCAGGTCCCAGTGCCGGGCGATGGCGCGGACCGCCGCCTTGTCCAGGCCCAGGTCCGCCAGGGGCGTACGGGCCCCGCGCTCGGCGGCGGCGCGGATGCCGGGCCGGAACCCGGCGACCACGTCGGAGGCGTTCGTTCCGGTGGTGATGGTGGCGAAGCCGAGGTGCTGGGCGAGGGCGTTCGCGGTGTCGAGCAGGACGCTCTTGCAGAAGTAACAGCGCTGCGGGCCGTTCTCCCGGTAGCCGGGCACCTCCAGTTCGGAGGTGGGGGGCGTGTGATGGGTCACGCCGAGGTCCGCGCAGAACCGCCGCGCCGCGTCCAACTCGGCGGCCGGCAGTGAGGGGGAGACCGCGGTGACGGCCGCGACCTGGCCGGGGCCGAGCGCGCGGACCGCCGCGGCGAGGACGACACTGGAGTCCACGCCGCCGGAGAACGCCACCAGCGTTCTGCCGTAGCCTGCCATCTCGGTCAGCAGTGAGTCGGAAAGGACCACGACGTCCACCATGCAACCCCGATCCGTTGAGGGACGAAGATGACGGTATCTCAGCCGGACGGCGTCGCCGATCTCGGCTTCGCGCGGCTCGACGTCGACCGTGCCGCCCGTACCGGCGACCCGGAGGTGGTGTTCGGCCAGGGCAAGACGCCCGACCAGGTCGTCACCGCGCTGCGCGCCCTGCACGAGGCCCACCCGGACCGCGCCGTGCTCGCGACCCGGCTGTCGGACGAGGCGATCGCGATGTGCGCGGAGCGGCTGTCCGAGGCCGAGGTCGACCCCGTCGGCCGCACCGCGGTGCTGGGCAGGGCCGAGACGCGAGGCACCGTCGCCGTGGTCGCCGCGGGCACCTCCGACCTGCCCGTCGTCCGCGAGTGCGGGACCACCGTACGGGTCTTCGGCGCCGAGCCCGACGAGATCGTCGACGTCGGCGTGGCGGGCCTGCACCGGCTGCTCGCCCAGCGCGACCGGATCGCCGAGGCGGACGTCGTCGTCGCGGTCGCGGGCATGGAGGCGGCCCTGCCCTCGGTGCTCGGCGGGCTCGTCGGCGCGCCCCTGATCGCCGTGCCGACGAGCGTCGGGTACGGCTGGAACCTCGACGGCGTCACCGCCTGGCTGGCCACGGTCAACAGCTGCGCCCCCGGTGTGGTCTCGGTCAACGTCGACAACGGCTTCGGGGCCGGCGTCGCCGCCGCGCGCATCGCCCGCCGGACCGCTCGGGCGCGCCCGTGAGCCGGCGCCATGTGACCTACGCGAGGGGGTCGCGGATGTCCCCGATCCCGGCGGTTGCCGGGCGGTCCGCCACGGGCGAAGGGAAGGGCCTGCGATGAGGACGCTCTGGGTCGACGCGGGCAACGGCGCGGCCGGCGACATGCTGCTCGCCGCCCTGCTCGACGCCGGTGCCGACCTGGAGACCGTGCGCTCGGGCCTGCGCGGTCTCGCCGTCGAGCCGCTGGACGTCGAGGTGACGCAGGTGCGCCGGCACGGGCTGCGCGCCCTGCACGCCGACGTACGGGCGCCGCGCAGCGACGTCTCCCGGAACCTCGCCGACGTCACCGCGATCCTGACCGCCGCCGCGCTCCCGGACGAGGCGAGGGCGTTCGCGCTTGCCGTGTTCGAGCGGCTGGCCCGCGCCGAGGCGCGGGTGCACGGCGTGGCCGTCTCGGAGATCCACTTCCACGAGGTCGGCGCCCTGGACGCGATCGCCGACGTCACCGGCTGCGCGCTCGCCCTGCACAGCCTCGGCCTGCTCGGGCCGGCCACCCGCGTCGTGTCGCCGGTGGCGGCGGGCTCCGGCGCGGTCCGCGCCGCGCACGGCCCGCTGCCCGTGCCGGTGCCCGCCGTACTCGAACTGCTCACCGAGGCCGGGGCGCCGCTGCGCTCACACCCCGCCGCGATGGAGCTGTGCACTCCGACCGGCGCCGCCCTGCTCGCCACGCTCGCCACCGACTGGGGCCCCGCGCCGGACTGCGTACCGCGTGCCACCGGCACCGGCGCCGGCCGCGCCGACCCCGACGGCCATCCGAACGTCCTGCGCGTGCTCATCGGAGAGGCCGCCGACGCCCCCGGCTGGGCCACCGCGGAGCTGCGCCGCGTCGACACCACGGTCGACGACCTGGACCCCCGGCTGTGGCCCGACGTGCTGGAGGCGCTGCGCTCCGCCGGGGCCGCCGACGCCTGGTGCACGCCCGCGCTCATGCGCAAGGGCCGCCCCGGTCAGGTGCTCAGCGTCCTGGTCGACCCGGAGCGGCTCGACGCCGTGTGCCGCGTCGTCTTCGAGCAGACCTCGACGCTGGGCGTCCGTGTGTCGCCGGTCGAGCGCCGCTCCCTGCACCGCGACCAGGTCACGGTGCCGGTGTCCGGGGGAGCGACGGTCGGGGTGAAGCGCGGCCTGCTGAACGGCCGGGTCGTCACGGCACAACCGGAGTACGACGACGTCCGCGCCGCCGCCGAGCGCACCGGCCGCACCGTACGGGACGTCCTCGCCGAGGCACGGGCCGCCGCCCGAGACTCCGCCTGACCGCAGCGCCGCCGATTGCGAGCGATCCGCCGAGGGGTGTCGGGGCTGTGGCCACGACGATCCTCGGCGATCACGGCTTCACGCCGATCGGACGCCGACGACGCTCGACTCGATGAACTGCATACGCCGCTCCCCATTCGGTGAGACGGCGATGAGTCCGCTTTCCGGTCCAGCGTCCCAGTGAGTTGCTCAACGGGTGATGCGAATCTCACCGGGATTGATATGTGGCTAGGTAAGGCTAGCCTTAGCAGCATCGGGCTTCTGGAGGATCGATGACATTGCGGGGCTGCGCGGTCGGATCGCGTCTCGAGGTATGCCGGGTGACCGGCGGCCGGCGGCACCGACGGCGCTTGATCGAGCTGGGTTTCGTGCGCGGCGCCGTCCTGTCGGTCATCGGCAGGGGGACGATGGGCGGGCTGGTCCTCGCCCTCGGCGACTCGCGCCTCGCGGTGGACTCCTTCACCGCCGAGACCCTCCTCGTCAAGCCCGCCGATGTCTGAGCGCCCGCTGACCCGGCTGGTCCTGGAGAAGCCGTGCTGTGACGCCGACGCCCCCGGCGTCGACGAGGGGCACCCGCGGGTCGCGCTCGTCGGCAATCCCAACGTCGGCAAGTCGACGCTGTTCAACGTGCTCACCGGGGCGCGCCAGCGGGTCGGCAACTGGCCCGGCAAGACCGTCAGCGTCGCACGCGGCACCTGGCGGACGCCGGAGAGCGAGATGACGCTCATCGACCTGCCCGGCACCTACAGCCTGCTGCCCGACTCGCCGGACGAGGCGCTGACCCGCGACCTCCTGGTGGACCGGGGCATGGACGACCGTCCCGACGTCGTCGTCATCACCCTCGACTCGTCCAACCTGGCCCGGAACCTCTACCTGCTCGCGCAGGTCATGGAGACCGGCGTCCCAATCGTCGTCGCACTGACGATGGTCGACATCGCCGAGGGCCGCGGCATCCGCGTCGACGTCGACCGGTTGGCCGAGATCATCGGAGCGCCCGTCGTCCCCGTCGTGCCGCGCCAGAACCGCGGGCTGGACGCGCTCCGTACGGCCATCGAGGGCGTGCTCGCCACGCCGCGTCCGCCGGGCCAGCCGGACCTCGGGGAGGACGTCGAGCCGGTCCTGGCGGACGTCGCCGCCCTGCTGCCCGCCGACGCGCTGCTGCGGTACCCGGAGCGCTGGCTCAGCACCGCCCTGCTCACCGGTGAGACGGTCCCGGGCGTGCCGGAGGAGATCGCCGTACGGGCGCGCGCGGCCGGGTCCGGCCTGCTCGCCGCGGACGCCGAGGACGACCTCGACGAGCTCGAAGACCTCGAGATCATCGTGGCCGAGCAGCGCTACGCCTGGGCGCACCGGCTCATCACCGCGACGGTGCGCCGGAAGGGTGACATCCGGACCACCGTGTCGGACCGGGTGGACCGGGTCCTGACCTCCCGCTGGGTCGGCCTGCCGATCTTCTTTCTGGTCATGTGGGGCGTCTTCATCCTCACCACGAAGGCCGCGACGCCGCTGCAGAAGGGCCTGCAGGACCTCGTCGACGGGCCGGTCACCACGGGTGCGGCGTACGCCCTGCGCGGGATCGCCGCACCGGGCTGGCTGTCCGGCCTGGTCCTGAACGGGATCATCGCCGGGGTCGGCCAGCTGCTCAGCTTCGTGCCGCTGATGGCCATCATGTTCGTGCTGCTGTCGGTGCTGGAGGACTCCGGCTACATGGCCCGGGCCGCCTTCGTCGTGGACCGGCTGATGCGCCTGATCGGCCTGCCCGGCCGCGCGTTCCTACCGCTGGTCGTCGGGTTCGGCTGCAACGTGCCCGCCCTGGCCGGTACCCGCATCCTCGCCGACCGGCGGCACCGTCTCCTCACCGGCCTGCTGATCCCCTTCGTGAGCTGCAGTGCCCGCCTCACCGTGTACGTCCTGGTGGCGGGCGTCTTCTTCGGGAGCCAGGCGGGCACCGTGGTCTTCGCGATGTACGTCCTGTCCATCGCGCTGGTCGTCGGCATGGGTCTGCTGCTGCGGGGCACGCTGTTCCGCGGCATGAGCCACGAACCCCTGGTCCTCGACCTGCCGCCGTACCGCCTGCCGACGGTCCGGGTCATCGGCGCGCAGACCTGGCAGAAGCTGTGGGCGTTCCTGCGGACCGCCAGCGGCCTCATCGTCGCGACCGTCACGGTCGTGTGGCTGTTCTCCTCCATCCCGGCGGGCGCCGGCCACGGCGGCTTCGGCAAGACCCCCATCGAGCACAGCCTCTTCGGCGCCACCTCGCGAGCGGTGGCTCCGGCCTTCACCCCCGCCGGGTTCGGCGACTGGCACCCGTCCGCGGCCCTCATCACCGGCTTCGTCGCCAAGGAGGCCGTCGTCTCCACGGTCGCCCAGACGTACAGCATGAGCCAGCCGTCCGACAACCATCGGGCCGGCGGGCTCGGGCCCGCGCTCCGGCAGACGTTCGGCCGGACCTCCCACAGCCACCCGATCCCGGCGGTGCTGGCGTTCATGGTCTTCCTGCTGGCGTACACGCCGTGCATGACGACCGTCGCGGCACAGCGCGCCGAACTCGGCGGCAAGATGACGCTGTTCGGCATCGGCATGCAACTGGTGGTCGCCTGGTTCCTCGCGGTGGCCGTCTTCCAGATCGGAGCGCTGATCCTGTGAGCGCGCTACGGCAGATCCTCAAGGAGATCACCACCTCCCGCGGGGCGAGCCTCGACGAGATCGCCCGCCGGGTCGGCGTCAGCCGCGAAGAGGCCGAGTCGATGGTCGACTACTGGGTCCGCAAGGGCCGGCTGTCGGCCGAGGACATGGCGGCGGCCTGCCCGAGCGGCGGCTGCGGCGGCTGCCCCCAGGGCGACAACGGCAAGCCGGGCTGCGGCACCCGCCGCGACGGCCCGGTGCTCCTCGCCATCAGCGTGCGCCGCCCCTGACCCGGGCGGTCCGGCGCGGGAGGACCCAGGGGAGTGCTCGCGGAAGCTCTGTTCATCCGCGCTATGCCCGCGCGGTGCAGCGCAGGAAGACCCAGGCCAGTGCGGCTACTGCGGCGGCCAGGCCGTACATGACGGACGGGCCCGCGCCGAGGGTCGCGCCGCCGAGGGCCGTGCCGGCGCCGATCCC
>JBJMIW010000071.1:0-10657 GCA_045806665.1 Actinoallomurus sp.
CCGACGCCGGTAGCCACGACGCTCGTCGGTCAGAGTAGGTCCCTGATGCCAGCGCGCTGGATCATGGGCGGGAGTCACCGGGAGCACCGCTGGTTACAGGCGGCAAGGGAACCAGCCCAGACAGAGCCGCGGACCACGTCCGGCCGACTATTCCCGCCTTACACAACCAGCCCGTGTTCGCCCGCACCTCGCGCTGATCTGTCTCGAGTCCGCGCATACGGTGAGACCGGCAGCCCGTTATCATGGCGGAAGGCCATTCCTATGACCGCATACATACAGAACGGTTTCAGGGATTGCCGGGGAGGCTGATGGAGAGCATGAGGTGCGTCAACTGTCATGCCCCGGTATCGGGACCCACCGAAACCGGTGTGCGCGGCCCGGACATCGCCTGGATGATTCACTGCACGGCATGCGCTGCCCAGGTCCAAGACCAGATGGAAACCATCGTCGCCCGACCGAGCGGAGCATTCATCGATATCTACCGATGCCGTACCTGCGGAACACCACGCGCCTGCCGACCCGGGTGGCACACCCGGTGCATGATCTGCCTCGACGACCGGACCCGTCTTCCTGATAACGCCGGTGACGTGGTTACGAGAGTCCTTAATGCGCTGCAACACCGAACCGAAAGCGACACAGTCCTCGGCCAATCCCTCAGCAATAACCCTCGCGACATGTGGCAGTACTGCGCTCGCCACATTATCGAAGACCGGATGGCGTCGCTTTCACGACCCGGGTGGACGGTACTGGCCACCGATATCTGGGGCTTGCCGTGGGAGATAGAAGCACGCAAGCCGACGTCGCACGGCACCTGGGCGCGCCATGAAATCTGTGGCACCGTACAGAAGGTCACACGGGCCCGTCCCGAATGTGAAACGTGCCCACCCGAGGAGGATTCCCGTACCCACCGGGCCAAGGCGGCCCAACCCCAGCACCTTTACCTGGTTCGCCACGGAAAAGTGTGGAAGTTCGGGCACGGTGACGCCAACCGAGTCAACGCACATCTCCGAGCCGGAGCCGACCCCATCCGTGTGCTCAGAGCACCGTTCGAGCAGGTCGTAGCCGCCGAACGCGCCATCAAACACACGTACGATCAGCACATCATCGGCGCCGTTCGCCGCGGTATGCCTGTGAGCTTCGGTGCTGGCACCGAGGTACTGCCCGCCACCATCGACCTCGACATCCGAACGTACCTGACCGGGGCGCAGGTCGAAGACGTAACACACCGCTTCAAACCGACCGTGACACACACAAAACAGCGGCACCGATGGCGGAATCTTTTCCGACGCTGACGACAATAAGCTGAGTATCCGGTTATTAGGCCGACGAACGGCAGCGGCCAGATAGCGACGAACTGGTCGCCCCGCTCTCCTCGCCAGCGGGCGGGCTATCCGCGGTAGACGTCCCGGACCCGTCGATGATGTGCCTCGCAGAGCGCGAACGTGCTCTCGCTACCGCCGATCTCCCGTACGCGTGTGGACCAAGCCTGTGGGATGCCGAATATCCTGTCACAGGGCTTGATCTGGGGTTTCGCTGTGGTGGGTGGCTCGGCTCCGGCAGGATCGCAGGATGGCTCTGCGGCTGCTGCACTTGATCGTCTTACGGGTATTCGGGTGGATCGCGCTGCTCGCCCGATCACAAACGTCCAAAGACGCAGAGATCTTGGTACTGCGTCATCAGCTCGCGGTGGCCCGCACCGTCTCCCTCGACGCCGGCCGGCTGGCCCAAGAGCTCTTCGGGGGCGAGCAGTACGCCAACATGATCCTGGTCGGCGCGGCGTACCAGCTCGCTCGGCTCCCCGTCACCGCCGAGGCGCTCGAACAGGCGATAGCCCTCAACGGGGCGGCGGTGGCCACCAACATCCAGGCCTTTCGCCGGGGACGCCAGGCCGTGGCCGACCCCGACGCGCTCCACGCCGTTCTCGAACCGGACGACCCGCCGGCCGCCGGCCCCCCGACCCTGACCGACCTCGTCGCGCGGCGCACCGCCGAGCTCGTCGCCTACCAGGACCCGACCTTCGCGCGCGAATACACCGACTTCGTGGAGAAGGTACGGGCCGGCGAGGACGCGGCGGTCCCGAGATCCACCGATCTGACCGAGGCGGTGGCGACCTACCTGTACAAGCTGGTGGCCTACAAGGACGAATACGAGGTGGCCCGGCTCATCCTCGACGAGACGTTCGCGGCGTCCATCCGGCACGAGTTCGGCCCGGACGCGACCTACAAGGTCAACCTGCACCCGCCGCTGTTGCGTGCGATGGGCCTCAAACACAAGATCTCATTCGGCCCCAAGTCACGTCCGATGTTCCGCCTGTTGTACGCCCTCCGACGCCTCCGCGGCACCCGCCTCGACGTCTTCGGCCACCACCCGGTGCGCCGCATGGAACGCGAACTCATCGTGGAATACCGGAGCCAGATCGAGGAACTGCTCCCCCGGCTCAGCCCCCTCACCATCGCCACCGCCACCAAGATCGCCTCACTTCCCGACATCGTCAGGGGCTACGAGCAGATCAAGGTGGGGAACGTTCGCCGCTACCGCAAGGACCTCGTACGGCTCCGAAACGAATTCATGCAAGCCCACCGACTCAGCGAGGGGAGCAAATCGTCAGACCGATAAGCCGGCAAGCGGTTCGACGCCATACCCGAGGAGGCAGGGGGTCGACCTCGGCGCCGCCCTCACCCAAAAGATCGAGAAGGTCAGCCGGTTCGTGTGACGGGCCTGTGTTGAGCCAATACTCAGCTTCGGCTGCCAGGTCGAGCAGCAGCGCCTCGTCGGACTCGGCCACCTAACCTCCGAAGTCGTGTTTCTAGGTCAAACTACCTCGTCCTCGGCGACGGCCTCCCGCTGCGGATCGGCGGCGAGCAGGCGGCCGGGGTGTGCCAGGACGTAGTACACGGCACCGATCAGCAGGAGGACGATCATCACGACCAAGGTGATCCAGTCGAAGTTGAACAACGCACCGCGCGGGCTCGACAGCCCGGACGGGTACACGATATCGATCAGCATGACCGCTAGGTAGACGGCCGCCAGGATACTCACCGGCCAGCCGAACCTGCCCAGTGTGAAGCTGCCGCTGGGCCGCCAACCTCGGGCCCTGGCGATGATCGAACCGACCACGGTCAGCAGGAACGCCAGATAGATCCCGGAGACACCGAACGACACCAGGAGGGTGAGCGCGTTGATGCCCGCCGGCAAGACGAACCACAGGACGTGCACGTTGTGCGCGGGGTTCACGTTGACGAGGAGAACGAACAGGGCGGGGACCACCGCGCCGACCAGCAGGGCGTTCACCGGTGTGCCGAACCGCGGGGAGACCTTGCGGATCCAGCCGCTGGCCGGGACCGCGCCGTCCCTGGCGTATGAGTAGGTGAGCCGTGACGCGGCGCCCTGTACGGCGGTGCCGCACGAGAAGAACGCCAGGCAGACGATCAGGAGGAAGAAGTCCTGTCCCCAGGACGGGAGCTCACTGAGGATGGCGGGCACTCCCCCGGCGAGCGAGACCGCCCCGGCGTAGCCCTTCGCGGAGCTCGGGGTCGCCAGTAGGAGCGCCGCGACCAGGACGAATGAGGCGACCGCGCCGTAGATCAGGGCCGCGCGCATCGCGCGCGGGACCAGGCGGGAAGCGTGTTTGGTCTCCTCCGCCACATCACCGGCGGACTCGAAGCCGTAGAAAATGTACACGTGCGCGAGTACGCCGACCAGCGCAGCTCCGGTCAGCCAGTGGCCGCCGAAGTTCACGCCGAGGGTGTTGGTGCTCGCGTTGGCGGCGCCGTGGGAGCCAAAGAGGAATCCGAATCCGTGGTGGAAGCCCGCGATCGCGAGAGCGATGGCGACGCCGAACGTACCGATCGTCTCCACGTAGACGCCGATGCGGGAGACGTGGCCCATCATTCTCGCGCCGACCGCGTTGAGCAGCGTCTGCACCGCGATGAGGAGAAGCGTCGCGACCAGGATCGTGCCGTGGTCAGTGGCGTTGATGCTGATATGAGCGACGTTCTTCAGTAGCGGCGCGAAGTAGATGACGAATCCGGTGTCCACGCTCGCCACCGTGACCAGCAGGGCGAGGCCGTAGATCCAGCCGACCCACCAGCCGTAGCCGGGTCCGACGGTGCGCTTGCCGTACTGGTACAGGGCACCGGCCACCGGGTAGCTGCTGCCGAGCTCGCCGAACACCAGCGCCACCAGCAGCATGAAGCCCACGACGAGGAGCATCAGCCAGATGTAGGCCGGGCCGGCGGACCCCGCGCCGAGGACGAACAGCGAGTACACCCCGACCATCGGGGACAGGTACGAGAAGGCGATGCTGAAGTTGTCGAACAGGCCGAGCACCCGCTTCAGTTCCTGGGTGTAGCCCAGCCGTTCCAGGCCGGCGCTGTCCTCGTCCTGCGCCACGGTGGCGTGCGCCGCGGACGCATCCATATGGATCTCCAAGGTGGGTGAAAAGGCGGGCGTGCTGGAAAAAGCTAATGATCATCTGTTTGAACGTCAAGGGCAGGGCGAGGAGCGATGAGGGCAGGCGCCACCGACGCGGGGCTGACCACGGCGGCGCTTCGCGCCGTGACGAGATCCGGCCCTGGACAGTACGGCCTGTCCGAGCAGATCGCCCAGGGGCTCGCCGGCGCCATTCGCCTCGGGCTCATCCCGGACGGCGAGCGGCTTCCTCCCGAGGTACGGCTGTCCGAGCAACTGCGCGTGTCCACCGTCACCCTGCGCGAGGCGCTCTCCGTACTCCGCACCCAGGGTCTGGTGGTCACCCGCCGCGGCCGGTCCGGCGGCACCTTCGCCCGCGCACCGGACGACGAGCCGGGCTTGTTACTGCGACGGCTGATGAGCTTCAGCTGGACTACGCCGGCACGAACGAGTACGCCACGACGATGGCCCTGCCGGTGACGGCCGACGGCTGCAGGTGCCGAAAAACCCATCCATGCCCTGTGAGCTGCGCCTCGTTGAGCCCCGGGGATACGTAACGGATAGGGGTCAGCACGAACTCAGCACCGCATTGGGAACCGACAGGAAACGATGGGTCTGACGAGCAATCGGTCATTGACGCGCAGCCTGATCTAAACCGTTGCGGACGATCACGATTTGCGCATCTGACCTGCGGAACGCTACCGGACCGGCAGCCCCGTGACCGTACGGCCGATGACGAGGCGCTGGATCTCCGAAGTGCCCTCGAAGATGGTGAAAATCTTGCATGTGACGGCAGTTTCCGCAGGTGAACAGCCGTTTCGGTGGCAGGGCGTCATCACCATGTCATCACGGAGGCTTATTCAAAAGCCGCGTAGAAGTAGAGGGCGATGACGGCTCTGCAGGCCTTTTTGAAAGTGTGGAGTGGGCGGCGGTAGTCGGTGTGCAGGATGCGCCAGGTCTTCAGGTTGGCGATGCCGCGTTCGACGGCAGCGCGGACGCGGTCGATCTGCCGGTTGAAGTCTTTCTGCCAGTCGCGGAGATGGCCGCCCTTGGGTTTCTTGTACGGGGTGATCATGCCGGAGCCGACGTAGCCCTTGTCGCCCAGGCCCTGGCCGTTGAGCAAGGTCCGCAGGCCTGCTTCGTCGTGGGCGTGGGCGTCGTGCCAGGATCCGGGGCTGGGTTCGGAGACGACCTCGATGTCGCCGTTCATGTCGGTCACGATCTGCAGGTTGTGGCCCGTCGTCTTGTGCTTGCCGGAATACGGTTCGGGGTGATCGCGCCAGGACCAGCATGGGGCGAGCGTGCCGTCGACCAGCAGTGCTCCGCTCTTGATCGCTTCTTGCGGGTCGGGTACGTAGTCGGCGAGCAGGTCGCCGATCAGCCCTTCCGGCGTCGTGATCGCCCGGGACACGACCGGTTGGGAGCAGCCGAACACCTCTGCCACCACGTCCTCGGTCACGTTGTTGCGCAGGTACATGCATACCGCCGCTGTCGCCTCAAGCAGGCTCAGCGCGCGTGGCCGGCCGATCCCGCGATCCCAGATGATCAGCTCCTCCAGGCGCGAAGTGAGCTCAACCAGTTGATCCGGCTCGAGTCCGGTAATAGCCTTGCCGTACAACGGCTCCTCCCGCGTGGTCACTTCCTTTGGCGAGAAAGAGACTCACACGGCTGGAGCCGTTCTTCATTGGGTTTTCAACAAGTCACAGGCTGTGTATTTCCGGGAACCACGCGAGCGTTCGATCGTGAGCCTCACGCAGCGACTTTTGAATAAGCCCCTATACGAGCCGAGCATGCACCAACTGTTCCGGCACCGGGCGGGTCCCACGACTCGGTGTTCGACTCTTTCTCCGCGACACGCCCATTACGACGAAATGCGCTCTCCGCTCGACGCCTGGATTGCGAGGCGACCCGACACCCGTGCAATAACCAACCAGCGCCCGTCCTGACCCACGCTCGTGCCGTCGCACGTAACGCGCGGATCGCGGCAATTGAGGACATGCATCCGTGGGCACGCACCCGCTACGGATGGCTGAGCCACGCCGGTCAGTCCTCTCGGCATGTCCCTCACGGCATGTCAGCAACGATGATCATCCGCTTGTGGTCGGCGGTCAACGGCTGCCCGTCCTCGCCGTAGCCGGTGACCGCGGCGAACCCGGCAGCCAGGAGCCAGTCCCGTAGCTCGGGAAAGCCGAACAACCGCTTGACGAAGTTCACCCGACGGGCTCGGCCGTTGCGGATGATCGTCCGCTCCGCCTCGAACCGGCCAGTCAACGCATCCAGATGGTAACGGTCGACGAGCATATCGCCGCCTTCCCGCGCGGCCACGACACGCGACGGAACATAGGAGGCAAGGAAGGCCGTCAGGTTGTCCAGGTCCATGGCCAACCGGCCACCCGGTCGCAGAGCCTGAACGATCTGCTCTAGGACGGCGCGGTTGGTGGCGTCGTCGAAGTACCCGAACGCCGTAGACCAGTTGATCACTCGGTCGAAGCGCCCTGTCCAGGGCAGCCGGCGCATGTCCCCGGCCATGTACTCGACGCTGACCCCGGCGGCGGCCGCGTCGGCCCGAGCCCTATCCAAGAAGACCGTCGACGAGTCCAAGCCGGTGACACGGCAGCCGCGAGCAGCCAAGCGGTTGGCCAGTTCCCCATGCCCGCAGGCCAGATCCAGCACGCTGATGCCCGGCCGCAGATCCAGCAATCGCCAGGTCAACTCCGCAACGGCCTCACCCGCAGAATCAGTTCCCGGGACAGTGGTTCCGTGCGCCGCGAACTCGCTGACGCCACGGGGCGCGGCAAAGAAATGCAGGTAGTCCTCGTCGTACATCGCTGCGGCATCGAACAGGTCACCCATGCCGGCGAACATAGAGATGATCGCCACATGCCGGCAACAGCATTACGGGTGGGACGATCGCCTCAACGATCACCGCAAACCGACCGCCCGCTCCCCGGCATGAGAGGGCGTCGAGGCCACTGTCGTTCCCGGCCGTGCACGAGCCCGTATATTCCTGCCCGCATGAGCTACCGCGCACATCGTCCGGCCTCGAGCTCCTCGAGGCCGTCAAGCTGCTTGGCATCCTGAACACCGCGCGAGACTGAAAAACCAACGACCTCCGCCATCCGGTCGCGCTCAGCGCCTCTTCACCGACAACCAAGGCCGCCACCCCGGAGCACGGGCGTCGCCGCCCTGAGCCCGGACGCTCGTCTCTTGGCCATCGGCGACAACACTGGTTCAGTCCAGCTTTGAGAGATGGCGGATTCGGCTCGCCCCGTCACATTGCCGGTCCGGCTCATGGGCGATCGGGCGTCTCCCCTTCTCCCAGTCCCCAGCCGTGTCGGGCGAGATCAATCGGTCTTCGCGGACTTGTCGCCGAAGATGGTGTTCATCGTCTCGGTCCCCTTGGTGATCACTGGCTTGAGCTGATGCCGGTAGACCTCCTCGGTGACCGCCATGCTGGAGTGCCCCGCAGAGATCGGCGATGTTCTCGATGGGCACACCGTTGTCACTCATGATCGAGACGAACGAGTGACGGGGTTCGCGGGGAACCCGCTTCTCCCCGATCTTTGCCTTCTTGGCGATGAGCCGGAACGCGCGCCGTACGTTGGCGGCGTCGAGCGGTGTTCCGACTGGTGAGCAGAACACGAGGTTCCGGTTCTGCCACGCCTTGCCGGCCTTGAGACGCTGGGCGGCCGTCGTTCACCCACGCCACGACGTGATCCCACCGGAGGTGCGACGGCCCCCTCGGATCCGCCTCCCGGAGGCGGAGGCCTTTGTCGTGAGCAGGCCCGGTGACCGGGGCGGACTCCTCCCGCGTCAGCACGACGACACCGACGAGGAGCTCCTCATGGGCGAGTACAGCTGCGGCTGCCCTACGATCTGATGACCTTCGAGGAGCGCGACCAGGTCGACGCCGAGCGAACCGACGCGATCCGAGAAACCGTGTCCGGCCTGCCCGCGCGGCCCGGTACCCGACGCTAAGGAGCCCCCCAACTGTGAAGATGATCGACCGCGCCAAGGCGTACATCCGACAGAAAACGAGACGCGACCTCCGCTCGACCGGCCACCTACTCGACGAAGTGGCCGATCCCACCCCGGCGCAACGCGACCGCGCAAGGCACAAGCAAAAACGCGACGACAACAGGCTCGCGGTGTCCACGGCCCACGAGACGCCGGCCACGGAACCGCCCACCGAGCCAACCACCGAACCGGCCACCGCGCCGACCACCGAACCGACCACCGAACCGACCACCGAACCGACCACCGAACCGACCACGGAACCGACCACGGAACCGACCACGGAACCGACCACCGCGCCGACCACCGAACCGGCCACCGCGCCGACCACAGCGCCCGCCGCATGCCCGCGTTGCGGCGCGACCGGCGAGGCGCCCTGCACGACCCCGTCCGGCAAAGCCACGAAGACCCACAAAGGGCGCGGGCAATGAGCAGCGGGTGCTGTGTTGTTCGATGGCGAGTGCGACGGAACGACGCCGTGCACTTCGTTACTCTTGCGGACGATCAGAGACGATATGGCCAGGTAGACATTGGTCGATCGCATGGCAGCGGCCTACCTGATATTCCCTCGTAATGAATGAGTCGGGGCACACCGAGGGCACATGATCTTGGTGCCGGTGCGGGCTTGCTGGACGGCCTCGATCATTGCCCATCGCAGGATCGGCGATCCCTGTTGGGTGTAGCTCGTTTTAAGTGAGTGTCTGGCCTGGGCTTTTGTGGTTGTTACTGTTTGATCGCGTGACCGTCGTTTACCTTGGGTGCAGGCGTGGTGGGGCGGTGCGGCGATGGGTTCGTTGCTGGATGAGCTGGCACGGCGTGAGGCCGAGGTCCGGCAGCGGATCGAGGAGGTCCGTGAGCAGATCGCCGGGCTGGAGTCGCGGCTGGAGACCGAGGAGGACCAACTGTCGCGGCTGGTGATCACGCGGGAGACGGTAGAGGAGATCCTGGGCGGAGCGGCCTCGCCGGTGGCTGTGCCCGCGGGTGAGGGTGAGGCCGTCGAACCGGTCGAATCGGTGGGTGCGCCGTCGTTGGTGCGTGGTGTGGTGACGGTGCCGCCATGGCGGCCGGGCATGTCGGCGCAGGTGTTGCCGCAGGCGTACCGGGACGCGGTGGAGATCATGGCCGATGCCGGTGGGGTGATGCGGGCGGGGCAGATCTTGACGGCGATGGGGTTGCCGGATGAGGCGGCCAAGCGGGAAGGGCTGCGGTCCAAGCTCAAGCGGCTGGTGGAGCGTGGGTGGGCGGCCGAGGACGGGCCGGGGTTGTTCACGGTGACCAGCCAGGTCGCCCACGATCTGTCGGGAGGGGCCGCCGATGGCGGCAGCAGCGTGTTCTCACCGGGCGGGTGATTGCGGCGGGCTCTTCTCCCGGTCAGGTTCGAAGGTGCCAACCCAAGACGATCCGCGCCGGGAAGAAGAGCCCTGTGATGGCACAGTACGACACGGCCGTCACCGCTGACTGCTTTGCGCAGGCGCGGAACACCTTCAACTGTCTGGTCGGACAGCTCACCGATCCGGCGGCCGGGACGCTGACGCATGACCACCTGGAGGAACTGCTCGTGCAGCAAGGCCGTGAGCTGCAACGACAACTGCTGCAGACACACCTTGATCTGCGAGCACAGCGCGAGCAGCAGGCCGGGACGCAGGCTCGCCGGGACGGGTTCGGTGTGGTGGGGGCCGATGGTGTGGTGCGACGGCGGGTGGAGTCCGGGCATCACCGGTTGCTGGCCACGGTGTTCGGGACGGTGAGGGTCACCCGGTGCGCCTGGCGGGCCCCGAACGCGGGCAACCTGTATCCGGCCGATGTGGCGCTGTCGCTGCCGGGCCGGCGGCATTCTCATGGGCTGGCCCGCCTGGCGGCGTGCGAGGCGGTGCGCGGCTCGTTCGATACCGCGCACGCCGCGATCATCGCCCGCTGCGGAACGGTGATCGACAAACGGCAGATCGAAGACCTGCTCGTCGCCTCCGCCCGCGACATCGATGCCTTCTACGCCGAGCAGACGCCGGTGCCGCGCACCGGTGAGGAACTGCTGGTGCTCAGCTTCGACGGCAAGGGCATCGCGATGCGTCCCGACGCGCTGCGCCCGGCCACCGCCAAAGCCGCCGCCCGAGCCAAGCGGACGTTTCGGACCCGGCTGGCCGGCGGGGAGAAACCGGCCCGCAAGCGGATGGCGACCCTGGGGTGGTCTATGACGCCGAGCCCGCACCCCGCCGCCCGCACGATGTGATCGCCG
>JBJMIW010000072.1:0-4578 GCA_045806665.1 Actinoallomurus sp.
CCATCGATCTCGGCCTGACGGATCCAGCCGCGCAAGGCCTCACGGTGGATGCCGAGCTGGTCAGCGACCCGGGCGATCGTCCCTGTCCTCTCACCTGTCTGCTCACGCAGCTCGAACACCATACGGACCGCGCGTTCACGCAGCTCAGCAGAGTACTTCCTCGGGGGTGCCATAGCCCTTCACCCTTCCAGGTATCAGGGCCTCCACCCAACCCGGGGCGCTCCATCCAGGGTGAACTGGCCCGGCTGGCCATAAGATCGCGTACTCGACCGTGTGGGAGCCTACGTACGGTCTTGGCCGAGTACGAACGCCACTACAACGAGCACCGCCTGCATCAGGGCCGATCCCTCCGCACCCGCCGTTGCGTGCCCCCGACCAGGCGATCGACATGACCGCCCGGATCCGCCGTCGAAGAACCGTCGCCGGGCTGATCCGTGAGTACCGTAGGGCGGCCTGACAGCCTGCGAATTGCACCCGGCGGTTGCGCCGAAGGGCTACAGATCATCACAACTCTGCCGCGGACGCCATGCACCTGCATGGCCGCTTCGTGACGTCTTGATGTGTCCTGTAGCTGTATGGGCTGCTGCGTCCGTGAGTGGGGGTCGGATGTCATGGCAGAACCACGGGGCGGAGGTCCCTACGATAGGCCGCCCGGAGCTGATCGCGGGTGCGGGCGAAGGGCGGGGTGTTCGGGGATTCGTGCGGCTGTGGGCCGCGGAGCGGGAGGCTGGCCTCGGCCGGGTCCGGATACGTGCGGGGGGGAGGCGTCCCGGAATCCGTACGTCGACCTGCTGCGTGTGGCGGCGATCGGCGTGGTGGTGTTCGGCCACTGGCTGGCGATCTCGATTACCTACAGCGGCGGTCGCCTCGATGGCCGGAACGTGCTGGGTCCATTGCCCTGGACCCAGTGGCTCACGCTGGTGTTCCAGGTGATGCCGGTGTTCTTCGTGGTGGGTGGCTTCGCCAACGCGGCATCGTGGGCGTCCAACGGTGAGCGTGGCGAGCGCTGGGGGGCTTGGCTGTACGGGCGGGCCCTGCGGCTCTTGGTCCCCACAACCGTATATGTGGTGGTGGCTGTCGCCATCGTAGTCGCCTGCCGCGTCGCCGGGGTGCCGAGCGCCGTGTTGGAGCGGGCGGGGTGGGCGGTGGCTCTTCATCTGTGGTTCCTGCCGGTGTACCTGGGCCTGGTCGGAGTGACACCCGCGCTTGCTGGCGCGCACCGGCGGTGGGGTCTGCGCCTACCAGCCGTTCTTATCTTCGGCGCGGTCGCGGCGAACACGACGTTCCTGTTGTTCCATGCGCCGCTGCTGGCCTGGAGCGACCATTTGCTGGCGTGGGGAGCCGTGTATCAGCTCGGCTTCGCCTGGCACGACGGCACGCTCACGCGCACCAAGCTCCGGCCGCTGGCACTGGCGGCCGCCGGAGGCACCGCGCTGGTGGGCCTGGTATGGCTGGGGCCCTTCCCCGTGAGCATGGTCGGGGTGCCCGGCGCGCCGATCAAGAACTCCTCCCCGCCGTCGGTCGCTTTCCTCGCCTATGCGATCGGCCAGGTGGGGCTGCTGCTCGCCGCCGAACCCGCCTTGACACGATGGCTGCGCAGGCCGCGCCTGCGCCGGGCGGTTTGCCGGGCCAATCGAATGGTCATGACGCTGTACCTGTGGCACATGGCCCCGGTGATCCTTGCAGCTGCCACCCTTTACCCCACCGGTGTTCTCTCACCGGCGCCCATCGGATCGCCGACCTGGTTGAAACAGCGGCTGATCTGGGTGGTCGCGCTTACGATCCTGTTCATACCTGTGGCCGTGGGACTGCGGTCGGCGGAGTGCCTGATGGCCGCGCACCGAACCGCGGACGGCGGCCCGCTTCGCTTGGAGGCGTGTCCCTTGCTCGCCGCCGGTCTAGGTTCGGCCGGCTTCGCCGTGGCCGGGATCGCGGCACATGGTTTCTTCCCGGGCGGTCGGCTCCCGGCCGCCGTCCTGGCCGCCTACACCGCCGGCGTCGTTCTGGTGATCGTGGCCGGTGCGGTGCGCGCCCATCCCGGGGCCCAGCCTCCCGTGACCCGCACCCGAGGTGATGCACGGTAAATGATCGTTCTCTGTCCGTGAATGATCGGGTGGCTGACGGTGGCGTGAACGTACGCTGGGCCCATGGTGTTGACGATCGGGGATGGGGGGATCCGCAGTGACCGCTGCCCCAAGGTCGCGATGGCCATCGGCAGCGACGCTTGGGTTCTGTCGTTTCGGCCCGGCCGGTTCACCGCAGATGAAGCGATCCGGGCCATCAGCCGCGCCGAGCACGGCGACCTGGCCACCGATCCGACCGCGGTGCCGGCGCTCTAAAGGGGTCTCGGCGCGAGGCGCAGGCTGTCTGGTGCGGCCTTGGCGGGGACTGCTGGTTAGGGCCTGCAGCACGGCGTGCGGCTCGACGTTCTCGCTGGCGGTGACCGGTTCGGCACGGACGCGCAACGCGGTGATCAGACCCTCGAGGGCGCGCTCCCACCGGCCTGCGGCGCAGGTGCTGATGCGCTCGGCCGCGCCGGCCGACAGCCGGCCGGTATGCGGGCAGGGCCTGCATCCGGGAGGCGATTCTCTGCTTCTGATGCGAGGCTCACCTCAACATCCGCCGCGAGCGTCGGGCGATGGCCGCGTTCTCCGACGGCCTATTTCCGCCACCGACCTGCCCCGATCTTCGCACCCGACGCGGGGACGGGATCCTGCTCACACGGAGCGGGGGAGGACCTTGTCTAGTTCCGGTGTTCTTGCGCTTGGCGACGTACTTGACCACACACACTGTCGCAGTCAGTGATCATCCCGACGAGCAGATTGTCCTCATCGCGGACCGGCAGCGCGCCGACGTCGAGGTTGGCCGTCTGCCGGGCCGCGTCGGTAAGGGGCTCGCGCGTCTCCTCGTACGCGCAGGCATGACGTCACGCACCGTAAGCACTTTCCTTTCGCTTTGGCCTGTCGATCGGTCTCTTTCTCCATCCGTCGCGGGCGCCAGAACGCATTCGAGACATGCCGATGACCTGCGCATACGCAGGCCAGGCGATGCTTCGGTAGCCATCTGGTCTCCCGCCGGGCCCATCCCTCGGTGGATCACCAGCCGCAGACGATCTGCCAGCCGCGTCCGGTCAGGCGGCGTCCGGGGGGTGTGAGGTGTTCCCGGGCCTTGACCGTGATGGTCGCCGCCACCGGTGGGCGACAACGGCGAACGAGCGGCGGTGTCCCGCCGACCGTACGACGGCGACATAGCGGGGAATGACTACAAGGTATCCGAACCGAGCCTGGAGGTGGATCCCATGGCGATCTGCGATGTCTGCGGCAACGACTACCGGATGGCGTTCACGGTCCAGACGATCACCGGAGATAGCCATACCTTCGACTGCTTCGAGTGTGCTGTCGAAAAACTCGCGCCCCGCTGCGAGCACTGTCAGTGCCGGATCATCGGTCACGGCGCGGAGGTCGAGGGCCGCTTCTACTGTTGTGCCCACTGCGCCCGGGCCGACGAGGGAAGTCTCGGCGCGCAGATCCGCGACACGGTAGGTGCCCAACCCGGATAGCCGCCCGCCGGATTCGGCTTACACTCACGCACCGCCGAGCCGCTGCGGCAATGACCAGCCCGCCACCCCCAGGCAAGGGGCCGGCGGCCTTGATGATCACGCCGCCGGGCCGATGGGACACAGGGATGCCGAAAGTCCCTGCCTCACCCATGTCGAATGCCGTTGGGTGTGGCTCGTTCTGAGTGAGTTTGCCGGTCAGGCGGTGCGTGCGTATTCGTGCTGGTCGTGGGTGCGTTCGTGCTCGCGTCGCAGATGGTAGGCCCAGTAGCGATCAAGGTCTTGGTTGGTACTCAGGGCTCGCAGCTTGAGCATCGCCTCGGCTCCGGGCAGGCCCCAGCGTGCTCCGGCCAGGTTGAATCTGTCGGCGATCAGGTGGCGGCAGGCGCCTTCGATCACGCCGGTCGCGATGGGCCATCCGTGGGCGAGGGCGTGGTCGTATCGAAGGTGGTCGGTGTTGTTGGCCAGGTAGCCGATGGTGGTGTCGATGCCGTTTCGCCGGTCGCCAGGCAGCGTGTCGGCGTGGTGTTTCAGATCGGCGATGACCTGATGGATCTGCCCGGCCAACAGTGCCAGCGCCCAGGCGGCGACGCGGTCCTCGGCGGCAGGGCCGGCGGGGGCGTGCAGGCTCCAAGCAGCCGTCCACAACCGTTCCAGGACGTGCACGAAGTCGATCATGATGTGGATGGTGATGCCGCGGCGGGTGGCCTGGGCCTTGATGAGGTCGAGTTGGTGGCGGGCGCCGTCGACCATGACGACCCAGGGCCGGGCGTGAACGGGGTCGCGGGCTTGGGCGTGGTCGAAGACCCGGCTGATCACGGTGTCGGGGTCCTCGATCACCGAGCCGCACATCCACTTGCGCTCAGCGCGGGGTCCGGGCCGGGGCGAGCGGGTCCCGTGCCGCCCGCCGGGAACGGCGATCACATCGTGCGGGCGGCGGGGTGCGGGCTCGGCGACATAGACCACCCCCAGGGTCGCCATCCGCTTGCGGGCCGGTTTCTCCCCGCCGGCCAGCCGGGTCC
>JBJMIW010000073.1:0-7086 GCA_045806665.1 Actinoallomurus sp.
AGTCCAACATCCAACGCGACGGCGACTACGACTTCTACCGCTTCGACGCCGAATTCGTCATCACCGGTCCGCAAGGGCACACCGTCAGCGTCCAGATCGCGAACGGGTTCATCGGCATGCTGCCCAGCGTGGTGCTGAACCGGATCGGCTCGGTGGACGGGCTGGGCCCGGCCGGCCCCACGCCCACGGTCGACCGGCCGTACGAGACGCCGTCCGTCCGGCCGCCCTCCGGTGTGGGAGCACGAGCAGCAGGCAACGGCGGACTCTCCACCACGGCCGCGCCGACGCCGGCACCCGCTGACCGTGCCGCGCCGATGGCGTTCTTCGACGCACCTCGGTCCGGGTCCCAAGAGGAGAGCGAGCGGCCCCCCGGGGCGGTGCCGCCGGCCACGTCGCCGGGCGTCCCTGTGGTGGGTTCCGGAGAGCATCCGGTGTCACCGGCGTCGGACGCCCAGACCGGCCCGGCGGAGGTGTCCCCGCCGGCCGGCATCGGATGGAACCGGTCCTCCTACAGCCGGCCCCAGATGCCGGGCGGACCCGTGTTCTGCGTGGAGGTCACCGTCGTGGAAACGATGAGGGCCACCTGCACGCACGCGGAACCCGTCGTCCCGCTCCGGGCGAACTAGCGCCACGCAGGGGGTGCCCAAGTCGAACTCCTACATGAGCACCGCGATGGCGACTTCCACGCAGTACTGGCTCGTGCTGTGCGATGACTTCCGAAATAGGCGATCTACTTCCGGCGCCACCACGATCACGGGCCCGGACGGCCCGTCGGGCCCGACCGGCACCGGCGGCCGGCTCGTCGTCGTGTCGTGTTCTCGGCGGTCCTGCGGGCGCTCGGCGGGACCCTCCTCCGCGGACGGCAGGTCACTTTCCGGCATCGCCCGCCTGTGCGGAGCGGCCGGGAGCTCACCGTTGGCGGGGTGCTGGTGGTCGGCGTCCGGGGAGGCATGCGGCTCACCGGTGCCGGTCCCCTCCTCCGGGAGCCGCACTGCCTTGATCACGAAGTCCGCGATCCTGTCGTCGGCGATCTTGTCGTCGGCGATCGTCAGCTCGAAGCGCAACTCCTGCGAGCTCCCGGGCAGGTCCCAGCTGCCGGACAGGTACCAGCCCCCGGAGATCTCCTCGGCCACCGCGTCTCCCGGCGGGTCGGAGGCGAAATTCGCAGCCGCCCACAGGGCCTCGGCCCAATGCCAGCCCGAGGGAAAGGCGTCACGGTGGCCCCCGGTGCGGAGGGCGTTGACAAGTTCTGGGGTGAACGCGTCGATGACCGCGTCCGTCAGTAGGTTCCGCGCTCTGGTGTCGAGGGGCGGCCAGTACGTGCGGGTGGTCCCGCCTGCCTCCCTCAGGTTCGATGTCTCAAGGTAGGCGACGAGGTCGGACGATCGCAGGGCTGGCTCAAGTCGCGCGGAGTCGGTGCTTTGCCACGTGAAGTTCTTTGCCGGAGGCGAAGAGACGTGACGGACGGCGGCCAGAAGGTGTGCCGCGTCCGGAACGAGCCCGACCAGCGCCACCAGTTGATCGCGGATCGACTCGCGGGTTCGTGGGTCGTCGAGTTCCTCGGCATCGGCGCCTTTGATATCGATCACGTGGTGGGCCGATGCCGTGGCTGCGATGGCGACGGACAGCCGGACCAGCGGTGCGCCGTCGGGGCGGCTGAGTTCGCCGTACAGCTCCCGCGCGGCCGCCTGGAAGGCTTCGGCGTACCGCGCCACGACCGCGGCGTCGACGCCCGGTTCCGCGGCGAAGGCGACCTTTGCCGTCAGCTGGACGCCCAGCTGTCCCCAGGAGAACAGGACGTGCTGGATGTCGAGGGGTACGAGATCCGGGGCTCGGTAGAAGTACTCGGTGACAGGCGCGGTAACGGCCACCGGATCGTCGTCCGGCCAGCGCAGCCGCGGTTGCGGGAAGGTGGGGCGGAAGGCCACGTGGTGGCCGGTGCGGACGATGCCCTCGATCCGGACGCCTTGCGTCTCTCCCACCCAGCGGTAGGAGCCGTCCGGACGCTGCGGACCCACGGCTCCCCGCTGCGCGGCGGACGCGTGCGCCGACTCGACCGCCCGCAGGACCCGGTCGGCGCCCCACTCCTTCGGGAACAGGGTGTGCTCGATGCCGTCGGCGTGCGGTACCCACCGGCTCGGCAGGTCGACCCTGCTCAAGTCAAGGTGCGGAGGAGCGATCTCGCGCATCGTCTCCGGGTCGAGGAACTCCACCTGTGCCGTGTAGGTGCCGTTGTCGCTCCGGCGTTCGTCTGGGACGTCGAGGACCCCTTCGTTGCTCGGCAGATCGAAGTCCAGGCCGTACCACGCGTGGTTTTTCGGGACCTGGTACGCACCTGTGCGGGTGCGACGGTCCCCGAACCGGGATATCTGCACGGCCCGTTCGGCGAACTTGAGGCCGAGCCGGGCCTCCGGCGGCAGGGGCACCACACGGGTGGTGGAAAGCCCGGCCTGGTCATCGGCCGGCCGGAACCCGGTGAACTCTCCGTGAACCAGCTGGCCTTCGACCCGGACACCGGCGTACTCACCCACCCATCGGTACGCCCCCGGCCGTTCCGGATCAGGCCGGATTCCGGCGTGTCGCAGGGCGTGCAAGTACGCCTGCTCGGCGGCGTAGACGGCGTCGTCCTCCGTCCAGTGCTCCGGGAACATCATCCGGCCACGCGGCGGCGAACCCTCCTCACGAACCGATCCGGGGAACAGGTAGCCCGCCGAGGCGCGCCACCAACCGGAACCCTGGCCTCCCGCGTGGCGCACGGGCTGGCCCGGGATCTCCGCTCTGAACGTCCCGTTCGGGTTGACCGCACCGACCTTCACCACAGCCGGGCGGTCCGACAAAGGATGGGG
The DNA here is from genome assembly GCA_045806665.1 of Actinoallomurus sp. Lineage (GTDB taxonomy): Bacteria > Actinomycetota > Actinomycetes > Streptosporangiales > Streptosporangiaceae > Actinoallomurus. Next base: position 2,847 of record JBJMIW010000073.1, read on the forward strand.
CGGCAGGTGCCCGCCCACGCCGTCCCGGTCACCGTGCAACGCGGCCCGCCGCACGTCCAGTGAGAACCTCGCCCGTTCCGGAAGAGCATCAGCGGACGGACGCGCGTCCGTGGAAGCTCCCGTCCGCGGCACGCGGAGCGCCGACTCGACGGCGGCTGACAGTTGCCGCAGGACGCGTGGTGGCACGTACAGCCGGCCCGGCCCGCCCCGGGCTCTCCCGCTGATGTCAGCGTCGACGTCCGGCCTTCCGTAAGGGTCCACCGACAGCGACCCCATCAGGGATCCGTCAGTGTAGACCGGACGTCGCCCACCCCTGATCTCGCGGTACTCGTCTTCCAGGCCCAGAATATGGAGGACCTCGTGCGCCCACGCCCCGGCTGTGGCCTCACCGATCCACCACTCAACGACGTTCGACCGTGCCTTTTCCTCCAAGAGGGTCACCTCGGTGACCGGTCGACGTCGTGCGTCCGCACCGTCGGCCGTGCCGACGAATTCGACTTCGACCCTGAGCAGGTCGCCGTTCTCCAGCCGGGCGCCGACGTTCAGGTTCGAGTGCACATCATCACGGACCCGTGTTTCGAACGCCGTGAGCTCCTCTTCGGAAACCGCGTCCGGATTCTTCCAGGCGATCGGCACGACCAGCCGGCTCACGATCTCACCGTCAGCGCGGCGGTAACGCTTCACCTCGAACGCTCGGTAGTGCTCGTCGTTCGACGGGCCGACGCGGGCGCGCGCCAATTCCTCGGCGCCCACGCCGAGCGCGGTCACATCACCGGCCAGGACGGCGTCATCATCAACGAGCGTCCCCGTGGGGGTCTCCGTCGCCGCATCGTCATCATCGCTCAACCGGGAGGGACCACCGCCGCCACCGATCTCCAGCGGATCCACGGGCGGGCGGGCACGGCCCGGCGGCGCCCCACCCTTGCGGCGCCGTATGCCGAGCCCGTCCGCCAGCCGTGACGCCAGGTCATTGGCCTTTTGGCGTGCTTGGTCCTCATCTCCGTGCTCGAGCACGGCGTGATACCGCTCCGCGACGGCGTAGACGACACGTTCATGGAGCGCTAGCCGTTCCGGCGACACGGTCGTCATGTCGACGGGCAGCGGTTCATGATGCGATGCAGCGATCTGCGATGCCCGGGCCAGCAACTCCTGCCGGTCCTGTGACGGCAAAGATCCAATGCCCTCCCGCCGGCTCTGGACGAGCCCCAGCAGGCTGGAGGGGTCCATATTTCGCAGGTCGGTCAGCGCCAGGCCCTGCTCGCGTGCTGAGTCCACCACCACGCGCATGAGGTCGGCATCCATTCCCACGCGGGCCGCGATCTTCGCGAACTGCCGTGCCTCGCGGATCGGGGTGTACCCGGCGATCAGCCTCTGGGCCTCGGGCAGTGCCGCGTCGGGTGTAACACCCTGCGCATAGATCGCACGCAGCCCATCTCCGAACACCACCAGGTGCTGCGGATCGATCGTAGAACCTGCGCTGACCCGGGCGACGTCGCTGACGCTCATCGGCGCGAGTGAGTCCGCCGTCGTACGCAATATCGACAGCGCTTTCCGCACTTCCTTGACGCCCTGCTGACTTGGCGCAGCCATGGCCTGCTTAGACGGCGGAAAGGCGACGAGGACCGCGCGCAAGTCCGCGGCGTTCATGTCCGCGCTGGCCGCCCACCTCGCGAAGCGCCCCAGGTTCCCGCCGAAGCCCGGAATGTTCTCGAGGTACTCGGCGAACATCCGCCCGGCCGCCCTCACCGGGTCAAAGCCGCCGTCACGCGGTCGGGAATAAATTCCACGCAGCTCCGGGCCGAACACCACAAGGTACCGCGGGTCGATCTTGGAATTCGCGCTGACCTGGGCGACGTCGGTGACGCTCATCGGCACACCAAGCCCCGCGAGCGAGTCCGCCGCTGCACGCAATGCCGACTGCGTTTCCTGCAGCGTTCGGATATCCTGCTCAGCCGGCGTCTTCTCGAACGGACGATTCTGCTTCAGGAGGATGAGGACCGTGCGCAAGTCCGCGGCGTTCATGTCCGCGTTCGCCGCCCACCTCGCGAAGCGCCCCAGGTTCCCGCCGAAGCCCGGAACGTTCTCGCGGTACTCGGCGAACATCCGCCCTGCCGCCTCCACGGGGTCCGAACCGGTCTCGCGTGCTTGCGCGTAGACCGCACGCAAGTCCGGGCCGAACACCACAAGGTACTGCGGGTCGATCTTGGAATTCGCGCTGATCCGGACGACGTCGGTGGCGCGTTCGATGTCGGAACTCACGCTGATCTGGGCGAGGTGGGTGAGGCTCAGTGAGCCCGCCGCCGTACTCAATTCTGCGAACAAGCGCTCAAGCCGTTCCCGTGCCGTAGAGCCGCCCTCACGTGAACGGGAGTAAGCCTCTCGGATCTGATCGCCGAACAGATACAGACGGTCTGGCTTGATGCCGAACTCCTGCTGGATCCAGGCCACGTCATGAGCCGCCATCGGCGGGAAGCGATCCGCCGCCCGCCGGAATGGGGCCAGCGTTCCGCGGACCAGATCCTCCAGGTGAGCCGAGGACATCTGCTGCAGATCCTTCAGCGCCAGCCGCTCGTCCCGGTGGGCCGCATCCAGGACGACGAGCAGGTCATCGGCCTCGATGCCGGCGCGCATGGCGACCGATACGAACGCCGCCAGATCTCTCGAGTAGTCGCCGTACCTGCCCCTGACGGGCCCACCTAGGTCTCGCAAATCCGCGGACCCCAGGCCGAGGGTTGTGAACAACCCGCGGGCGCCGCTCATAACATCCGTGCGCGGCCGGCCGCCGGCCATGCGGTGAGCGGCCAGCCGCTCACGGAAGACCAACAGGTCACGCGGATCAAGCCTGTAGGCCTTGGCGACGCGCTTTACCTCTTCCGCGGTCATTGGCGCCAGCCGGTCGGCCACCTCCTGGATCTCCGCTGGCGTCGCAGGTGGCCGCTGCCGCGCGGAACCGCCAGGACCGGTGGACGGGCCCGCGGCGTTGCCTCCGCCCTCCGATCCGATGCCCCTCCGCCGCAAGTCGACCAAACGCCGCGCCCGGTTCGTGGCCCACTGCTCCTGATCACCGGGATCGATGTCGTTGCCTGACCGCGACAACAGCGCCTCCACCTGCGCCACGACATCGCGGAACCAGGCTTCCGGCACCTTCCCCAGGGGCTGCCTGGACCGCTCCGGCGCTCCCGTGGCCGACTGCACCAACTCGCCCGGCATCTGCTGATACACGATGGCGGCCGCTCGTTCCGCGACGGTCGGGGCCACGGCTCTTCCCGTGTGGCGGCGGTGAAAGGCATCCGCCCAATCCGCTAGATCATCTGGATGCCTCCGTCGCAGTCGAACGAGCGCCCGCGCGGTCTCGCGGCCGTACCGTTCTCTCAAAATCAGCCTCAGGTCGTGTGCGCTGACCCTCGCCCGGGCCGCGACCGCCACGAAGTCCGCGATCTGGGCGGCTGGTACGAACCGGCTCTCCAACTCATCTCGAACCTCATCGAGACGCTCGTGCTGGGTGAGCGAGCGGAGGCCCGACTGCGAATAGACGTCACGGAGTTCGGCGCCGAACAGCTCCAGGTCACGCGGGTCGATCTGGAACTCGCGGCTCACCTGGTAGACATCACGTGCGTCCATCGGCGGAAGCCGACTCGCGATCTCCCGCAGATCATCGGGGATCCGGCCGATCCGGTCGACCAGGTCCGCCAGGTCTGCCGCGTCGTCCAGGCCGACCTGGTCACGGACCGCGGCGAAACGCTCCTCGTCGAACCAGGAATACCGCAGCAAGCGTTCCGCCTGCTCCGCCGTCACGCGCAGCCGGACCGCCACCGCCGCAATCGTCTCCACCGGGACCGGCCGATCCTCGTACGGCGGCACCGTCTCCGGCGTGTACTCAGGTGGTTCTGGGTCCACCGGGGTCGTGTCCTGGCCCGCCCCGGTATCGCTCGCCGCGGCCCCGGCACCGCTGGACTCACCGCCGCCACCGATCTCCAGCGGATCCACCGGCGGGCGGGAACCTCCCACCGGTGCTCCACCCGTCCGACGCCGGGTGCCCAGCTCGTCCGCCAACCGCGACGACAGGTCCCGGGCCGCCTCGATCGCTGCTTCCTCGCCCAGGAGCGTGGTTGTGGTGTGCAACCGCTCCGCGACGGCGTAGACGACACCTTCATGGGCCGCTCGCCGTTCCGGCGACACGGTCGTCATGTCGACGGGCAGCGTTTCATGATGCGATGCAGCGATCTGCGCCGCCCTGTCC
>JBJMIW010000074.1:0-12608 GCA_045806665.1 Actinoallomurus sp.
CCACCACGTGCGGGCGCAGGGCGGTGGCCGGGTCGACGCCCATGCGTTCGGCGACGAGACGGGTCATCTCGGCGTGCTTCTTCTGGCCGTGCTCGAGGCTGCTGCCGAAGACGGCCGGGCTGGACTCCATGAGCTGCCGGATGCAGCCGAACCGTTCGGGGTCGAAGCCGAACGCGCCGTCCTCGCAGGCGCGGATGACGGAGACCGTCGCATGGCGGACCGCCGTGATGACCGGCTCGTCGGGCGGCCGGGCGATGAACGCCTCCTTGAGGGCGCCGAACTGCTCGTCCTGGAACGTCGCGAGGACGTCCTCCTTGGACGCGAAGTAGCGGAAGAACGTCCGCGAGGACACGTCGACGGCGTCCGCGATCTCCTCGACCGTCGTCGCCTCGAACCCCTTCTCCGCGAACAGCCGGAAAGCGCTGTCCACCAGCGCTTCGCGCGTGCGCTGCTTCTTGCGCTCACGACGGCCGGCCGTCGGAGAGCAAGCCTGAACAGCGGGGGTCGCCTCCATGCCCGCAGGGTAGCCGACGTTGGACAGGTCGGCCAATAGCTTCCTTCGTACGGTGACAGTCGTCACACGGAGACGATCGTCTCTTGACGACATCTGTCACAGCATGACAGTTTGGGATCCGCACGAACTTACGGAGGCAGTTCATGACGTCCCAAGCGACATTCGCGTCCCGACCGGGGGCGCGCGAAAGGCCGGCCCGTCCTGGGCACGGCCATCCCTGGCTGACCCTGCTCGCCGTTGCGCTCGGCGTGATGATGGTCGGCCTGGACGCGACCGTCGTGTCGATCGCCAACCCGGCCATCGCCAAGGACCTGCACGCCGACCTGTCCGGTCTGCAGTGGGTCACCAACGGCTACCTGCTCGCGCTGGCCGTCACCCTGATTCCGGCCGGGAAGATCGCCGACCGGTTCGGGCTCAAGCGCACGTTCCTCGCCGGAGTGATCGGCTTCGCGGTCGCCTCGGTGCTGGTCGGCGTATCCGGCGGCATCGGCATGGTCATCGCGTGGCGGGTCGTGCAGGGCTTCGCCGGCGCGCTGCTGCAGCCCGCCAGCCTGGCGATCCTGCGCAACACCTTCCCGGCCGAGCGGCTGAACGCCGCGATCGGAATCTGGGGCGCCACCGTCGGCATCTCCATCGCCGGTGGCCCGATCGTCGGCGGCCTGCTCGTCCAGCACGTCAACTGGCAGTCGGTCTTCTTCCTCAACGCGCCGCTCGGCCTGGTCGCGCTCCTGGTCGGGCTGTGGGTGATCCGCGAGTCCCGCGACGAGGGGGCCGTCGGCTCGTTCGACGTCGCCGGCGTGCTGCTGCTGTCGGGCGCGCTGTTCGCGCTGGTCTGGGGCCTGATCAAGGCGGGCACGTACGGCTTCGGCGACGCGGTGCCGCTGTGGTCGTTCGCCGCGTTCGCCGTCTTGATCATCGGTTTCGTCATCCGCGAGCTGCGGGCGGTCCATCCGATCCTGCCGATGAGCCTGTTCCGCTCGGCGTCGCTGTCGGCCGCGACGGGCCTCATCGTCCTCGGTGCCTTCGCCTTGTTCGGGACGATCTTCTTCATCACGCTGTACATGCAGCAGGTGCACGGAATGACTCCGGTGCAGGCGGGCGTCCGGATGCTGCCCATGACCGCGATCTTCATCGTGTCCTCGCCGCTGGGCGGTGCGCTGACCCAGCGGTTCGGGCCGCGCGTGCCGCTCGTCATCGGCATGGTCTTCACCGCGGGCGCGCTGTTCGGACTGTCCCGGATCGGGGTCGACGCCGCGTACAGCCAGATCTGGCCGTGGTTCATCCTCATGGGCCTGGCCTTCGGCTTCATCCTCACCGCCGGAACCGAGGCGATCGTCGCGAACGCCCCCGTGCACCTGGCCGGGGTCGCGGGCGGCCTGCAGCAGACCGCGTTCCAGGTCGGCGGCGTGCTGGGCACCTCGGTCCTCGGCACGATCCTGTCCAGCCGCGTCGGCAGCGTCCTCGTCGACCGGCTGACCGGCGCGGGGCTGCCCGCACCGGCGGCCCATCAGCTCACCGCCGCGAAGGACTACATCGCCCAGGGCGTCGCCCCGGTGCCCGCGGGCGCCCCGGGACCGGTCGCCAAGGCCATCACCACCGGCAGCCACCTCGCCTTCATGGACGGTTTCCAGACGTCCATGACGGTCGCCGCGGGCGTCGCGCTCGTGGCCGCGCTCGCCGCCCTCCTCGTACGACGCGGCGAGTCCCCGGTCGGGGGAGCCGTCGCCATCTGACCGTCACCCGGGTACGGGCGGTCGCCACCGTCCGTACCCGCCTCCAACGGAGGTCGACCATGACCCACGCGATGACGTTCCCGACGACCCCATTGGCCGCGAGCGGCTGGGAGCTGCGCGTCGGCCGCGGCAGCCGGCACCGCCCGGCCCTGGAGGTGCACACCGGTGACGGGCTCATCGACGTGGCCGTGGCCGGTGGCCGAGGCGCCGCGCTCATCCGCGGCGCCGTGCGCGGCAGGGACTGGTCCCTGGCGTGGGGCGAGCTGCCGCCCGGCGGCGAGGTGCTCGTGGAGTTCCACGGCAGGGGGTCGTCCGTGCTCAAGACCACCGCCGTGACGATCGCCGGCGCGTTCTGGGTGGCCGAGGTCCCCGGGCGGTACCGTTCCATCGTGGTCATCACCGCGGTCGACCGGGTCTCCGTCCGGCTGCGGCGGTTCCGGGAGGCTCGCCTGTCCCGGCGGTAAGACAGGGCTGACGATCATCCGGTTGTCATCTTCCTCTAAGAAACAGCCCCTACGCTTTCACGCGTGCACTCGATGCTCAGGCGCTATCCCCTGCCCATGCTGTTCATCGTGGCGTTCTGTGCCGTCTCCGCCGTGTACGCGTACGGACTGGGGCCGGACCAGCAGCGTGTGGTGGTCTCCACGACGGCGACCAACCTGGTGAACCTCAGGAGCGACCCCTTCGGCACGATGGTCGCCTCGGCGTTCGTGGCCCAGGCCGTGCCGTGGATGTGGGTGGTCCTGGCGATCGTGGGGCTGTTCCCGGTGGCGCACCGCTTCGGCAACGTCCGGACGCTGGCACTGGTCGGCGCCGCTCAGGTGATCGGAACGCTGATCAGTGAGGGCCTGCTCGCCTGGCGGATCTCGACCGGCGCCATGCCCGCCTCCATGCGGTATCTCGACGACGTGGGCCCGTCCTACGTCATCGCCTCCGCCCTGGTCGCCACGATGCTGTACGGCGCCGAGCCGCTCGTACGGACGGCCCGGCACGGCCACTGGCTCTTCGACCGCGTGCCGAGTCGGTGGTGGCGCATCGGGGCGGGCCTGGCCCTGGCGTTCCTCGCCCCGCACCTGTTCAGCGGGCTGGACCGGCTGGGCGTCGCGGCCGTCGGACACCTCATCGCCATGCTCGTCGGCGCCGCCGTCGGCCTGATGTACGTCCGGCGCGAGCGCTCCGCCTCGAAGGACGACGACCCGGGAACCGGATCTCGTACGGACCTGGTCCTCAGCGAGGCCTGACCCCGAGCTGCGGGGGATCCCCGCGGCTCAGCGCTTGGGCTTCTTCGGGCCGGTCATATTCGGGGCCGGGATCGTGCTCGGCAAACCGGTGACCGGCGCCGGGAGGGGCGTCACCGAGGACGTCGGCGCGGGGGTCGAGGGCCCGGACGCGGTCGGACCGGGCGTCGGAGTTCCGGACGGGGCCGGACTCGCCGGGGACGCGGGCGGGCGGCTCGCCGTCACCGTCGGCGACGGCCGTGCGGACGTGGCCGAGCCGGGGCGGGACGCGACGCCTGTGTTCGGCGCGGCCGGCGCACCACCGACAGGCGAGGACCCGGGGCCCAGCGGCGCGGTGCCTCCGGAGGAGGAGCCGGGCCGGCTCGTCGGCGTCCCGTGGCGGACCAGCCGGCTGTGGTCGCCGACGTTGGAGGCCCCCTGATCGGGGCCGGCCGGCCAGATGAGGGTCGCCCCGATGACCGCCGCGGCGCACGCGGCCAGCGTGAGCGCCTCGGTGACCAGAGGGTTCCGCCGGCGTGGCTTGCGCCGGTGCCGGGTCGGTGCCGGGGTGGCCGGATCGACGATCCTCTGCTGCGGACGGGTCATCGCACCGGCCGGACCGAACAGCCCGTCGAGCGGGATGGGCAGCCCGTCGGCGTCCACGAGCAGCGCACCGGCCGCCGTCCGCTCGGCGGCGGCGCAGGTGGCGACCACCTGCTCCCGCAGCGACGCCGGCGGCTCGGCCGCCCGCCGGCTCACGAGTGCGTGCAGGCGTCCCTTCGCCAGCGCGGTCAGCAGCTCCTCGTCCGCGTCGGCGCCGGCCTCCAGCACGGTGATGACGGCCTGCTCGAGCCGGCGACGCGCCATGCGGACCAGCAGCTCGGCGGTGTCGCTCGCCACTCCGATGACGCGTGCGAGGTCCTGGACCTCCAGCGCGTCCGTCAGCGCCAGCGCCTCCCGGTGCTCGGGACGCAACCGGGCCACGGCACGCTCGAACGGGGCCGATCCGGGGGCCGCCGGGACGGAACGGACCAGGGCTCCGCGGCGCAGGCACTCCGCCCGCGCCAGCGCGTACAGCCAGACCGGCAGCGTCTCGTCCGACGACGGGGCCTCGTCCGGGTGACGGGCGGCGGCGGCGAAGGCGTCCCGCACGACGCCGGCGGCCTCGTCGCCGACCATGCGGCGGCAGTAGGCGTGGATCCGCGCGCCATGCTCGTCGTAGAGCAGGCCGAAGACCTCCGGCTCGCTGGCGCGTAGCGCCTCCGTCAGGGACACCCTTCGACTCCGTTCCAGCACGTAGGCCCGTTCTTACAAGTAAAGACAAGTTACCGGGTTCGTCCGCAGTGCTCCAGCCTTCAAGCTGGAGGTGAAGCGGACCATCCCGCGGAGCTGGGCAGGAAAAGCCGGTTCGCAGTCAAGGCGAACCGGCGTCTCGGCGGGTCCAGACCCGTCCAGTCCCGATACCCGCACCACCGGGCTGCAGGGCGCGGTAGAGTGCGGTGCCATGCAGTTACGGTACGCGTATCGCCTGGACCCGACTCCGGGACAGCGGATCGAGCTGGCCAAGGCGTTCGGGTGCGCGCGGGTGGTGTTCAACGACGGGCTGTGCGCCCGGCAGGACGCTCACGCCGCCGGGCTGCCGTACATCGGTGATGGCCGCATGAGGCGGCACGGACTGAATCCCCAGCTTTCAGGCTGGGGAGCGCGTCAACAGCGTGGCAAAAATCGACGCCAGAGGGGTTCCGTGGGTCAAGCCCGCTCACGCGGCGGGGTCGAGGGGGCGGAGCTCGTCGGCGTAGCTGACGGAGGCGCGGCGCATCACGCCGCTGTCGTCGATGGAGTACTGCCCGAGGCGCCACAGCGGGGGTGAGTACGCGTGGATGGACACGCTGCGATCCGCCGAGCCGACCAGGCGGTGGATGTGCTCGGGCCCGAAGGAGAATGACGTGCCCGCCTCCACCTCGACCTCGACGTGCGCGCCGCCGATCCGCGGGTTGCACTCCATGAGGGCGCCGTCGACGACCGCGACCGCCCCGGAGGAGATGTCGTGATCGTGCCAGCCCGTGTCGCTCTCCGGGGTCCAGCACAGCAGCCACACGTCGACGTACTCGTCGCGGTGCAGCGACACGTAGTGGCGGTGGCCGTCGGGAAAATCGACCAGCTCGCGCCACGTCTCGGGACGCCCCGCCAGGTCGTCGACGAGCCGGCGAAGCTCCTGCCGGTCCAGGCTTCGTGCGGGGAGGGACTCGAAGGCCAACGGGGGTCAGTCCTTTCCAGTGAGCAGTCGGTGCGGGTTCGCTGCGCGGATGGCGTGCTCGGCGGCGTCGCCGAGGTCGAAGGAGGTGGGCGGCCGCGCGTACGGGCGGTCGGAGCCGCAGACGATCGTGTCGATGCCGATCGCCCGGACCATGGCGTCGACGGCGCGCGGCCCGTACGACGACGTCTCCACGTACGCGTCCGGGTCGACCTGGCCGCGTCCACCGCCACGCGCGGCCAGGCGTTCGCCGTGCAGGGGTGCGAGCCCGGCGAGCAGCGCGAAGCAGACGCGCAGGGCCGGATGGCGCGGCCGGCCGAACGCGCGGAACGCGTACCAGGCGGCGTGCATCTGGTGGACGTACGGGACGAGCGCCGGCCACCACGGCGGCCCGTCCGCGGCCGGTGCTGGGCCGGGGTGGACGAACAGTGGCAGTTCGCGCTCTTCGAGCAGCGTCAGGAGGGGTGCGCACCGGTCGTACCCGGTGGCGTCCAGCAGCGCGGTCGCGGGCAGCTGCAGGCCGACGAACCCCTGGTCGAGGAGCCGGGCGAGGGCCGGCACGTCGATCTCGGCGAGGCCGGCGGCGGCCCAGGCGCGGAACGGCTCGGGCAGGCTCAGCGCGTCGGCGTGGTAGGCGTCGAGGAGGGGAGCGGCCTCCTGAGGCGGCAGCCATTCGACGCCGAGGGGCGCGGACAGGGAGGTCAGCGCGAGCTCGAAACCGTCCTCCGCGGTGGCGTCGGCCCGGCGCCGGACGTCGTGGTCGGCCGGATCGACGTCGTACGGGGCCTCGCCCGTCAGATGAAGGGTCCAGCCGTCGAGCCGGGGAGCCGCCGTACGCCGCCGGAGGGCGTCGAGGAAGGCCGGGCCCCAGAGATGCTGATGAACGTCGATCCGCACAGGCCTCCTTCCATACAGGTCAGGCTCCTGAACCGGTTCACTGAACCGTATCAGTGTAGCGGCTCACTGGACCGTTTCACATGGGTCCCGGTCACCACACCGACATCTCGCGCTCTATGTGAGAAAAAGTACTTTTCGGATTATTGATGCGGTTCAGTAGGGAAGGATCTCCGTTCGTCGTCCGTACGGAGGTGCCGATGAGCCGCCTGACCATCGATGAGGTCTACGAACACGTGAAGGGGGTCTGTTTCAAGACCGGCCCGCCCGGCCTGGTCGGTGTCGAGACCGAATGGTTCGTGGTCGACCGGAACGCCCCGTCACGGTGCGTTCCGCTGACCCGTGTCCGGGCGGTGGTGGAGGCGGCGGGTCCACCGCCCGCCGGCAGCCGCATCACGTACGAACCGGGCGGACAGGTCGAGCTCAGCTCGGCCCCGCGGCGAGGTCCCGCCGCGGCGTACGCCGCCATCGCCCAGGACGTCGCGCACGTCGGCGCTCACCTGGCCAAAGAGGACCTCGCCCTCGAGGGACGCGGCGCGGACCCCCGTCCGCCGGTCTTCCAGGCGACCGACGGCCGCTACCGGTGCATGCGGGAGTACTTCGGGGAACACGGCCTGCGGATGATGTGCGGGACCGCATCGCTCCAGGTCTGCCTCGACATCGGCGCCGACGATGAGGACGCCGGCCGGCGCTGGCGGCTCGCGCACGCGCTCGGGCCCGTGCTGGTCGCGGCCTTCGCCAACTCGCCCGGAGCCGCCGGGCGGTCCGGGCGGCAGATCGTATGGGAGACGCTCGACCGAGGGCGTACGGCGCCGGTCGGCGGCGACGATCCCGTCGAGGCATGGGTCCGGTACGCCCTCGACGCGCAGGTCATGCTGATCCGCGACGGCTGGGTGGCGGCCCCGGGGATGACCTTCCGGGAGTGGATGGCGACGGGCCGCCCGAGCCTCGACGACCTGGCCTACCATCTGTCGACGCTGTTCCCGCCCGTCCGGCCGCAGGGCTGGCTCGAACTGCGGATGATCGACGCCCTGCCGGAGCCGTACTGGCCGGTGCCCGTGGCCGTGGCGACCGCGTTGCTCGACGATCCGCGCGCGGCCGACCTCGCGGCCGAGGCCGCCGAGCCCGCACGGGACCGCTGGGGCCAGGCCGCGCGGGACGCCCTCACCGACCCGGTGCTGGCGGAGGCCGCGCGGCGCTGCTTCGCGGCCGCTCTGGACGCGCTGCCGCGGCTCGGCGCCGACGCGCTCGTCCCGGTGGTCGACGCGTACGCTCGCCGCTTCGTCGAACGCGGCCGCTGCCCGGCCGACGAGCCCAGTGGTGGCGCGAGCCCTGCCGCCGAGTACTCTTCCCTGCCTTCGAAACCCGATTCACGCACGACGGTGCCGGGTGCCGAACCGCCCGCCCCGGCCGTCGAGGAGGAACCCACGTGGACCTGAAGGAACGGATCGCAAGCGAGCTGATCGCCGCGCGCGACCGGAGCGTCGGCCTCACCCTGGAGGCGCTCGACGAGCCGGATCTCCTCGCGCAAGTCTCGCCGCTGATGTCGCCGCTGGTGTGGGACCTGGCGCACATCGGCAACTACGAGGAACTGTGGCTGCTGCGCGCGGCCGCCGGCCAGGAGGCGATGCGCCCGGAGATCGACGATCTGTACGACGCCTTCGAGCACCCGCGCGCCGAACGGCCGAAGCTCCCGCTGCTCACCCCGGCCGAGAGCCTCGCCTACATCGACACCGTACGGGCCAAGGTGCTCGACTCCCTGGACAAGGTGGCCCTGACCGGACCGCTCGCCGAGGGCGGCTTCGTCTACAACATGGTCATCCAGCACGAGCACCAGCACGACGAGACCATGCTCGCCACCCATCAGCTCCGCAAGGACGGACCCGCGCTGCTCGACCCCTCGCCGGAGGAGCCTCCTACCGGTTCCCCAGCCCTGGCCGGGCACGAGGTGCTGGTCGAGGCGGGTCCGTTCGTCATGGGCACCTCCGACGACCCGTGGGCGTACGACAACGAGCGCGGCGCCCACACGGTGGACCTGCCCGCCTACTTCGTCGACGTCACGCCGGTATCCAACGCCGCGTACCTGGCGTTCATGGAGGACGGCGGGTACGACGACCCGCGCTGGTGGCATCCGGACGGCTGGGACTGGAGGACACGGACCGGCAAGCGCGCGCCGGCCTTCTGGGCACGGGAGGGCGGTCAGTGGCTGCGCCGGCGGTTCGGCCGGACCGAGCCGGTTCCGCTGGACGAGCCGGTGCAGCACGTCTGCTGGTACGAGGCGGACGCCTACGCACGCTGGGCGGGCAAGCGGCTGCCCACCGAGGCCGAGTGGGAGAAGGCGGCGAGCTGGGACCCGGTCGCGGGCCGGAAACGCCGCCTACCCTGGGGAGACGCGGGCGAGCACGCCAACCTCGGGCAGCGGATGATGCGGCCGGCGCCGGTCGGCTCCCACCCCGAGGGCGCGTCGGCGTACGGCGTGCGGCAGCTGCTCGGCGACGTGTGGGAGTGGACGTCGAGCGACTTCCACGGCTATCCGGGGTTCCGCGCGTTCCCGTACAAGGAGTACTCCGAGGTGTTCTTCGGCGGCGACTACAAGGTGCTGCGCGGCGGCTCGTGGGCGACGCACCCGCTGGCCTGCCGGACGACCTCCCGCAACTGGGACCATCCGATCCGCCGGCAGATCTTCGCCGGCTTCCGCTGTGCGAGGGATGCCTGATGTGCCGTCACCTCGCCTACCTCGGAACGCCGCGCAGCCTGCACGAGCTGGTGTACGCCCCGGAGCACTCCCTGGAGCGGCAGGCGTACGCGCCGAACATGAACGCCAACTGCGTCATCAACGCCGACGGGTTCGGCGCGGGCTGGTACGACCCCGCCCGTGCCCGGCCCGTGCGGTACCGACGGTCCCAGCCGATGTGGACGGACTTGTCCTTCGCCGACATCGCCGAGGTCGTCCGCAGCGGCTGCGCAGTCGCGGCGGTCCGCTCCGCGACGCCCGGCTTCCCGGTCGACGAGTCGTGCGCCCAGCCGTTCACGGACTTCGAACGGCTGTTCAGCCACAATGGCGCGGTCGAGGGGTTCCCGGGTGTGGAGGCGAAGCTGCGGGAGCTCGCCGGTGACCTCGCGCCGATCCCGGACGCCCGCGCCCCGGTCGACTCGGCCCTGCTGTTCGCGCTGGCCGCAGGGCGGTGGCGGACCGGCGGCACCCTCGCGGAGGGGCTGGCGTACGCCGTCGAGGCCACCGCCGCACTCGCCGCCGGCCGGTACAACCTCCTCGCAGCCGACGGGCACTCGCTGGCCGCGACGAGATGGGGCGACACGCTGTTCGTCCGCCGGGGTGAGGACGTCGTCATCGCGTCGGAGCCGTACGACGACGCGCCCGAGTGGGAGGAGGTCCCCGACCGCTCCCTGGTGACAGTCGATGACCTCGGGGTACGCGTAATCCCGCTGTGACGGGCCGACCGGGCCGACGACGGAGACGACGACAACGGAGGAATGGTGGATCGCTTTCTTACGCCCGACGACCTTGGGAAGGCGCTGCGGCGGGACGTCGCTGACGGACTGGGCGCACGGCCGAAGACGCTGCCCGCCAAGTGGTTCTACGACGAGCGCGGCAGCGAGCTGTTCGAGGAGATCACCCGGCTGGAGGAGTACTACCCGACCCGCCGCGAACGCGCGATCCTCGCCGAGCGGGCACCCGAGATCGCCGAGGCCACCGGCGCGGCCACCCTCATGGAACTGGGCGCGGGCTCGGGGGAGAAGACCCGGATGCTGCTCGACGCGCTCAGCGGCACGCTGCGCACGTACGTTCCGGTGGACGTCAGCGGGGACTTCCTCGCCCGCGCGGCCGAGCGGATCGCCGAGGACCACCCGGGCCTGCAGGTGCGTCCCGTCGTCGCCGACTACGAGCGGCACCTGGCCCTGCTACCCGGCGGGGAGCGCCGCCTGGTCGTGTTCCTCGGCGGCACGATCGGCAACATGGCCCCGGCCGATCGGGTGGGGTTCCTCAGCGCGCTCCGCGCCACGATGAACGACGGCGACGCCCTGCTGCTCGGCGCGGACCTGGTCAAGGACGAGGACAGGCTCGTCCGCGCGTACGACGACACGCGCGGGGTCACCGCGGAGTTCAACCGGAACGACCTCAATGTCAACAACCGGGAGCTCGGCGCCGACTTCGTCCCCGAGCGGTTCGAGCACGTCGCCGCCTGGAATCCGAACGACGAGTGGATCGAGATGCGGCTGCGGTCGACGGAATCGCAGGTCGTCCGCGTACCGGCCGTGGACCTCGAGGTGGAGTTCGACGAGGGGGAGGAGGTGCGCACGGAGATCTCGGCGAAGTTCCGCCGCGAGCGCCTCGCCGCCGAGGCCGGAGCGGCGGGCATGACGATCGACCGGTGGTGGACCGACGAGGACGGTGACTTCTGCCTCACCCTTGTCAGACCCGGTCTATAGGCTTGGGGTCGTGGCGCAGCAACGTAAGCGAACGACCATCCGCGAAGTGGCGAAGGCGACGGGGCTGTCGCCCGCCGCGGTCTCGTACGCGTTGCGGGGCATCCAGACGTCCGAGGAGACGCAGGAGCGGGTGCGGCAGGCCGCCGCCGAGCTCGGATACGAGGCGCATCCCATCGCCCGCGCCCTCGCCAGCGGGCGCACCGGCATGGTCGGCCTGCTCTGCGGCTCCCTCGAGGACCTGTGGCAGCAGGCCCTCGCCGTCGGCATCGGCCGGGCGCTGTTCGCCCGCGACCGCTTCGCCATCATCCTCGACGCGGCCGGTGACCCGGAGCGGGAGGGCATGCTCGCCCGGCAGCTGCGCGACCAGCGCGTCGACGGTCTGATCGTGCAGCCGGTGGACCCGGCGGGCGAGGTCTGGGCCGAGCTGGGGGAGAGCCTGCCCATCGTGTCGGTCGGCGACTCGCTGCGCGGCGGGCACGCCTACGGCGAGGTGGTGTTCGACAACCGCGCCGGTGTCACCCTCGCCCTGGAGCACCTGCACCAGCTCGGGCACCGGCACGTGGCCGTGCTCACCCCCACGCGCGCCAGCACCCCCGACCGCCCCGCCGACGTGCACGTCAACGCCGAGGCCGAGCGCATCGGGATCGAGGTCGACGTCGTCACGTCTTCCCAGGCGCTGCCCGGTGCCACCGAGACGGCCCTGGAGGTGCTGACCGCGCCGGACCGGCCGACCGCGCTGTTCTGCTTCTCCGACTCGATCGCCTACGGCGCCTACGCGGCGACCCGTGAGCTCGGCCTGGACGTGCCCGGTGACGTTTCGGTGGCCGGCTTCGACAACCACCCGATGTCCGCGCTCCTCACCCCACCCCTGACCAGCGTCGACTGGGACATCGACGACATCGTGCACTCGGCGGTGCGCGTCATCGTCGGCGGCATCGACGGCAAGCCGCGCCGCCGCCGCATCGTCTGCGAGCCCACCCTCCTCCCCCGCGAATCGACCGGTAAATGCCCCGACTTCCAACCCGACTCCTAATACGCGCCGTAGGCCGCGATCCGCGGCAGCAGGTCGGCGGCCGCGCCGATGTCGGCGTCGAGCGGCCGGTCCTCGACCGTGGGGTCGAGCGCGTCGGCCGCCTGCGCGTACACCTCGCCGAGCCGGCCCGCCGCCGTGCGGCCCTGCATCCGCAGCGCCCGCACGGCAGCGACGAGCTCGCAGGCCAGCGCGATGCGGTAGGCGGTCACGACGTCGGTGGTCGCGCGCGCCGACTGGGTCGCGAAGCCGGCGTGTTCCTCGACGCCCCGCGACAGCACGGCGCTGCCGAGCGCGGCCGGGGAGGCGAGGCGCCGGATGTCGGCGATGGCCGAGTGCGCGACGTACTCCAGGATCATGATCCCCGATCCCGGCTCGCCCGGCGCCGCCTGGAAGGCCTCCAGCCCGGTGAAGGCAGGCTCGACGAGCGTGCCGAGCCGGGCCGCCGACAGTGCCGCCGTCTGGAAGAGCGCGGCCCGTACGGCGTCGAGCGCCAGCCCGACGGACCCGGTGTGGA
>JBJMIW010000075.1:0-19123 GCA_045806665.1 Actinoallomurus sp.
CGAGACGTCGCTGACCGTGCCCGGCATCAAGTACGTGATCGACCCCGGCACGGCCCGGATCTCCCGGTACAGCAACCGGCTCAAGGTGCAGCGGCTGCCGATCGAGCCGGTCAGCCAGGCGTCGGCCAACCAGCGCAAGGGCCGCTGCGGCCGGACGTCCGACGGCATCTGCATCCGGCTCTACTCCGAAGACGACTTCGCCAGCCGCCCGGAGTACACCGACCCGGAGGTCCTGCGCACCAACCTCGCCTCGGTCATCCTGCAGATGACCTCGCTCGGCCTCGGTGATGTGGCGGCGTTCCCGTTCATCGACGGGCCGGACCGGCGCAACATCAAGGACGGCGTCGACCTGCTGCACGAGCTGGGTGCGCTGGACGGCGACAAGCTGACCCCGCTCGGCCGGCGCCTCGCGCAGCTTCCCGTCGACCCGCGGCTGGCCCGCATGGTCCTGGAGGCCGACCGCAACGGCTGCGTGCGCGAGGTCATGGTCATCGCGGCGGCCCTGTCGATCCAGGACCCGCGCGAGCGCCCGGCCGACAAGCGTGCCGCCGCCGACCAGCAGCACGCCCGGTTCGCCGACAAGGAGTCGGACTTCCTCGCCTACCTCAACCTGTGGAACTACCTGCGGGACCGCCAGAAGGAGCTGTCCGGCAATCAGTTCCGCAAGTTGTGCAAGCAGGAGTACCTCCACTACCTGCGCATCCGCGAGTGGCAGGACATCTACGGCCAGCTCCGGCAGGTCGGCAAGGACCTCGGCGTCACGCTGAACAGCACGCCCGCCGATCCGCAGCGCGTCCACGTGTCACTGCTGGCGGGCCTGCTGTCGCACATCGGCCTGCTCGACACCGAGAAGAAGACCGGCGGCAAGGACGACGCCCGGCGGGGCCCGCGCGAATACCTCGGCGCCAGGAACGCCCGGTTCGCCATCTTCCCCGGCTCCGCGCTGGCCAAGCGGCCGCCGCGCTGGGTCATGGCCGCGGAGCTGGTCGAGACGTCCCGGCTGTGGGCCCGCATGGCCGCCAAGATCGAGCCCGAGTGGGTCGAGCCGCTCGCCGGCCACCTGGTGAAGCGCACCTACAGCGAGCCGCACTGGGAGAAGAACCAGGGCGCGGTGATGGCCTACGAGAAGGTCACGCTGTACGGCGTACCGATCGTGGCCGAGCGCAAGGTGACTTACGCCAAGATCGACCCGGAGCTGTGCCGCGAGCTGTTCATCCGCCACGCGCTGGTCGAGGGTGACTGGGACTCCCACCACCGGTTCCTGCGCGACAACCGCCGGCTGCTCGAGGAGGTCGAGGAGCTGGAGAACCGGGCGCGGCGCCGGGACATCGTCGTCGACGACGAGACCCTCTTCGCGTTCTATGACGAGCGCATCCCGCCCGAGGTCGTCTCCGCACGGCACTTCGACGGCTGGTGGAAGAAGGCGCACCACGAGGACCCGGAGCTGCTGAACTTCTCCGCCGCGATGCTGGTGAACGACACCGCCGACGAGGTCAGCGAGGCCGACTACCCCGACGCCTGGCAGGCGGACGGGCACCGGTTCCGGCTGTCGTACCAGTTCGAGCCGGGCACGGACGCCGACGGCGTAACCGTGGACATCCCGCTGCCGGTGCTGAACCAGGTCAGCGGTACGGAGTTCGACTGGCAGATCCCGGGCCTGCGGCAGGACCTCGTGACCGAGCTGATCCGGTCGCTGCCCAAGCAACTGCGCGTCAACTTCGTCCCCGCGCCGAACGTCGCCCGCGACGTGCTCGCCCGCATCACCCCGGGGTCGGGGCCACTGCTGGACACCCTGGAGCGCGAACTGCGCGCCATGACCGGCGTGACGGTCCCGCGCGAGGCCTGGGACCTGTCCCGCGTCCCGGACCACCTGAAGATCACTTATCGGGTGACGGACCGCCGCCGGACCCTTGCGGAGGGCAAGGACCTCACCGAGCTGAAACGCCGTCTCGCGCCGAAGGTGTCGGCGACGCTGTCGAAGGCCGCCGACGACCTCGAGCGGACGGGCCTGCGCACCTGGGAGATCGGCACGCTGCCGCGCACGTACGAGCAGGGCCGGGTCAAGGCGTACCCGGCGCTGACCGACGAGGGTGACAGCGTGGCCGTGCGCACGTACGCCACCGAGGCCGAGCAGCAGCGGGTCATGTGGCGCGGCACCCGACGGCTGGTCCTCCTGAACAGTCCGTCCCCGGTGAAGTACCTCCAGGCCAGGCTGGACAACAAGGCCAAACTGGTGCTCAGTCACAACCCCCATGGCAGCGTCGCCGCCCTCCTCGACGACTGTGTCGCCTGCGCCGCCGACCACCTGATCACCGAGGGCGGCGGGCCCGCCTGGGACGAGGCGGGGTTCCGGCGCCTCACCGACCACGTACGCGCCGACCTCACCGACACCGCCGCCGACGTGCTCGCCCACGCGCAGCGCATCCTCGCGGCGGCGCACGAGGTCGAACGCCGGCTGAAGAGCACGAACAGCCCCACGCTGATCCCCGCGCTGACCGACATCCGGGCGCAGCTCTCCCGGCTGATCTTCCCCGGTTTCGTCACCGCCACGGGCCGGCGGCGGCTGCCCGACCTGCTGCGCTACCTGCGGGCGGTCGAACGCCGCCTCGACAAGCTGCCCGAAGACCCGTACGGCGACCGCCAGCGCATGCAGCGGATCCAGCAGGTCGAGGCCGCCTACATCCGGGCACGCGACGCGAGACCGGGCAACCCGGAGATCCGGAAGGTCCGGTGGATGATCGAGGAGCTGCGGGTCAGTTTCTTCGCCCAGCAGTTCGGCACCGCCTACCCGGTCTCGGAGAAGCGCATCCTCAAGGCCCTGGACCAGGCCGGGTCCTAGCCGACCAGCTCCGCCTCGACCGGGGAGCGGCCTCGGGCGCGGGGCGCGAGCCGGACGGGTCCCAGCCAGGAGGTGAGCCGGGCGGCCTCGGCCGCGACGGTGGAGGCGGCCTCCGAGCCGATGTCCTCCAAGAGCCGGTAGACCACCTCGCCGTCGGCCCGCTGCGCCCAGCCGCCGACGAGCCGCCCGTCGCACCACACCGTGGGGCAAGCGTTGCCATTGCGGTCGAACAGCAGCGGTCCGTGCTCGCCGAGATACCAGGTCCGCCCGGCCCAGCCCATCACCGTGGGATCGAGGGCGGGCAGCAGCGCCACCCACGGCGCGGGTTCGGGAACCGGGTCCACGTCATCGGCCAGGACGTAGCCGTCCTCGCCGTCCAGGTCGACCCGCTCGACATCGATCTCGGCCAGCGCCTTCCTGATCTGGGTGAGCGTGAGGCCCGTCCACCACTTCAGGTCGGCGGCGGTGCCCGGCCCGTACGCGGCGAGCCACCTGCGGATCAAGTCGGCCCGTGCCTCGTCCGTGGGCACGCTCGGCAGCCCGCCGGGGAGCCACACCTCGATCGGGGACCAGCTGAACTGGCTGCTCGTCCAGGATCCGCGCGGCCGGCCGCGGACGATCCGGCCCTCGGCGGCCAGGCCGAGCAGCACGCGGTTCGCGATCGTGGGCCGGGCCTCGTACGCCTTCCCCTCCGACAGCACGATGCGCTCCTTGAGCCGCGGCACGTCCTCGGAGAGGTCGGCGGCGAACGCCTCCCCTCGGCTCCGCAGCGCGGCGACCGTGGCCTCCTCGACCTCACGGAGCCAGGCGTCGTCCCCCAGGCCCGCCTCCTCGACGAACTGCAGAGTCCGCCTGCGCTCGCGCCGGGCCACGTCATCGGAGCAGGCCGCCTGGACGGTGGGGGCCAGTTCGACCGAGACGGTGAAGAC
The DNA here is from genome assembly GCA_045806665.1 of Actinoallomurus sp. Taxonomy (GTDB): domain Bacteria; phylum Actinomycetota; class Actinomycetes; order Streptosporangiales; family Streptosporangiaceae; genus Actinoallomurus. The sequence goes on from JBJMIW010000075.1 coordinate 3,769, forward strand.
GGTCCGGCGCATGGCGAGCATTCGCAGCAGCACGCGGTCCTCGTAGAGCGCCTTCTCTACGGCGCCGACGTCGGGATCGCGCATCCGAGCCGCCGCCGCGAGGTGCACCGACGCCGGGTCGGTGCCGTGCAGCGCCACCAACGCACGGGCGACGTCGATGGCGGTCTCCGCCGGATCCGCCAGGTGGTGCCGTACTCCGAGGCGCGCCCGGCGCTCCTCGGCCTTGATCGCCCGGACCGTCATCCGCCGATTATCGCCGAAAGATCGGCGCATACGGGCCGGATCGGGACCGCGCGGCCGGGCCGTGGCGACGGTACGGCGGAATCGGGGAGATCCGGAGGGTGAGGATCGCGCTCGGTGGGTACACGGAAGCGAATGACGTGCTGATATGCGCGCCGTCCCCCGTGGACGGCCGCCGATCGGCGCCGCCTGAACCGGTGACCGGGCCGCAGACCGTGAGGAGCCGCCATGCCCGAACCGTTCATCGCAGCCGGGACATCCCCGGTCGACCTGATGGCGGCGCGCGAGCAGATGGGGTTCTCCCTCGGCTGGCACATCATCATCGCCTGCTTCGGGGTCGGCATGCCCGCGTTCACCGTGTGGGCCGAGTGGCGTGGGCACCGCACCGGGAATGAGGACTACATACGCCTCGCGCACCGCTGGGCGAAGGCGATGGGCGTGCTGTTCGCCGTCGGCGCGGTGTCCGGGACGATCCTGTCGTTCGAGATGGGCCTGCTGTGGCCCGGACTGATGGCGAGGTACGGCCAGCTCATCGGACTGCCGTTCGCGCTGGAGGGCTTCGCGTTCTTCATCGAGGCGATCTTCCTGGGCATCTACCTGTACGCGTGGGACCGGCTGCCGCGCCGCTGGCACATCCTGACCGGGCTGCCGGTCTGCGTGGCCGGTGTCGCCTCGGCGGTCTTCGTCGTGGCGGCGAACGCCTGGATGAACCAGCCGCGCGGCTTCGACCTGGTGAACGGGAGGCCCGTCCACGTACGGCCGTGGGAGGCGATGTTCAACCCGGCCATGCCGTGGCAGGTGCTCCACATGGTCCTGGCCGCGTTCATGGTCGCGGGGTTCGGGATCGCCAGCGTGTACGCGATCGGCATGCTCCGCGGTCGCCGGGACCGGTACCACCGGATCGGGTTCCTCCTGCCCTTCACCGCAGCGGCGATCGTCGCTCCACTGCAGGTCCTGGTGGGCGACACGATGGCGCGGTTCCTGGCGACCCACCAGCAGACCAAGCTCGCCGCCATCGAGGGCCTGAACCGGACCGGGTCGCACGTCCCCCTTTCGATCGGCGGCGCCTATGTCAACGGCAGGATGCAGTACGCCCTGCGGATCCCGGACGCCCTGTCGCTGCTCGTCGGCTACCGGCCCGGCACGGTCGTGCACGGCCTGAACGAGGTCCCGCCCGCCGACCGGCCGCCCATCAATCCGGTCCACCTGGGCTTCCAGGCCATGGTGGCGATCGGGTTCGGCCTGGTCCTGCTCGGCGTCTGGCTGGCACTCGCCTGGTGGCGCCACCGTGACCTGCCGCGGTCCCCCTGGTTCCTGCGGCTGTCGGCGCTCTCGGGTATCGCGGCGGTCGTCGCGCTGGAGGCCGGGTGGGTCACCACGGAGGTGGGCCGGCAGCCCTGGATCGTCTGGCGATGGCAGCGGACCGCGGAGGCCGTCAACCCGGTTCCGGGGCTGTGGGTCGGCCTGATCTCGGTGCTGACCGTCTACACCGTGCTGACGGTGGCGGCCGTCTACGTGCTGAACCGCCTGCGGACCCAGCCGGTCACCGCGCCCCAGGAGGGCTGGACCGAGGAGTACGCGCCGTGACGGCCGCACAGGCCCTGCTGCTCCTGGCCTGGGCCGGGGTCATGATGTACGCCCTGCTGGGCGGCGCCGACTTCGGCGGGGGTTTCTGGGACGCCCTGGCCGGCGGCCCGCGGCACGGTTTCGCCCAGCGGCGCCTCATCGAACACTCCATCGGGCCGGTCTGGGAGGCCAACCACGTATGGCTCATCTTCGTCATCGTGCTGTTCTGGACGTGCTTCCCCGCCGTGTTCGCCTCAGTGGCCTCAACGATGTACATCCCGCTGACGCTGGTGGCGTTCGGCATGATCGCCCGGGGCTCGGCGTTCGCGTTCCGAAAGGCCAGCACCGAACTCTGGCAGCTGCGGCTGTTCGGCGGCGCGTTCGCGCTGTCCTCCGTGGTGACCCCGTTCTTCCTCGGCACCGTCGCCGGCGGCGTGGCGTCCGAGCGGGTCCCGAACGGACTGGCGAAGGGTGATCTGGTCCGCAGCTGGTGGAATCCCACCTCGATCCTCGGAGGGGTGCTCGCCATCGGCGCCACGGCGTACCTCGCGGCGGTCTACCTCACCGCCGACGCACGGCGGGAAGGCGACGCCGACCTGGCGGACGCGTTCCGGCGTCGCGGGATCATCACGGCCGTGGTCACCGGCGCGGTCGCGATCGGCGGCATCTTCGTCCTCCACCACGACGCGCCGCACCTGTACGCCGGCCTGACCGGCCGAGCGCTGCCGATCGTCATCCTGTCCGCGGTCGCCGGAATCGGATCCCTGGCCTTGCTCGCCGCGCAGAGATACGCCCTGGCTCGGATCGCCGCCGCCACGGCCGTCGCGGCGGTCATATGGGGCTGGCCGGTGGCGCAGTATCCGCTCCTTCTGCCGCCGCACGTCACCGTCACCGACGCCGCGGCCCGACCCACCGTCCTGCACGCCACGCTCATCTCGGTCCTCATCGGGCTGGTCCTGCTCGTGCCGTCGCTCGTCTGGCTCTTCACGCTCTTCCAGCGAGACAGGCAGGCCGAGTCGGAGTGAGCCCCGGGCCGGGGCGGCCGCGGCGGCCCCGGTCACCTTCTATGCTCGGGCGCATGACGCCTGAGCCCTTCGTCCTCCAGCCGCCGCAGCGTCGGGTAGACCGAACCCTGGCTGCGGCGCCGGACCCGGCCGGTGCGGCTCTCCAGCCTCGGGACGTCGCAGCGCATCCCCAGCCCGATCACGACGATCGCGCCGCCCCGCGGGAAGGGACCGAGCCCGGGGTCGGGCCGCATCCGCTGCCCTGGCCGGAGGACCCGCGGTTCGACGCGGCGCTGCTGGCGGCGGGCGACCGGCGCAATGTCGTGGACGCGTACCGCTACTGGAGCAACGAGGCGATCATCGCCGACCTCGACGCCCGGCGGCACCCCTTCCACGTCGCGATCGAGAACTGGCAGCACGACTTCAACATCGGCGCGGTCGTCCGCAACGCCAACGCGTTCCTCGCCGCGGAGGTGCACATCGTCGGCCGCCGGCGCTGGAACCGGCGCGGCGCCATGGTCACCGACCGGTACCAGCACGTACGCCACCATCCGGCGACGAGCGACCTGGTCGCCTGGTGTCGCGAGCGCGACCTGCCGATCATCGGCATCGACAACCTGCCCGGCTCCCGGCCGATCCAGAGCGCGGAGCTGCCGGCCGCATGCGTGATGCTCTTCGGCCAGGAGGGGCCGGGCCTGTCGGACGAGGCGCGGGAGGCCGCCGACATCGTCCTGCACATCCCGCAGTACGGGTCGACCCGCTCCATCAACGCCGGGGTGGCCAGCGGCGTCGCGATGTACGAGTGGACCCGACGACACGCCGCGTCCTGAGCCCGATCGCGTCGTGAGACGATCGCTTCGCCCCCGACGCCGACGCGGAACGGCCCTTCCCGAGAGGGGAAACGACGCTGAACAGAGACGACGCGTCGCGCTGCTGCGCCGCCTGCACGCCGCCCAGAACCGGTTCTACGCCGGAGGCGACGCCGCCCCCCTGCGGGACATCCTCGCCGAGGACATCGCCTGGCATGTTTCCGGTCGCAACGCGATCGCCGGCGACTACCACGGCGTCGAGGCCGTGCTCGCGTACTTCCGCCGGCACCGCGAACTCGCCGATCGCAGCTTCCGCATGCACACCCGGGACGTGCTCATCCTCGCCCCCGATGATCGCTCGGCCGACTCGGCGTCTCCCGTCACGCGCTGAACGGCCCGGAGGCTCTTCGGGGTGCGTTCGATCCGCCCGCCTGGTGGGCCTCCAGGTGGTAGGCCTGGGCCTGCAGCTCGTACAGCTCGGCGAAGATGCCACCGGCCGCCAGCAGCTCGGCGGGCGCCCCGTGCTCGACGACCCGGCCGTGGTCGAGGACGTAGACCTGGTCGGCGTGGCGGACGCTGGCGAGCCGATGCGTGATCAGCAGCACCGTACGGCCGTCGGCGTGGTCGCGGATCCGCTGGAACAGCGCGTGCTCGGCGCGGGCGTCGAGCGCGGCGGTGGGCTCGTCGCAGATGAGGAGCGGAGCGTCCCGGTAGAACCCGCGGGCGACCGCGATCCGCTGCCACTGACCGCCCGAGAGTTCGTGGCCGTCCTTGAAGCGCCGGTCGAGCAGCGTGCCGTACCCGCGGGGCAGTGGCTCGACGACCTCGTCGGCGCCGGACGCCCTGGCCGCCTCGGTGATCATGGTGTCGTCGGGTGTACGGCCCATCGCGATGTTGTGCCGGGCCGTCATCGGCCAGTGGGTGTAGTCCTGCGGGATCATCGCGACGTTCTCGCGGAGACGTTCGAGGTCGACCTCGGACAGTCGCTCGGCGTCCCAGCGAACCTCGCCCGCGTCCGGCCGGTAGAGACCTGCCAGGATCTTCGCCAGCGTGGTCTTGCCGGAGCCGTTCTCGCCGACCAGCGCGACGACCTGTCCCGCGCGCACCTGGATCGACACCCCGCGCAGGCTGGGCTCGTCCGCGCCCGGGTAGGTGAACCACACATCGTCCACGGCGATGAGGTCGAAGGTTGCGGGCGCCGGTCCCTGCCGTTCTTCGGGCATCCGGCGTTCGGCCTCGGCGCAGAAGTCCAGGTAGTCGGAGAAGTACAGGCCCGACTCGTAACACTGGTTGACCGCGTACAGCAGCGAGGCGAGAGAGGTCTTGCCGGAGCGGATCGCCAGGACCGCCGTGCCCGCCATGGCGAGGCGTACGGAGCCGGTCGTGAGGAGCGCGCCGAGCGCGACGTACACGGCCCCGCTCGCCAGGCCGCCGACGATCTCACCGAGCACCCGCGCGACCGTCTGGCGGCGGGCCAGCGCCACGTGGACCTCGCACTCCTCCGCGGCGAGGCGGTCGTGTTCACGGCCGAGGAAGGAGCGCATCGTGAAGGCCCGGATCTCCGCGGCGGAGTCCCGGTCGGCCATCAGGTCCGCGAGCACCCATTTTCGGCGGCGCACCGGAGACAGGGTGAAGATGGTCAGGTAACGCATGCGGGCCGTGCGCGCCGCCGCCCACCCGTCGGGCACCGCCGTGAGGAGCAGCAGCGGCAGGAGTACGGGATGGAGCACACCGAGCACTCCGGCCGCCGCCGTCACACCGACGAGGCCGGTCAGGATGTCGATCGCCTCCTGGACCACCGCGGAGGCCTCGTACAGTCCGCGCTGGCGCGCCCGGTGCATGGCATCGTGGAAGTCCGTGTCGTCGAAGGCCGTCAGGTCCACTCGGGTCGTCAGATCGAACAGACGGGTCTCGACGATCCGGTTGACCTTCGGTTTCAGCCGGGCCTGGGCCCAGCCTGCGCACGCCTGCAACCCGGAGCGCAGTGCCGCTGCGCCGGCGACCAGCGCCAGCGAGGGCAGCGCCGCCCGGACCCGGCCGGGTGTCGGCCCGCCGGCGAACAGCGCGGTCAGGACACCGGAGGTGGCCAGCAGCCCGTACGCGGTGAAGACGCCGGCACCGAGGTTGAGCAGGACGGTCGTCACCGTGTCGACGCGACTCGCCCGCCAGGCCAGGCGGATCGCCGCGCCGACGAGGGTGGGCAGGCGGCGGCTCATACCCGCGAGGCTCGTCGCCGCCAGCTCGTCCAGGTGCGCCTGCCAGGGCAGTGCGGCCATCTCGCCGACGACGGCGCCCTGACCGGCGTCCGCCTCCGGTGCCTTCTCCGGAGCCTTCCGCGCAGGTTCCGCCGAACGACGTCGCATCGCGCCTCCCCCAGTGGCCGCCCAGGGCAGTGTCCCTCCGCCTCAGGGCGATCCCCAGCAATACGACCGTTCTGCTATTGATCGTCCGGTTGGCGAGATGGATGATCCGGGAGTGGACGTTCAGGAGATCACCGACCGGCTAGAGCTCGGCGAGTTGCTCGCCCCGTACCCCTTTCCGGGGAAGACGGCGTCGGTCCCGGTGAAGGCGGCGGTGTCCAGGGTCAACTTCCACGGCTCCGGCAGATCGATCGGACGGCCCAGGGCGACGTCGGTCTCCTGCTCATAGCCATCGGCCCCCGGCTGAGACAGGAGCCGGACCTTCCGGGCGAAGACGTTCACGATCAGGCACAGCGGCACACCGCCCAGGGCGTACTGGCGTGGCTTCACATCGTGGTCATCGGTCACGCTGTTCGCCGAGACCACCTCCACGGCGAGCAGGACCTGGTCGGCATGGACGTGGTCCGCTGCCCACATCCTCGGCTCGGCCGGCACGACCGTCAGATCCGGGCGGTAGCGATCGCGCTGCGGCCCCATGAACAGCGTGATGTCGTTCCAAATCTGCCATCCTTCGCCCTGGACGAAGGCGAGAAGCTGCAGGAGCAGTCGGTAGGCGATGCGGTTGCGGTCTGCGGTCGGCAAAGGGTTCACCACGATCCGGCCGTTGATGAGCTCGACCCGATGCTGCGGCAGCATGTCGCAGACTTCTCGGAACGCGCTCCGGATGTCGTCGTTGCGAACCACAGGCGCCTCAAGGGCTCGGACGGCCATGAGTGCATCATTCCCTCCGACGAGCAAGGACACAGGTGACGAGGACGAGACTTACCGTAGTCGAAAATCCTGTCGAGTCAACTTAGCGTAACCATTCCCTCACGGAGCGCCCTGGCGGCCTAAGGGAGACCCGTACCGCTCCGGAAGTGGGAACCCCGAGAAGGTCAGTCGGCGTCGGCCGGAGAGTTCAGGCCGGCCAGGCCGGTCCAGGTGAGGTCCATCAGGTACTCGGCGGCCTCTTCCTGGGTGACGTCGGGGTTGCGCGTCCGCCACAGGGCCATGCGCTCGCAGGCTCCGATGATGCTCTCGGTGTAAGCCTCGAGGGCACGGGCCGGGCGGTCCGGGAGATGCACGGCCAGCAGGCCGACCATCATCTCGCTCTGCTGACGGCGGATCCCCTCGATCTCCTCGGCCGCACTCTGGAGCAGCACCGGTTCCTGCAGGAGGACGAGCCAGGCCCTGTGGTGGGCCTCATTGAAGCGGAAGTAGGCGATGTAGCCGCGCCGCAGCATCTCCTGGGGAGTGCCGCCCGCGGCGACCGCACGCTCGGTCACCTCGCGAAGCTCCCCGCGCGCCCGCCGGACGACCCCGAGCAGCAGCCCCTCCTTGGAACCGAAATATTCGTAGAGCATCGGTTTGGACAGCCCGACACGCTCGGCGATCTCCTCCATGGAGACGGCCCCGTACCCCCGCTCGGCGAACACCTCCTCGGCCACGTCGAGCATCTGCTGCTCACGATCGGCGCGGGACATCCGCGGGCGGCGGGTCTTCGCGGAGTCATTGCGGATCACGTGTGAACTCTATCTCAGTACCTACCGACGGTAACCTACCGCTGGTAAGTTACTAGTGGTAACTCCGTAGGTGAGCGGCAGCCCGGGAGGCGCAGTGAAGATCGCGATCATCGGCTCCGGATTCGGCGGTCTCGGCATGGCCATCCAGCTGAAGCTGGCGGGCTTCCACGACTTCGTCATCCTGGAGAAGGCCGAGGACCTGGGCGGTACCTGGCGCGACAACCAGTACCCGGGGTGCGCGTGCGACGTGCCGTCGCACATGTACTCCTTCTCGTTCGAGCTGAACCCCGGCTGGTCGCGGATGTTCGCCCCGCAGCCGGAGATCTGGGACTACCTGCGCCACTGCGTGGACAAGTACGACCTCGGGCCGCATTTGCGCTTCGGCTGTGCCGTCGAGGCGATGGAGTGGGAGGAGACCGAACGCCACTGGAGGGTCACCCTGGCGTCGGGCGAGGTCCTCACGCCCAAGGCCGTCGTCTCGGCGATCGGCGCCCTGCACGTGCCCTCCGTCCCCGATATTCCCGGCACCGAGCGGTTCCAGGGAACGGCGTTCCACTCCGCGCAGTGGGATCAGTCGACCGACCTGGTTGGGAAGAGGGTCGCCGTGATCGGCACCGGCGCCTCGGCCATCCAGTTCATTCCCCGCGTGGCCGACGAGGCGAGCCGCCTGCACGTCTTCCAGCGCACCCCGCCGTGGATCCAGCCCAAGCCCGACTTCGTCCTGTCCGACCGGGTGAACCGCGTCTTCCGGCACGTGCCCGGGGCGCAACGCGCCTTCCGCAACGGGATCTACTGGCTGCTGGAGACCCGCGCGGTCGGCTTCACGCTCGACCCGCGGCTGATGGCGCCGATGGAGCGGATGGCCCGCCGCCACATCGAGCGGCAGATCGCCGACCCCGAGCTGCGCGCGAAGGTGACCCCCGACTACACGATCGGATGCAAGCGCATCCTGCTGTCCTCGGACTACTACCCGGCGCTGACCCGCCCCCATGTCGACCTGGTGACGGAGCCGATCAAGGAGATCACCGAGACGGGCCTGGTCACCGCGGACGGCACCGCGTACGACGTGGACGTCATCATCTACGGCACCGGGTTCAAGGTCACCGAGGCGCTCTCCGAGCAGCGCATCGTCGGGCGGAACGGGCTCAAGATGCAGGACGCCTGGGCCGACGGCATCGAGGCCCACCACGGCATCACCGTCGCGGGCTTCCCGAACCTCTTCCTCCTCCTGGGCCCGAACACCGGTCTCGGCCACAACTCCGTCGTCTTCATGATCGAGTCGCAGGTGCAGCACGTCCTGAGCTGCCTGCGCCTGCTCGCGGAGGAGAAGGCCGAGGCGATCGAGGTACGCCCCGAGGCCCAGCGGCGCTTCAACGACCGCCTGCAGAAGAGGCTGCGCCGGGCGGTGTGGAATGAAGGCGGCTGCACGAGCTGGTACCTCGACGAGCACGGGGTCAACCGGACCCTGTGGCCCGGCTTCACCTTCGAGTACTGGGCGCGCACCCGGCGCGCGCGCCGCGAGGACTACGACCTGTCCCCCGCCTGAGCCGGGGCACCCGACGACGCACCCCGCGCGGCCCGGCTTGGCCGTCGGTGAGCCGGGCGGCGCGGGGTCACTTCGCGAGCGGGCTCTCGCCGAGCTGCGCGAGGAGGTGCGCCGTTCCGTCATAGACGGCGACGGCGCCGGCGTCCCGCAGCTCGTCCGCGCCGATGCCTCCGGACAGCACGGCGACGCACGGAAGGCCGGCGTGCCGGCACGCCTGTACGTCCCAGACGGTGTCGCCGACGAAGATCGCCTGGTCGGCCCGTACGCCGCCGCGTTCCAGGGCCACCTCGACGATGTCGGGGGCCGGCTTGCTCTGCTCGGCGTCGGCCGAGGAGGTCACGGCGGTGATCGCGTCATCGGCGTCCAGTGCGGCGAGCAGCGCCCGCATCTCGTCCCCGTCCGCGGAACTGGCCAGAATCACCTTCAGGCCGCGTCCGGCGCAGGCGCGCAGCAGGTCCGCCGCGCCGTCAAAGGCGCGCAGCCGGGTCCAGAACAGGCGGTAGAGGGTCTTGTGAGCGGCACGGATGTCATCGTCGGCGTCACGATCACGGTCCTCGGGCAACAGGCGATCGAGAAGTTTGTCGGATCCCATCCCGATCGTCCGGTGGACGGCGGCCATGTCGACCGCCTGGTCGTGCTGCCGGAAGGCCTCCCACCACGTCACGGCGTGCAGGTAGTTCGTGTCGACGAGCGTGCCGTCGACGTCGAAGATCACCGCTTCGGTCATCGGTCGTGGCTCCCTCGTCGCTCAGTCCGCGTACCGCAGCAGCGCCCCTACCCCGGCCTCGGCCGGGAGCGACTCCGGCGGCAGGAGCTGCAGGTCCCCGTCCGTGCCGGCGAGCGCCCGAATCAGAGCGGCGTCGGCCCGGTCCTCGACGGGGTCGGCGACGCCGAGCTCCCGGAGGAGCTCGGCCGAGGTCGCCACATCGGTCGGATGCGGACCGGTCCACAGCGTGGTCGACGAGTCCAGCCGGTCCTCCAGGAACAGGCTGGCGACCTGGCCTTTGCGCAGGGCGTCCGTCACGCCGTCCAGGCCTTCGACCGCACGCGCCTTCTTCGTGAGCTGCTCGTCGAACTGGTCGAGCAGCGCCGCGAGCTGCTCCTCGCGCTTGTGCTGGACGGCCCGGGCGATCTCCTCGTCCAGCGTCGGCCCGGCCCCTCCCGCGTCGACCACGCGGGCCAGGACCGACTCGGGCAGCTCCTCCCGGACGGCCTTGCGGGCGCGGACGTCGCCCGCCAGCACGACGATGTCGGCGCCACAGTCGTCGACGGCCGCGACCATCTTGTGAGCGACCTTCTTGGCGTTGGTCCGCCATACCTCCTCGGCGGCCCGCTGCTGCTTGTCCTGCCGGAACATGTCGCCGGCCTTGGTCTTTCGGACCGGGAAGTCCTCCTCCGGCTTCACCGCGATGACGCGGCGATCGCCGTCCCGGGACACGCAGGTGAGCTCGCCGCCGAGCCGGTCGACCGTGGCGGACAGATAGGCGATCGGCTCTCCGCGCTGCACGAGCAGCGGCTTGACGTGCGGCAACGGGGCGTAATGGGCCAGTTCGACGCGGGGCTCCCCGGGCAGCACCTCGTAGTGGACGACCTCGCCGCCCGCCGCGAACATCGCGAGGGTGCCGGACTCCCGCTGGGCGTTCTCCTCGTCGACGAGCCGCACCATCGCCTCGATCATCGCGGGCGGGGTTCCCTGCTCGACCAGCTCCCGCTGCCGGGCCCGTCTGCGCAGCTCGATGGCCTTCGGGGCGTCTTCCGTGATCCGCCTGATGTCCAGGTAGACGGAGGCGAAGGGTCCTGAGCTGTCGTACAGCGACTTGAGGAAGGTAACGTCCATGCTGGCCGCCTACCCGACGAGGCTGTCCCAAACCCACGATTCGCTCCGCCGAAGCGGATCTGCCCTCCGCCGCCCGCCCAGCCGCGCGTAGACGGGCAGCGGCCGGCCCGCAGCCGCCCCGACGACCACGTCACGGTACTCCGCGACCGCGCTACCGGCTGACCCGCCCCGGTGATCACCTCAGCCCTCCGCGGCTCACTGCAGCCGCGCGTACACGGGCCGCGATCGGGCTGCGCCCGCCCCGGTGATCATCTCAGCCCTCCGCGGCTCGCTGCAGCCGCGCGTAGGCGAGTTGCAGCCAGTCGGCGCCTGCGACGGCCGTCATGGTCGCCCCGGCCAGCCGGGTGGCGTCGGGCGCGAAGGTCATCCCAGCCGCGTACGCCGTGCCGACCCACTGCGCCATGCAGAACGGACAGGTGATCAGCTCGCCGATCGTGTGCTTGACCCCCTCGCCGCGCACCTCTTCGGCGAGCTCGGCGGGACCGGCCGTTCCCTTGTAACGGGTGAACGGCGCCCGCAGCGGGCTCGTCACCGAGTCCTTGGCCAGCGTCCGAGAGACCTTGTGGGTCGTCACCGCCATCAGGGCGACGTCCCACAGCCTCAGCCGGGGCGCCCGCCGCCCGGTCAGCCGAGCGATCAGCATGGTGGCGCCGACGGCCAGCCCATAGGTCGCGAGCGTGCCGGCATAGGACCTGAGCGGTCGGTCCTCCCCCTGGCTGTACGCGCGTTCGTTCTCTTTCACGACATCGGTGACCGAATTCACGAAAGCTCCTCGGCAAATGCGGCGTCATCTCGTCCGACAGGCAGAGGAGCTACCCGGAGAACCCGGCGTGAACCTCCTTCTTTGCCCTGGGGGACTTCACGCGAGCGATTCGACGAAGTCCGCCAGCTGGGTGAGGTTCCGGCATTCGCGCATCGGCACGACGGCGCCGTACGCCGAGGCGGCCGAATCCCCGGTGTCCCAGTCCCGCAGGGGTTCGGGGTTGAGCCAGTACGCGTGCCGTGCCCGCCCGGCCAGCCGCTCGATCGCCTCCAGGTTCAGCGACCCGTAGTTGCTCCGGGCGTCCCCGAGGATCAGCAGGGACGTCTTCGGCGTGATCGCGTCCGCGTACCGGTCCTCGAAGACGCCGAACGCGCGCCCGTAGTCGCTGTGCCCGCTGACCCAGACGAGCCGCGCCTCGCGGGTCATCCGGGTCATGGCCTCGACCACGTCGGCGCCCGGTGCGAAGAACCTGGTGATCTCATCGAGGTCGTCGATGAACGCGAACGCCCGTACCCGGGCGAACTGCTCGCGCAGCGCGTACGTCAGCAGCAGCGTGAAGTGCGCGAACGAGGAGACCGAGTCGCTGGCGTCGCACAGCACGACGAGCTCGGGTTTGTGCGGGCGCGGAGGCCGGTGGTGGGTGGTAAGGGGGACGCCGCCCGTCGACAGGGACGCGCGTACGGTCCGGCGGAAGTCCAGCCGTCCGCGTCGGCCATGCCGCCGTCGATGGGCGAGACGCGCGGCGAGCCTGCGGGCGAGCGGGTTGATCTCCCGACGGATCGCGGCCAGGTCCACGCGCGTCGCCCGCAGGAAGTCGACCTGCTCGAGCGGCTGCCGCACGGTGCTGCGCGCGACCTTCTCCGTCCCGTTCTCCTCGGCGATCCGCCGCCGTACGTCTTCGGCGACGAACCTCTCGAAGCGCTCGATTCGGCGCGCGAACGTCCGGCGGGCGACCTTCTCGTCGAGGCCGCCGCGTTCGGTGAGCACGGCGGCGAGCAGTCCGGCCATCAGCGTCTCCGGAGACAGCGTCCGCAGCACCTGGTAGGAGAACCACCGGCTCCCGCCGGCTCCGCTCCCCCCGGACCCGCGTCCGTACGCCCCGACGGCCCCGCGGGCGAAGTCGCGCAGGAGGTTCTCGTCCCCTTCCATCAGGAGCCGGCTCAGCTCGTCGCGCAGCCGCCGCACCTCCGGATCGTCGTACGCGGGCCGTTCTCGGGCCGCCTCGGGACTGCCGGTCACCGGCGGGAACCACAGGTCGAACAGCGTGTCGAACGCCTCCCGATGCGCGTGCCGCTTGACGAGCGTGGCCGCGTACGCCGTGCGGAACGACTCGCGCTCGGCGAGGTCGATCGCGGCCAGGGCGTGGACCGCGTCCAACCCTTCGGCGAGCGACACGGGCAGGCCCGCGTCGCGGAGCGCCGCGAGGAAACCGAGATGCCGTTCCAGCAGGGCCATCAGTTCCCCCGGCTCTCATCACCTGGCACGGCCTCGTCGCGGCCCCCGCCGGACGGCGCCATCACACCCCTCGGATCCACCGAACAGCGCGATGACGTCGCGCCCCCGACACCGCCATGAGGCTTCCCGGATCTCATCGAACAACGCGGCCACATCGCGCCCCCGACACCGCCATGAGGCTTCCCGGGTCTCATCGAGCGGCGGCATCGCCGTGCAGGACCTCCTTGCGCGCGCGCTCCTGGTCGGAGTGGTGTTTCAGGACGACCCCGAGTGTCGCGGCGATCCCGTCCCCGTCGAGCCGGTCGAGGCCGAGCGCCAGGAGGGTACGGGCCCAGTCGACGCTCTCCGCGATGGACGGCGGCTTCTTCAGCTCCAGCTCCCGCAGGATCGCCACGAGCTGCGCGACGCGGGCGGCGAGGGCCTCCTCGATGCCGGGGACCCGCGCTCGTACGATGTCGCGCTCGCGTTCCGGAGCGGGATAGTCGAGGTGCAGGTAGAGGCAGCGCCGCTTCAGCGCCTCGGACAGCTCGCGGGTCGCGTTGGAGGTGAGCACGACGAACGGCCGGCGCGCCGCCGTGATCGTGCCCAGTTCGGGGATGGTCACCTGGAAGTCCGACAGCACCTCCAGGAGCAGGCCCTCAACCTCGACGTCCGCCTTGTCCATCTCGTCGATCAGCAGGACGGTGGGGTCGGTACGCCGGATCGCGGTCAGCAGCGGCCGTTCCAGCAGGAATTCCTCGGTGAAGATGTCGTCGTGGGTCGCGCTCCACGACTCGTCGCCGGCCGCCTGGATCCGCAGCAGCTGTTTCTTGTAGTTCCACTCGTACAGGGCACGCGGCTCGTCCAGGCCCTCATAGCACTGGAGGCGTACGAGCTCGGCGTCGGTGATCGCGGCGACGGCCTTGGCCAGCTCCGTCTTGCCCACACCGGCGGGGCCCTCCACCAGCAGCGGCTTGCCGAGCGCGGCGGCGAGGTAGACGGTCGTCGCGATCGCGTCGTCGGCCAGGTAGTCCACGGCCGCGAGGCGCTCACGGACGTCGGCGGGCGAGCTGAAGGTCATCTGCGCTCCAGGAAACGGACCGAATCGCGTTCGAACCTATCCCATCCCCACGAAAACGGGTGGACGCCTGGGAGACAACGCCGGTAGCGTGCGACGACGCCCTGAATCGGGAGGAGGTGAGAGCCGTGAGCGAGATGACGATCACGCGCTCCCGCCCCGTCCGGGCGTTGCGGGTCTGACCGGGAGCGCGCCGACCTCCCGGAAGGACTGCCATGACCGATCTGGTCATCCGCCCCCTCGCCCCGGGCGAGGAGCACATCTTCGACCAACTGTCCGACCCCGGCCTGGTGGGAACGGCCGCGTTCGGCCGCTCCTACCGCGCGACGGCGGTGGCGGGTCAGTACCGGCCCGAATGGACCTGGGTCGCCCTGCGCGGGGACATGGTCCTCGCGCGTGCCGCCTGGTGGGGCGCGCGCGACGACACCGAGCCGATCGTGCTCGACTGGTTCGACTTCACCGATGCCGACGCGGGCAGCGCCCTTCTGCGCGCGGCCCGCACCGCAGGGCCCACTGGTTCGGCGCCCCTGCGGGTCGAGTACTGCCTGCCGCTCCCGGCGGGCTGGCGCGATCGGCCCGCCATGCGGACCGCGGTACAGGCCCGTGCCGACGCCGCGAAAGCTGCCGGTATGACCTGGCTGGTGGACCGCTACCGGTATGAGTGGACGGCCGCATCCGGGCTGCCCGGGCGTCCCGGCCGCCTCACCTTCCGCCCCGAGCCCGACGATTCGGTGATCCTCGACGTGCTGCGCCGGATCCACCACGAGACCCTCGACGCCCACGCCCGGCACACCATTGCCGACCAGGGCCTGGACGCCGCCGCGCGCGAGGACCTGGACCTCCTGCGCTGGTTCCCGGGTCCGCGCGAATGGTGGCGGCTCGCGTACACGACCGAGGGTGACCTAGCCGGGCTCGTCGTCCCGACCCGCAACCACACCACACCGGTCGTCGGCCTCATCGGGGTCGTGCCCGAGCACCGTGGCCACGGCTACGGTTACGATCTCCTCGCCGAATGCACCCACCTCCTGGCCGCCCAGGGAGCCGATCGCATCCTGGCCGACACCGACCTGACCAACACGCCGATGGTCGCCGCGTTCGCCAGGGCCGGTTATCCGATCACCCAGGAGCGGATCTTCTTCTCCTGATCCTCCACTGC